>DALZZG010000048.1:0-19008 GCA_031987665.1 Stenotrophomonas sp. | reverse complement strand
CCTGGGCCTGCCCGCCGGCGGTGCCGCCGAGCAGGCGCTGGTGGGCGCCATCTGGCGCCAGGACACCGCTGCCGTGGCCCGCGCTTCCTCGCGTTACGCGCCGCCGATGCAGCTGGTCGGCAAGCTGTACCGTGGCAAGAGCGGTGGCTGGCAGGCCGACTGGGTGTTCGTGGACAACGGCCGTGAGCTTTCCAAGTGGACCACCCGTGATGGCGACGCCCGCCGCGCCATGTCCGGTGGTGCCGATGGCGCCGCCGACGCGCTGGTACGCCGCTATGCGAAGGCACCGGCCGCCGGTGCCGCGGGCGTCTACCGCATCGCGGTGAACGGCATCCATGGTGCTGACGATTACCTGCGCCTGGCCTCGGCGCTGCAGGGGGTGCCGGTGGTCAAGTCGATCATCCCGGTGCGCGCCAGCGACGACCGCCTTGAGCTGGACGTGGAACTGCTGACCGGCCTGCCGGGCCTGAACCGCATGCTGGGCCAGAACTCGGTGCTGCAGCCGGTAATGCCTGCCGACAATGAGGGCGACGCACCGGTGATCGGCGGCAATGTCGCGGGCAGTGGCACCGCCGAGTACAGGATCCGATGAGCGCAGTCGCCCCTGAAGCGGAAATCGCGCTGTTCCTGCGCCGCCTGAAATGGGTGGTGCTGGGCGCGTTCGGGTTGTGGGTGGTGTGGCTGCTCGCGCCCATCCTCACCCCGTTCGTGATCGCGCTGATGCTGGCCTGGCTGGGCGACCCGCTGGTGGACCGGCTGGAAGCCAGTGGCCGCTCGCGCAATACGGCGGTGATTCTGGTGTTCGTGCTGATGAGCCTGCTGATCGCGCTGGCGCTGCTGATCCTGGTGCCGATGATCCAGCGCCAGATCGCCACGCTGGTGGCGGCGCTGCCGCAGGCCCAGCAGTGGCTGCTCGGCACCGCGCTGCCGTGGCTGGAAGCCAAGACCGGCGTGCAGATCATGGCGTGGCTGGAGCCGGATCGGTTGATCGAATGGGTGCGCAGCCACTGGCAGCAGGCCGGTGGTGCGGCGACGACCCTGTTCGGTTACCTGTCGCGCTCGGGTTTCGCGATGGTGGCGTGGGTGGTCAACCTCGCGCTGATGCCGATCCTCACGTACTACTTCCTGCGCGACTGGGACAAGCTGGTAGAGCGCGTGGCGGCTGTCATTCCACGCAACCACATCGAAGTGGTCTCGCGTCTGGCGCGGGAATCCAACGATGTGCTAGGCGCCTTCATCCGTGGCCAGATCGCGGTGATGATCGCGCTGGGCATCGTCTACGCCGCAGGCCTGAGCCTGGCCGGCCTCAACCTGGGCCTGTTGATCGGTCTGGTGGCAGGTCTGATCAGCTTCATTCCCTATCTGGGCGCGACCACCGGCGTGGTGCTGGCCGTGCTGGCGGCACTGGTGCAGTCGCAGGGTTTCGACTTGAAGCTGCTGGTGCTGGTGGGCGTGGTGTTCACCGTCGGCCAGCTGCTGGAAAGCTATGTGCTGACCCCGCGCATCGTCGGCGACAAGATCGGCCTGCACCCGGTGGCGGTGATCTTCGCGGTGATGGCCGGTGGCCAGCTGTTCGGCTTCCTCGGCATGCTGCTGGCGCTGCCGGTGGCGGCCATCATCAACGTGCTGCTGCGCTATGCGCATGAGCGCTACCGCCAGAGTGAGCTGTATGCCGGCCATGGGCCGACGATCGTGCTGGACCCGCGCAGTGAGGCTCCTTCGGAGCTGGTCATCGTGCCGAAGGATGTTGAACCGAAGTGAGTGTGCCGCAGTTGCCGCTGGCCTTGCGTTACCCGCCAGACCAGCGTTTTGAAACCTATATCGGCGCGCCAGAAGGTGCGCTGGCCCAGCTGCGCGCGCTGGCCGTGGGCAGCAACCATGACTGGGTGTTCCTGGCCGGTGCCGGTGGCACAGGCAAGACCCATCTGTCGCTGGCCACCTGCGCCGCTGCACTGGAGGCAGGGCGCCGCCCCGCTTATCTGCCCCTGCAGGCGGCGGGCGCCCGGTTGGGCGAGGCGCTGGAAGCGCTGGAAGGGCATGACGTGGTGGCGCTGGACGGGCTGGAATACGTGGCCGGTCGCCGCGAGCAGGAGGTCACCCTGTTCGAGTTCCACAACCGCGCCCGCGCCGCCGACGTGACCCTGCTCTATACCGCGCGCTGCACGCCGGATGCGCTGGGGCTGGTGTTGCCTGACCTGCGCTCGCGGTTGTCGCAGTGCGGGCGGATCATGCTCGATCCGCTGGATGACGAAGGCCGCGAAGCGGTGCTGCGCGAACGTGCGGTGCGTCGTGGTCTGGTGATGGACGAGGCGACGATGGTGTGGCTGCTGACCCGCACCGGGCGTGACCTGAGTGGTCTGGTGGATCTGCTGGAACGGCTGGACCGCGAATCGCTGGCCGCCAAACGCCGCATCACCGTGCCGTTCCTCAAACGCGTGCTGGAAGCCGGCCCGGACGACAAGCCGATCACCGAGCGCTGACCACAGGCGTCGTAGAGCGGAGCCATGCTCCGCTGAAGCGTTACCGGCAAGCCCACCGCCGAGCATGGCTCGGCGCTACAAGGCATCTACCGCCGTAGAGCGGAGCCATGCTCCGCTGAAGCGTTACCGGGAAGTCCACCGCCGAGCATGGCTCGGCGCCACAAGGCACCTACCGCCGTAGAGCGGAGCCACGCTCCGCTGAAGCGTTACCGGGAAGTCCATCGCCGAGCATGGCTCGGCGCTTCAAGGCATCTATCGTCGTAGAGCGGAGCCATGCTCCGCTGGGCGTTACCGGGGAAGCCATCGCCGAGCATGGCTCGGCGCTACGGGGTTGGGGATCCTGCGCGCAGCTGCGCATCCAACTGCTGCAGGCGCTCCTGCGTGCCCACATCGGTCCAGTGGCCGTGGTGGTGCTGGCCGCTGATGTCGCCGCGCCTCATCGCCGCGCGCAGCAGCGGCGCCAGCTTGAAGCGTGGCGGCTCCTGGCGACTGCCCTCGGCATCGCCAATCACCGTGCGCCAGTCCTGCAGCAGCGCCGGCGTGTACATGCCGATGCCGGCAAAGGTCAGGCGTATACCTTCCGCATCGTCATGCAGCAGGCCGTCATCACCCAGCACGAAATCACCGCGCAGGTTGTGCGCGGGGTTGTCCACCATCACCAGATGCGCCAGCCCCTGCGGCTGCGCAGGCAGCTGCGCGAAATCGAAATCACTCCAGATGTCGCCGTTGACCGCGATGAACGGCGCATCGCCCAGCAGCGGCAGCGCGTTGCTCATGCCGCCGCCGGTTTCCAGCGGCGTAGGGCCTTCGTAGCGGTAGTGCAGTTGCAGGCCCCATCGGCTGCCATCACCCAGCTGCTGCGGGAACTGGTCGGCCAGCCAGCTGGTGTTGATCACCACCTCGCGGATGCCCAGCGCGGCCAACCGCTGCAGATGCCATTCGATCAGCCGCATACCACCCACCTGCAGCAGGGGCTTGGGCGTGTGGTCGGTGAGCGGGCGCATGCGCTCGCCCAGCCCTGCCGCGAAAATCAGTGCCTTCATCATGCGCCAGCCTTGGCCGCCATCGCCGGTTTGATGCGCTGCTGGAACAGCGCGTGCAGCGGTGCCAGCTCGGTGTAGCGGGGCAGCACTTCGTCCAGATACCGGATGAAGCGCGGCGCATCGGCGAAATAGTGCGGCTTGTTGTCGCGGTCACGCAGGCGCACGAACAGGCCAAGAATCTTCAGATGACGCTGCACGCCCATCCAGTCGGCATCGCGCAGGAACTGCGGCCATGGCCGCACCGGCAGGCCGGCCTCCTGCGCCCGCGCGTGATAACGCGCCAACCAGCCATCCACGCGCTCCAGCGGCCAGCTGAGGAAGGCGTCCTTGAACAGGCTCACCGGGTCGTAGGCAATCGGCCCGCGCACCAGGTCCTGGAAATCCAGCACCGCCAGCGCATCGCCCACCGGCATCAGGTTGCGCGGCATGAAATCGCGGTGGGTCAGCACCTGAGGCTGGTTGAGTGCGTTGTCCATCAGCCGGCGCTGCACCAGCTGCAGCTGCTCGATTTCACCGCAATCCAGCGTCAGCCCGAGGTGGTGGCGCAGGAACCATTCGTCGAACAGGCCCGCGTCACGCTGCAGCAGCGCCTCGCCGAAGCTGCCCAGGCCTTCCGGCACGGGAATGGACTGCAGGCGGATCAACTGATCGAACGCCGCCTCGAACCACGCATCGGCATTGGCGTCATCGATGCAGCGGGCCAGCGTCGGCACGCCCAGGTCTTCCAGCAGCAGGAAGCCATTGTCCAGATCACGCGCCAGCACCTGCGGTACGCGCACACCGTTGGGGGCCAGCAGGTCGTGCATGCGCAGCCAAGGGCGCACGTCTTCCAGCCCCGGCGGTGAGTCCATCACGATGTGGCTGCCGCCCGCGCCGCTGCTGCGCCAGTAGCTGCGGAAGCCGGCATCGACCGAGGCGCGCTCCAGCGTGGCGGCGGGATCGTTCAGGGCGGCCCGCGCCCACTGCAGGCGTCGCTCGGTACGGGAAGGGTCGGAAGCAGGATCGGTCATGAACGGCTACGCCAACGCCGCGCCTGTGGCGCGTGCAATCAAGGAAAGAGGGTTCAGCGCTTGCCGCTGATCAGGCGCAGCAGGGCGAGGATGGCGATGGCGCCCAGAATCGCGCCGACGAAACCTGCCGGCTCACCAGCCGAATACCAGCCCATTTCACGCCCGAACCAGCCGGCGAACACCGCGCCGCCAACACCCAGCACGATGGTCAACAGGCAGCCCATGCGGTTGTTGCCGGGCATGAAGAAGCGCCCCAGCAGGCCGACGAAGAAGCCGATAAGAATGATGTACAGCCAGCTGTCGCTGCCAAACAGTCCGCTCATGTGCCTGCCCGCCAAAAGTAAAGACGCAGCCTAGCAAGGCCAGGCTGCGTCCGTCATCAGGCGCTCGGCGCGCCGGTTGCCAGCGGCTCAGCAGCAGCCGTGGCCGCCGTGGCGGGTGCCGCTGTCGGCATGCACCTTCGAGCCGCTGGTCTCGCCACGCAGGCTGGCGGCGTGGTGGTCGAACAGCACCTTGGAGACGCAGGCGGTGACGCGCTTGCCCATCGGGATGTGCAGGAACTCGTTCGGGCCGTGTGCGTTGGAATGCGGGCCGAGCACGCCGGTGATCATGAACTGCGCGCCGGGGAACTTCTCGCCCAGCATGCCCATGAACGGAATCGAGCCGCCTTCGCCCATGTACATGGCCGGCTTGCCGAAGAAGGCCTGGCTGGCGTCGTCGATGGACTTCTCCAGCCACGAGGCCATCGCCGGTGCGTTCCAGCCGGTGGAGGCCTTTTCCAGGTCCAGGCTGACGTGGGCGCCGTTCGGCGGATCACGCAGCAGGGCTTCCTTCAGCAGCTCGCCGCAGGCCTTGCCATTGGCGGTGGGCGGCAGGCGCAGCGACAGCTTCACCGAGGTTTCCGGGCGCAGCACGTTGCCGGCCGATTCCAGCGGCGGCATGCCGCCGATGCCGGTCACCGACAGGGCCGGGCGCCAGGTACGGTTGAGCACCAGCTCGGTCAGGTCCTCGCTCATCGGCTTGAGGCCGTCGACCAGCGGGAACTTGTCGAAGATGGCGGTATCGACCACGTCGGCGGCGCGCTTGGCCTGTTCCAGGCGCTCGGCCGGCACTTCCACGTGCAGGCCGTCGAGCAGGATGCGGCCGGTCTTCTCGTCCTCGATGCGCGACAGCAACTGGCGCAGCAGGCGGAAGCTGGACGGCACCACGCCGGAGGCGTCACCGGAGTGCACGCCTTCGTTGAGCACCTTGACGGTGAAGTTGCCGCCGGTCAGGCCGCGCAGCGAGGTGGTGCACCACAGCTGGTCGTAGTTGGCGCAGCCCGAATCCAGGCACACCACCAGCGACGGCTGGCCGATACGGTCAGCCAGGTGGTCGACGTAGGCCGGCAGGTCGTAGGAGCCGGATTCTTCGCAGGCTTCGATCAGGATCACGCAGCGGGCGTGCGGCAGGCCCTGTTCCTGCAGCGCCAGCACCGCGGCCAGCGAGCCGAAGATGGCGTAGCCGTCATCGGCGCCGCCGCGGCCGTACAGCTTGTCGCCGCGCAGCACCGGCTTCCACGGGCCCAGGTCGTCGTCCCAGCCGGTCATTTCCGGCTGCTTGTCCAGGTGGCCGTAGAGCAGCACGGTGTCGGCGCCGGTTTCCGGGCCGGTGGCCGGGATTTCCAGGAAGATCAATGGGGTACGGCCTTCCAGACGAACCACCTCGACCTGCAGGCCGGGGATGTTCTGCGCCTTGGCCCAGCTCTCCATCAGGTTGACGGCCTGATCCATGTAGCCGTTGGCGACCCAGTTGGCGTCGAACATCGGCGACTTGTTGGGAATGCGGATGTAATCGACCAGTTGCGGAACGATGTCCTTGTCCCACTTGTCGCTGAGGAATTGGCCGATCTTGGCGCTGTCCATCTGGATCTCCAGTAGCAATGTCAGGTGCAACCATTCTACGCCCTCCGTGCACGGGGCCCCGATGACGGGGGGCGACGGGGGCGGCTTTGTAGGAAATTTCCTACACGGGGTCGGGGTATTCGCTGGCTGTGTTAGTGCGATGTGACGGATAGGCTGTGTTCATGTGGCGCGGAACACTGGCACTACCGGCGGGATTGCCGGCAAACCAGGTTCCAAGTCACAAGGAATAGAGGGATGAAGTTTTCCACCGTGACGCTGAAGTCATTGGTTCTGGCGTTGTTGTTGACCGTATCGGCGTATGCCAGGGAAAAGGTCGACATCAACACCGCCTCCGCGGCGGAGCTGGGCCAAGTGATGGTGAATGTCGGGCCTTCCAAGGCGCAGGCAATCGTCGATCACAGACAGGCCAACGGACCTTTCCGGAGCGTCGAGGAGCTGGCGCTGGTAAGGGGAATCGGTTTGAAGACGGTCGAAAGGAATCGTGACCTGATCGAGGTGAGGGCCGGAGCCGCCACCACCGCGAGCAGGAAGCCGGCAGGGAGCCCGGCCGCCAAACCAATCGGAAGACGCTGACAGGGACGTCCAAGGAATCTGTGTGCCGCCAGGAGGGCGGGGCACGAGGAACCCACCAGGGCCAGGACGGCAGGGGGAAAGGCAGGACGCCAACAGGGAAGTAAATTCGCCCGGTGTTGCACAGTGACGTGCAGCCGGGCGATTCTTTTTGTGCGGTTGCTGCGGTTGCTGCGGTTGCTGCGGTTGCTGCGGTTGCTGCGGTTGCTCCGTATTGGATTTGGCGCTGCTGCGGGCATTTGGCGCGTTACCGTCTTTGCCTGCCGCCTGCCGCCTGCCGCCTGCCGCCTGCCGCCTGCCGTTTCCGCTGTGGCCTTGGGGCGCTGGCCCTTGATGGCTTTGCCTGCCCGCCGACATCTGCGCGCGCAGGCGTTGGTGCGCCCGGCTTGCCCTCTCCCCAACCCCTCTCCCGAAATGGGAGAGGGGCTCGGTGTGTTGCCGGCATAGGCGCTGGCTGGGAAAGCCACCTGTCGGGAAACTGGAATCCACGCGATGCCACGCTTGAAGCCTTCTCCCATCTCGGGAGAAAGGTTGGGTGTGCTGTCGGCGTGGGTGTTGGCCGGAAAGCCACCGGTCGGGAAACTGGAATCCACGCGATGCCTCGCTTGAAGCCCCTCTCCCATTTCGGGAGAGGGGTTGGGGAGAGGGCCGGCAATCTGGTGTGCCCCGCACTTACCGATGATTGCCAAAACCAACGGCGACTCGAGCCGTCAGTCAAATTCTCCCTTCCCCCCTCTCCCTTTCCCGCATTCCCCGCCCGAAACTCAAACCAGGCCGGTGGCGTAATAAACGCCGATGATCACGAACACCGCCAGGGTCTTGATCAGGGTGATCGCGAAGATGTCCTTGTAGGACTGGCGGTGGGTCAGGCCGGTGACGGCCAGGACGGTGATCACCGCGCCGTTGTGGGGCAGGGTATCCATGCCGCCGGAGGCCATCGAGGCGACGCGGTGCAGCACGTCCATCGGGATTCCCGCGGCGTTGGCGTTGGCGATGAAGCTGTCGGCCATCGCCGCCAGCGCGATGCCCATGCCGCCGGAGGCCGAGCCGGTGATGCCGGCCATCGCGGTGACCGACACTGCCTCGTTGACCAGCGGGTTGGGAATGGCGCCCAGCGCATTGGCCACGACCAGGAAGCCGGGCAGGGCGGCGATGACTGCGCCGAAGCCGTATTCCGATGCGGTGTTCATCGATGCCAGCATGGCGCCGCCGATGGCCGACTTGGTGCCTTCGGCGAAGGCGGCGACCACGGGCTTCCATGCGAAAGCGATGACGCTGAGGATGCCGAGCAGCAGGGCGCCCTGGACGGCCCAGATGGCGGCCATCTTGGAGACTTCCTGCACCACCGGTGCCGGGTTGCCGATCACCGCCGGTACGAACGACTGGCTTTCACCGTAGAAGCCCGGAATCCAGCGGGTGAGCAGGAAATTGGAGACGCCGACCAGCACCAGCGGCAGCACCGCCACCAGTGGATGGGCGAGGTTCTCGCCGCGGAACGGTTCCGGCTCGTTGCGCAGTTCCTCGCCGGTGCCGGCGTAGCCTTCTCCCTTGCGGAAGGCCACGCGGCGACGCCACTCCAGGTAGCTCATGCCCAGCACCAGGATCACCACGGTGCCGATGAGGCCCAGCGTCGGCGCGGCCCAGCTGGTGGTGCCGAAGAACGAGGTGGGAATGATGTTCTGGATCTGCGGCGTGCCCGGCAGCGCGTCCATGGTGAAGGTGAAGGCACCCAGCGCGATGGTGCCCGGGATCAGCCGCTTGGGGATGTCGCTCTGGCGGAACAGCTCGGCGGCGAACGGGTAGACCGCGAACACCACCACGAACAGCGACACGCCGCCGTAGGTGAGCACGGCGCAGACCAGCACGATGGACAGCATCGCCCGCTGCGCGCCGACCAGCTTGATGGTGGCGCTGACGATGGAGCGCGAGAAGCCGGAGATCTCGATCAGCTTGCCGAACACCGCGCCGAGCAGGAACACCGGGAAATACAGCTTCAGGAAGCCCACCATCTTGTCCATGAACAAGCCGGTGAACATCGGCTGCACCAGGGTGGGGTCGGTCAGCAGCACCGCACCCAGCGCGGCGACCGGGGCGAACAGGATCACGCTGTAGCCACGGTAGGCCACGAACATCAGGAAGCACAGGGCCGCCAGTACGATCAGAAACGACATCCACGGCTCCCGGCCAATACGTTGCCGGCGAGTATCCGGAGCCTGCGGCGGCTGGCCCACTGTACGAAGGGACAGTACGCGGCGGGCTAACGCCCCGTTAACTTGCGCACCATGGCGGCCTCCGTAGTGCCGCTACGTCATACCCGGGAGGAGGGAGACCAATGAAGCGCAAGTATCTGAGCATGGCCATCGGTGGCATTCTGCTGGCCCCGGCCGCATTCGTGCAGGCCCAGGAACAGCAGGCCGCTCCGGCCGGCACCCAGGCCACGCAGCTGGACGAAGTGACCGTCACCGCCCGTCGCCGCAGCGAGTCCATCCAGGACGTGCCGGTGGCCGTGAGCGCCTTCGGCGAGGAGCAGATCAAGGATCTGCAGGCCTCGACCGTGGAAGGCCTGCAGGGCGCGGTGCCGAACATGAACATCGCACAGGGCCGTGGTTCGGCCAACAGCGTCAACGTCTTCATCCGCGGCATCGGCCAGCCGGACGCGCTGCAGACCTTCGACCCGGGCGTGGGCATGTACGTCGATGACGTGTACTACTCGCGCATCAACGGCGCGCTGTTCTCGCTGTTCGACATCCAGCAGCTGGAAGTGCTGCGCGGCCCTCAGGGCACGCTGTACGGCAAGAACTCCACGGGCGGCGCGATCAAGCTGACCACCAAGAACCCGTTCGACAACGAGGGTGGCGCGATGGAAGTCACCGCCGGTGACTACGGCCGCCTGGAAGGCCGCTTCTACGTGTCCGGCAAGCTGAGCGACACCATCGCCGGCAGCGTGGCCGGTGCCAAGATCACCAACGATGGTTACGTCAAGGATGCCGTCACCGGCAAGCGCTACAACGACGACGACACCGAAGCCCTGCGCGTGAAGCTGGCCTTCAAGCCGACCGACAACTTCAGTGCCACCCTGTCGCTGGATACCACCAAGCAGGATGCCGCGCTGACCATGGGCCGCCCGATGGCGCCGCTGCTGCAGACCAGCCTTGCACCGGCAGGCGTGGTGGTGCTGCAGCCGGGTGAGACCGGCGAGTGGAACCGCCGCGTGCAGACATCCTTCCAGAACGGCGAAGGCCAGAGCCTGAAGCACTCCGGTGCCTCGCTGGCGATGGACTGGGACATCAACGAACAGTGGATGCTGAAGAGCATCAGCTCCTTCCGCAAGCTCAAGACCAAGTCCTACATCGACATCGACGCCTCCGAGTACGAGCTGGGTGACGTGCTGGTGGCGCTGAACCAGGATCAGCGCAGCCAGGAATTCCAGCTGCACTACGACAACGGCTCCAACGTGCACGCCACTTTCGGTGCGTACTACATGAAGGAGAACGTGCCGTCGTACCAGGAAGCCTATGCCGACGACCTGTTCTCGATGATGGGTGCAGGCATTCCGTTCCTGCGCACCATCGATGATGACCTGACCACCACCTCCACCGCTGCGTTCGCCCACCTGAACTGGGAATTCGTGCCGACCTGGACCGTGGCCGCCGGCGTGCGCTGGACCAAGGACAAGAAGGACTACGACCGCACCACCAGCACCTTCTGGGGCGCACCGTTCACCGGCCTCAACGAAACCGTGGCCTTCGCCGCCAATGCATCGTGGACTGCGGTGACGCCGTCGATCAGCCTGCAGAAGGCCTTCAGCGACAACCTGATGGGCTACGTGTCGGCCAACCGTGGCTTCAAGTCCGGCGGCTTCAACGGCCGTGCCAACACCAAGTACGACACCCAGCACGCCAAGTTCGATCCGGAATACGTGTGGACCTACGAGTTGGGCCTGAAGGGCAACTCGGCGGATCACCGTTTCCGCGGCAGCGCGGCGGCGTTCTACAGCAACTACAGCGATTTCCAGGCGCGTGTGTCGCAGGACGTGGGCACCTTCCCGGTACTGAACGCCGCCAAGCTCAACATCAAGGGCATCGAGCTGGAAGGCAGCGCGCTGCTGGGCGAGAACACCACGCTGAGCGCACAGCTGGGCTGGATGGATGCCAAGTACGACAAGTTCGAGGACTTCCGTCTGGATCCGTCGTACCCGGGCTTCGACCCGAACGTGAACCACGATCATGTGCCGTTCTCGCCGGACTGGACCGCGCGCGTGGCCCTGCAGCATGTGTTCCCGCTGGCTGACAGCGGCAACCTGACGCTGGGTGGCGACGTGTCCTACCGTGGCGACACCTGGTTGTCGGTGGACAACCGCGACGTGCTGAGCCAGGACGCGTACACCCTGCTGGGCGTCTACGGTGTGTGGGATTCGCCGCAGATGGCATGGCAGGTGCGTGCCGGCGTGCGCAACCTGACCGACAAGCAGTACATGACCGAAGGCCAGGAATTCGCCAGCGTGGGCAACATCCAGACCGCGTACTACGGCCTGCCGCGCAACTGGTACGTGTCGGTGCGTTACAACTTCTGATGCACGCGGGGCGGTGACGCCCGGTGCGCAGTGGGTGATTCAGGCCCCTCTCCTGCGATGGCAGGGGAGGGGCTTTTTTCTGTTGTGGGTCAGTGGCGAGAAGCATCCCCCTCTCCCGCCCTGCGGGCACCCTCTCCCGCAGGGGGAGAGGGGGTGAAGCAAAAGACGCGATTGCAAGCAATGCCAGAGATCGCGGCACTCCCTCCCTCTCCCCTTGCGGGAGAGGGAGCCCAAAGGGCGGGAGAGGGGATTCGCCTTTGCAACACCACGCTTCAACCCCAACCGGCAACTCCGTATCCTGCAGGCGAAAGCAGGGGAATGCGTGCATGTTGAGTCTGGTGGTGGTGGTACTGGCGAGTCTGGCCTGGTTGGCGCTGATGTTCGGTGCGGCGCTCTATGGCGAGCGTCGGCCGACGGCGTTCGCGCGCCACTGGCGGCATGTGTATGCCTTGTCGTTGGCCGTGCACTGCACCTCGTGGACCTTCTACGGCACGGTCACGCAGGCCGCGCGCCACGGTTGGCCGCTGCCGCCTACTTTCGTCGGCGCGATCCTGTTCTATGCGTTGGCCGTGGGTGTGATGGTGCGGCTGGTGCGCCTGGCGCGGGAAACCAATGCCACGTCGTTGGCCGACCTCATTGCTGCACGGCTGGGGCGCGATGCGTGGTTGGCGGCAACCGTCACACTGGTGGCGGCACTGGGCCTGATTCCGTATATCGCGTTGCAGCTGAAAGCCGTGGCGATGAGTTTCGCGATGATCACCTCGCGCGCGGTGGATGGCGGCGGCGAAGGTTCGGTATGGCATGACAGTGCCCTGTACGTTGCGCTGGCGATGGCGCTGTTCGCAATGCTATTTGGTGCACGCCGCGCGGATGTGTCCGAGCACAACCGTGGACTGGTGCTGGCGATGGCGGCCGAGTCGGTGTTCAAGCTGGGCGCGATGCTGGCGCTGGGCGTGTTCGTCTGGCTGGGGCTGAAAGGCATGCCGGACACGCAGCAGGTGCTGCCGCCGCCGACAGAGGGCGGGTTCGTGCCGCTGGTGCTGCTCGGTGGTCTGGCGATGTTCCTGCTGCCGCACCAGTTCCATGTAAGCGTGGTGGAGTGCCGTGATCCGGCGGATGTGCGTACCGCGCGCTGGTTGTTCCCGCTGTATCTGCTGCTGATCGCTTTGCCGATCCTGCCGTTGGCGCGTGCAGGAACCGCATTGCTGGGCGACAGCGTGCCTTCGGACATGTACACCCTGGCGCTGCCGTTCTCGGCGGGTCACGAAGGCATCGCGCTGTTCGCCTTCCTCGGCGGTTTGAGTGCGGCGACCGGCATGGTGGTGGTCAGCACGCTGACCCTGAGCCTGATGATCGGCAACCACTGGTTCGCACCGGGGCTGCTGCGTGGCGCATGGGCGCGTGCGGGCGGTGGCGATCATCGGCGCGAACTGGTGTGGCTGCGGCGCATCTGCATCTGCGCGATCATGCTGCTCGCGTGGGCCTACAGCCGTCTGATCGGCGGCGGCAACGTGCTGGCCGATATCGGCGGCGTGTCGTTCTCCGCGCTGGCCACGCTGGTGCCGGTGCTGGCGTTCGCGATCTGGCGGCCACAGACGCCGCCGCGTGCAGCCATCGCCGGTGTGCTTGCCGGTTTTGCGACCTGGGCATGGGTGCTGCTGCTGCCTTCATTGCTGGAGAGCGGTGGTCGCGCACCGGCGTGGTTGGTCGAAGGCCCGCTGGGCTGGCGCTGGTTGGCGCCGGAGGGCCTGTTTGGATTGACGGGGTGGACACCGCTGGGGCGCGCGGTGGGTGCCAGCCTGTTCGTCGGCACGGTGGTCACGCTGCTGGCGATGGCATGGCGACGTGACACGCCGGACCGCACCAGCCGGAATCTGGATGTGGATGCGCTGCGGGATGCGGGGCGTCGCTTCCTGCCGTACGAGAAGGTGGAGCGCCTGCTTTCCGATGCCCCGCGCGTGGGCCCGGTGCCGGCTCAGATCGAGGCGCGGCTGGAGCGTGAGCTGTCGGCGGTGCTGGGTGCCGCATCGGCGCGCCTGCTGCTGGATGCGGCGCGGCGTGAGGGCGACGAGCTGGCCACGGTGGCGGCCATCGTCAGCGAAGCCTCGCAGGACCTGCGTTTCAGTCAGCAGGTCCTGCAGGCCGCGTTGCAGAACATGAGCCAGGGCATCAGCGTGATCGACCGCGAGCAGCGGCTGGTGGCGTGGAATGGTCCGTATGCGCGCATCTTCGGCTTTCCGGAAGAATTGCTGCAGGTAGGGCGCCCCATCGTCGATCTGACCCGCTGGGCGCTGCGCACCATGCCGGCGCGTGGTGCCGATGAGCGTGCGGTGGAGCGGCGGCTGGCGTTCATGCGCGCCGGCACGCAGCACCTGACCGAGCGTGTGTTCCCCGATGGCAGCATCATCGAGATCCGCGGCAACCCGATGCCGGGCGGTGGCTTCGTCGCCACCTTCACCGATGTCACCGAGTTCCGGCGCAGCGAGCGTGAGTTGAAGCGCAGCAATGAGACGCTGGAGCAACGCGTGGGCGAGCGCACGGCGCTGCTTGAATCGGCCAAGCGGGAGGCCGAGCGCGCCAACGATGCCAAGAGCCGCTTCCTTGCGGCGGTGGGCCATGACCTGCTGCAGCCATTGCATGCCGCGCATCTGTTCACCGATACCTTGGCGCAGCAGGTGACAGCACCACAGCAGCAGACGGTGGCGCAGATACAGGGCGCACTGGATTCCACCACCGATCTGTTGACGGGCCTGTTCGACATGTCGCGTCTTGAAGGTGGTGGCCTGCTGCCGCAGCCGCGTGATCTGCCGCTTGCCGAAGTGCTTGATCCACTGGTCTCAGAGTTCCGTGCACTGGCAGCGGCACGCGGCCTTGCCTTCCACTACCAGCCAACGCGCGCATGGGTGAACAGCGACCCGCAGCTGCTGCGGCGGGTGCTGCAGAACTTCCTGGCCAATGCGGTGCGTTACACCACGCAGGGTGGTGTGCTGCTGGGCGTGCGTCGTGAGGGCGACCGGTTGCGCATCGAGGTGCACGACACCGGCCCGGGCATCGCCAAGAGCGAGCAGCAGCGCATCTTCGAGGAGTTCCGCCGCGGTGAGGACACCAGCGGGCAGGGGCTGGGATTGGGGCTGGCCATCGCTGACCGCATCGCCGGCCTGTTGCATGCGCCGCTACGGCTGCGCAGCGAGAAGGGGCGCGGCACGGTGTTCTCGGTGTCGGTGGCGAGCGTGGTTGGCGTGGCGCCCGTCGTGGTGCAGCCCGAGCGTGTTCCGTCTGCCAGACAGGCAGTTCCGGTGCTGGTGGTGGACAACGACCCTGCCGCACTGGCGGGGCTGGCCGGTCTGCTGCGCGGGTGGGGCTACGCGGTGTCCGAAGCGAGCAATGAAGCCGAGGCGACCGCTGCGATGGAGGCAGTGCCGGCGGTGCTGTGGGTGTTCGATTACAACCTGGACGACGGGGATACCGGTACCGCATTGCAGGTCCGGCTTGGCGAGCGCTTCGGTGCGCGGCCCACGCTCATTCTCAGTGCGGATGACAGCCTGGCGACGCGGCGTGAAGTGCTGGAGCAGGGGTTGACGCTGCTGCACAAGCCGGTGCGGCCCCTGGCGCTGAAATCCATTCTCGACAGGTTGCTGGCATCACGCAGTCTGGGTAGCGTGACGCCCTGAAGCAAGCACGTTGCTTCCATGTAGCCCGGGTAAGCGCCAGCGCACCCGGGGAATCGTTCGCCAATGAATTTTCCCCCGCGCACATCCCGGGTGCGCTGGCGCTTACCCGGGCTACGGAGCCCTCACCCCGAGCCCCCTCCCCGTTTACGGGAGAGGGGAGGCGTAATGCATCATTCCTGCGGCTTGCTGAATTCCTCGAAGGCGGCCATGGCGTTGGCGGCGTACATCAGCGACGGGCCGCCGCCCATGTAGACGGCCACGCCCAGCATTTCGCGGAACTCCTCGGGCGTGGCGCCCAGGCGGACGAGCGCCTTGGCATGGAAGCCCAGGCAGCCATCGCAGCGGTTGGCCACGCCGATGGCCATGGCGATCAGCTCCTTGGTCTTTTCGTCCAGCACGCCGGGGGCCATCGCCGCCTTGTTCAGCGCGCCGAAGCCGTTCATCACGTCGGCGTTGTGCGTGCGCAGGGGCGTGAGGTTGCGTGAGATGTCGCGGGTGAGATCGGTGAATGAAGTGGTGGCGGTCATGGGGTGCTCCGTCATTAGGGTGTAGTTGAAAGAGGTCGGCGCCGGCTCAGGACAGGCCGTGGGCGTTCCATGCGGCCATGCCGCCGTCCACGTTGATGTAGCGGCGCTGGCTGTCCTTGGCGAGCAGGGAACGGGCGATGCGCGAGCGCAGGCCGCTCTGGCATACCAGCAGTATCTCGTTGCTGTCCTTGGGCAGGCGCAGGCTGTCGATCGCGCTGTTGCCTTCGGCGCGGATGCGGCTGAGCGGCAGCAGCTTCGCGCCGGCTGCATGGCCATTGGCGAACTCGTGGCTTTCACGCACGTCCACAAGGATGGCGCCCTGTTTCATCCGTGCCTGTGCCTGTGGTGGGGAAAGGTGTTCGCCACGGGCGAACAGTGCCTTGAAGAAGCCGATCATCGGGGTGTCTTGCCTTTCTTGTTGTCCGTGCCTGTCGGCGCACAGAAGATGCCGTGCAGGGTCTGCATGACCGCTGCGGCAGGGCCGGGGGCCAGTTCGTAATAGATGGTCTGCGCCTCGCGACGGGTCTGCACCAGGCCTTCTTCGCGCAGCACTGCCAGATGCTGCGACATGGCCGACTGGCTCAGTTCCAGCAACGCATTGAGGTCGCCGACCGAGCGCTCGCCATCGGCCAGCAGACACAGCACCTGCAGGCGCTTTTCATTGGCAAGCGCCTTGAGCAGTTGCGCTGCATCACCGGCATGTGCACGCATGGCAGCCACGTCGAAGCCGCTGTTGTTCTTGGCCATCGTCAATCCGTGGTGGTGGGGAGCCCTGCATTGCGCCATGCATTGAAGCCGCCCGCAAGCGAATGCACCTGGCTGAATCCGAGCTGGCGCAGGCTGTCCGCGGCCAATGCCGAGCGGCCACCGGTGAGGCAGTACAGCACGAGAGTGCGTTCAGGCTGTGACAACGCATCGGCGGGCACACAGGCCATCGCCGGGTGCGCGTGGATCTGGAACTCCAGCACGCCACGCGGCAGGTTCACCGCGCCCGGCAGGTGGCCGGAGGCGTATTCAAAAGGTTCGCGGACGTCGATCAGCACGGCGTCGCCGACGCGCATGGCCTCGGCCTGTTCGGGGCTGACTTCATTGATGCGGCTACGTGCCGCAGCCACCAGTTCGTTGACGGAGGGGTCCATTCCGGGATGCCTCGTAATTTAGTTGACTCTAATATAAGAAATATCTAATGTTATGGCAAGTCGGTAGTGCCGGCTCCATTCCGGAGCCGCGCCGGCCACGTCTGGAGGGGCGGTCATGACACACGTCGTCGTAATGGGGGCGGGCATAGGTGGCATGAGTGCCGCCTACGAGCTGCGCGGCACGTTGGGGCCGGGCGTCGAGATCACGGTGGTGGGCGAGGGCGAACTGTTTTCGTTCGTGCCGTCCAACCCGTGGGTGGCCGTGGGGTGGCGCAAGCCGGAGGACATCCAGGTGCATGTGCCGGCCTATCTGGCAAGGCGTGGCATCCGTTTCGAGAGTTGTGGCGTGGAGCGCGTGGAGCCGGAGCTGGGGCGCCTGCAACTGCGTGATGGCCGGCATTTGGATTACGACCGGCTGGTGATCGCCACCGGCCCGCGTCTGGCCTTCGATGAAGTGCCGGGTTTGGGGCCGCTGGGTTTCACCCAATCGGTGTGCACCACCGAGCACGCGGCCAACGCGTGGCGGACGTATGAAGAATTCCTCAGGGCGCCCGGCCCGGTCATCGTCGGCGCGGCCGCGGGCGCAAGCTGTTTCGGGCCGGCGTACGAGTTCGCGATGATCCTGGATGCCGACCTGCGCAAGCGCAAGCTGCGTGACCGTGTACCGATGACTTATGTCAGTCCCGAGCCCTACATCGGCCACATGGGTCTGGGCGGCGTGGGTGACTCCAAGGGTCTGCTGGAAGCCGAGCTGCGCCAGCGTCATATCAACTGGGTGGTCAACGCAAAGATCACCGGTGTGCGTGACGGCGAGATGGACGTCAGCGAGATGGACGACGCCGGCCAGCCGAAGAAGCAGCATGTGCTGCCGTTCAATTACGCGATGGTGCTGCCGGCCTTCACCGGCGTGGATGCGGTGCGCGGCATTGATGGGTTGTGCAACCCGCGTGGTTTCATCCTGATCGACAAGCAGCAGCGCAATCCCACCTATCCCCAGGTGTATTCGCTGGGCGTGTGCGTGGCGATTCCGCCGGTGGAGCAGACGCCGGTCGCCACGGGAGCGCCGAAGACCGGCTTCATGATCGAGTCGATGGTGACGGCGGTGACCCACAACATCCAGGCCGAGCTGGCCGGAAAGCCGGTGGTCGCCGAAGCCACTTGGAACGCCATCTGCCTGGCCGACATGGGCGATACCGGCGCGGCCTTCGTGGCACTTCCGCAGATTCCGCCGCGCAACGTCACCTGGGCGAAGGTCGGCAAGTGGGTGCACTTGGCCAAGGTCGCATTTGAAAAGTATTTCCTGATGAAGATGCGTTCCGGCAACACCGAGCCGATCTACGAAAAGTACGTGTTCAAGATGCTGGGCGTGCTGCGCATACGTTGAATCCGAGCAATCCATCCAACGCATCCAACCAACGGAGAACAGAACCATGAATCTCGACCGTGCCGTCTTCGCCTTCGCCGGCGTGATGATCCTGGGCAGCCTCGCACTCGGGCATTTCGTTTCACCCAAGTGGCTGTGGCTGACCGCCTTCGTCGGCCTGAATCTGCTGCAGACCAGCTTCACCGGCTTCTGCCCGGCGGCCATCGTCTTCCGCAAGCTGGGTTTCTCCAGCGGCTGTGTATTCAAGTGAGGAAAGCAACGTGAACCATCGTGTGACACGTCTGGCTCTGCCCCTGCTGCTGGCGGTCGCGCTGGCAGCCTGTGGCGGCCAGAAAGAGGCGGCTGCTCCGCAGGCCATCGACAACCTGCGCACGTTCCAGGTGCAGCCCGCGGGTACTGCGGCTGGCCGCGCGTGGGATGGCGTAGTGGAGGCCGTGCGGCAGGCGTCCCTGTCGGCGCAGACCAACGGTCGCGTCGCCGAGGTGCGGGTGGACGTCAACGATGCGGTGGTGGCGGGTCAGGTGCTGATCCGGCTCACCGCGGTGGAGCAGCAGGCCGGGGTGGACGCCGCACGCGCACAGCTGCGTGCGGCGGAAGCCAGTGCCAACGAGGCCGAGCTGAACTACCGCCGCCATGCCGATCTGGTGAAGGGCCAGTACGTGTCACGCGCGCAGCTGGACCAGGCGCGCGCCACCCGCGACGCCGCC
>DALZZG010000047.1:0-19008 GCA_031987665.1 Stenotrophomonas sp. | reverse complement strand
CGTGTCGATGGGCAACCCACACGCCGTGCTGGAAGTGGGCCTGCTCGATGCCGCACCGGTGGAGCGGCTGGGGCGGCTGCTGCAGCAGCACGCCTCGTTCCCGGAATCGGTCAATGTGGGCTTCGCCCAGCTGGTTGGCCCGGACCACGCGCGGCTGCGCGTGTTCGAGCGTGGCGTAGGTGAGACGCTGGCCTGCGGCAGCGGCGCCTGCGCGGCGGCGGTGGTGCTGATGCAGCGCGGGCGCCTGCAGCGCGACGCGCTGATCTCGCTGCCCGGTGGTGACCTGCGTATCCAGTGGCCGGCCGACGATGCGGAAATCGTCATGTCCGGCCCGGCGGCATTCGTATTCGACGGAGAGTGGATGGGATGAACGACACGGCGGAAAAACTCGGTGCCCACGAGGTAGCGGCCTGGTTGCGGCGCCACCCGGGTTTCCTCAAGCAGTTCCCGGACCTGGCGTTGACCATGGTGGTGCCGCGCGATGACGGCCCCACCGCGTCGCTGGCCAGCTACCAGCTGGAAGTGCTGCGCGACAAGAACCGCGAGTTGTCGCGGCGGCTTGCCGAGCTGGGCAGCAATGCACAGGTCAACGAACGGTTGGCGGTGCGTACCCACCAGCTGACGCTGGCGCTGATGCGCCAGACCAGCACGGCGGACACGCTGCGTGCGATGGCCGCATCGCTGGAAGAGGACTTCGCCGGCGATCTGGTGCGCATCATCGGCCTGCAGCCGGTACCCGAACTGGAGCAGGCGGATTGGTTCCAGCACATCGCGGCCGACGACACGCGGCTGGCGGCCTTCCACGATTGCCTGCAGGACGGTGAGCCGATCTGCGGCCGCCTGCAGATGGAAAAGAACAACGTACTGTACGGCGCGCGCGTGGATGAAGTCTCGTCCACCGCATTGCTGCCGCTGCCGGGCGTGGGCCTGATCGCGGTCGGCAGCCATGACCCCAACCGCTTCTACCCGGGCATGGGCACGCTGTTCCTGCGCATGATGGGCGAGGCGCTGGTGGTCGGGCTGCAGCGCTTCGACGGCAACTGACGGTGATGGCGCGGCGATGAGCGCCATCCAGGCATTCCTGTCCTATCTGAAGGTCGAGCGGCGCATGTCCGCGCACACGCTCGACGCCTACCAGCGCGACCTGACGGCACTGGCGCAGTGGTGCGGGAAGAACGGCATCGACGATGCGCAGCAGGTCGCCACCGACCAGCTGCGTGATTTCATCGCCGCCGAGCACCGCCGCGGGCTGGCCGCCAAGAGCCTGCAGCGGCGGCTGTCGGCCTGCCGCAGTTTCTATGCGTGGCTGCTGAAGAACAGCGCCATCAAGATCAGCCCTGCTGCTGGCCTGCGTGCGCCCAAGGCACCGCGCAAGCTGCCGCAGGTGCTGGATGCCGACGAGGCCGTGCAGCTGGTGGAGCTGCCTACCGAAGCACCGCTGGGGCTGCGCGACCGCGCCCTGCTGGAGCTGTTCTATTCCTCGGGCCTGCGCCTGAGCGAACTGTGCGCGCTGCGCTGGCGCGATCTGGACATGGCCAGCGGCATGGTGCTGGTACACGGCAAGGGCAACCGCGAGCGCACCGTGCCGGTGGGCTCGCATGCGCTGGGCGCGTTGCAGGAGTGGCGCAAGGACAGCGGTGGTGCTGGCGACAAGCCGGTGTTCCCCGGCCGCGGCGGTGGCCCGTTGAGCCAGCGTGCGGTGCAGATCCGCATCAAGCAATTGGCGCAGCGGCAGGGCCTGTTCAAGCATGTGCATCCGCACATGCTGCGGCACAGTTTCGCCAGCCACATTCTGGAATCGTCCGGCGACCTGCGTGGCGTGCAGGAGCTGCTGGGCCACGCCGACATCGCCACCACCCAGATCTATACGCATCTGGATTTCCAGCATCTGGCCAAGGTGTACGACGCGGCGCACCCGCGTGCCAAGCGCAAGTCGTAACGCACAACGGCATGTAGAGCGGAGCCATGCTCCGCTGGGCGTTACCGGGAAGGTTTCTGCCGAGCGTGGCTCGGCACTACGGCGGTGGGTGGTTGGGGGTGTTTTTGATTTACGTCAGGGCGCGGGTGGTTTTCGGGGCGCAGGCTGGGTGTATCGAGGAGGTACATCATGGCCAAGCCATTTCCGTTGAACCCCAAGCATCCGGAACGTATCTGCTGGGGGTGTGACCGCTATTGCGCGGCCGAGGCGCTGCAATGCGGCAACGGTTCGGGGCGTACCCAGCACCCGGCGGAAACGCAGGGCGAGGACTGGTACATCTACTGGGGCATCGAGCCTGAACCGGAACGGCCCAACATCGCGAAGAAGCAGTCGCGCTGAATTGGCATTCGCCCCGAATCACTGCGTCTGATCCGATCTGCAGCAAGGTCACGCAAGCGATCAGCCGCGCGTCACATGACGCACCCGCGATGCCAGCATCCGGGCGGAAGCAGGGTGCATGCGGCAGCAGACACCGTCAGTCACCCCGCAGCAGGCGCCTTCAACACCCACAGGCACCAGCGCCTGAACGCCACCTGTCGCCACCCGATGCCGTCGCAGGCTTGATCGCGGCGAAGACTGTCCCCATGTCCGGTGAACAGTATCCCGGAGGCCATATGGACCCCAGTCAGAACCCGAGTGTTTTCCACGCCACCACCATCTGCTGCGTGCGTCGCGGCGACAAGGTGGCGATTGCCGGTGACGGCCAGGTCACGCTGGGCCACACAGTGATGAAGGGCAACGCGCGCAAGGTGCGCCGCCTTGGTCGCGATGGCCAGGTGCTGGCCGGCTTTGCCGGTGCGGCTGCCGATGCATTCACGCTGTTCGAGTTGTTCGAGGCCAAGCTGGAGAAGCACGGCCAGCTGACCCGCGCCGCCGTCGAACTGGCCAAGGACTGGCGCACCGACCGCCGTTACGGAAAGCTCGAAGCGCTGCTGGCGGTGGCCGACAAGGAAACCTCGCTGATCATCAGCGGCACGGGTGACGTGATCGAGCCGGAGGACGGCATCATCGCGATTGGCTCCGGCGGCTCGTACGCACTGAGCGCCGCGCGCGCGCTGCTGGCGCATACCGAACTCGATGCCAAGGCCGTTGCGATGGAGGCGATCAGCATCGCCGGTGGCATCTGCATCTATACGAACACCAACGTCGTGGTGGAAGAGCTGTAAGGCACAGGCGGGGAACCGGTGATCGGGAGGCGGGAGTGACCGCATCCGGTGATCACGGATTCCCTGCAGGCCCCATCCGCTGCGTCCCGGTCCCCGTTCCCACTTCCCGGTTTCTCTCCCCATGAATCACAAGATCGAAGTCTCTTCCGCCACCATGACCCCGCGCGAGATCGTGCAGGAGCTGGACCGGCACATCGTCGGCCAGCACGATGCCAAGCGTGCGGTCGCCATCGCCCTGCGCAACCGCTGGCGGCGCATGCAGCTGCCGGCCGAGCTGCGCAACGAGGTGATGCCCAAGAACATCCTGATGATCGGCCCCACCGGCGTGGGCAAGACCGAGATCGCGCGCCGTCTGGCGACGCTGGCCAACGCGCCGTTCGTCAAGGTGGAAGCCACGCGCTTCACTGAGGTCGGCTACGTCGGCAAGGATGTGGAGCAGATCATCCGTGACCTGGCCGACACGGCGGTCAAGCTGTACCGCGAGCAGGCCAAGGTGCGCGTGCGTACCCAGGCCGAGGAGAAGGCCGAAGACCGCATCCTCGACGCGCTGCTGCCGCGCCGCAGCGCGGGCATCGGTTTCGATGCCGAGGCCGCGCGCAACGAGCCGTCCGCTGCCGACAACGACACCCGCATCAAGTTCCGCCGCATGCTGCGCAATGGTGAGCTGGACGAGCGCGAGATCGAGCTGGACGTGGCCGCCAATGTCAGCATGGATATCATGACCCCGCCGGGCATGGAGGAGATGGGCCAGCAGCTGAAGTCCATGTTCGCCAACCTGGGCAGTGCCAAGTCCAACAAGCGCACGCTGACCATCAAGGCTGCACGCCCGCTGCTGATCGAGGAAGAGGCCGGCAAGCTGGTCAACGAGGACGACATCCGCACCGCGGCCATCGAGGCCTGCGAACAGCATGGCATCGTCTTCATCGACGAGATCGACAAGGTGGCCAAGCGCAGCGACGCCGGTTCGTCCGGTGGCGATGTCTCGCGCGAAGGCGTGCAGCGTGACCTGCTGCCGCTGGTCGAAGGTTCCAACGTGTCCACCAAATACGGCACGGTGAAGACCGACCACATTCTGTTCATCGCATCCGGTGCGTTCCATCTGGCCAAGCCCAGCGATCTGATTCCGGAGCTGCAGGGCCGCTTCCCGATCCGCGTGGAGCTGGGTGCGCTGAGCAAGCAGGATTTCGTGCGCATCCTCACCGAACCGAAAGCCGCGCTGACCAAGCAGTACGAAGCGCTGCTGGCCACCGAAGGCGTCAGCGTGGCGTTCACCGGCGATGCGGTGGACCGCCTTGCCGAGATCGCCTTCCAGGTCAACGAGCGGCAGGAGAACATCGGTGCCCGCCGCCTGCACACGGTGCTGGAGCGCCTGCTGGATACGCTCAGCTACGAAGCCCCGGACCGTGGTGGCGAAACCATCAGCATCGACCAGGCTTACGTGGACAAGCATCTGGGCGAACTGGTGCAGGACCCGGATCTGAGCCGCTACATCCTGTAACCGGCCATCGCACGGGTAAAACGAAAACGGCAGCACGCAGGTGCTGCCGTTTTTCGTCGTGCCGCGCGAAAGCGGGGAGGGCGCTATTCCTCTTCGTCCGGATCCGGTGGCAGCGCGTAGGGTGCTTCGTCGGCGCTGAACACGCCGGGCCGCACATGGTGTGCCAGCAGCGCATCCATCATGTCGCGGCAGTCGCGCTGCAGCGCGAATTCGCCCGGTTCCAGCATCGCGCTGTACAGCACACCGGTCAGGCCGGCATGCAGGATGCGCACGAGACTGTCGATGTCCACGCCGTCGCGCAGCTGGTCGAGCATGCGCGCGCGTTCCAGCGCACGGCGGAAGATGGCCATCTCCTGCGTGATGCTGTCGTGCTGCAGCTTCTGCATGGCCTGGCTTTCGGTCGAAAGATCATTGCGCAGCATGATCTCCATCATGTCGCGCAGCTGCGGGTCGGTGTCCAGCTCCTGCAGCGACATCAGCATGGCCGCGCGCAGGTCGCGGATGGGCGTGCTGCGGTGGGGCGAGTAGCTGCGCTGCAGGCGCTTGATAAAGGGCACCCGCTTGCGGTTGATCATCGCCTCCAGCACTTCGGTCTTGTTCTTGAAGTGCCAGTACACCGCGCCACGGGTATAGCCGGCGCGCTCACCGATGGCGGCCAGCGAGGTGCCGGCCACGCCGTTTTCGTGGAAGCAGGCCAGCGCGGCATCAAGAATGCCCTCGCGGGTGGCCTGCGCCTCTTCTTTGGTTTTTCTGGCCATTGCGGGAGCAGGTGCTGGATGAAACCGGCCTGAATTATAGCCGTTTACAAACAGCCGTGCATGTATGTATATTTCTGCGGCTTGCTCTGCAGGATGGGCATGCCGCACGGCGCGATTTCTTTCGACGGCGCTCACAGGCATGCCCGTAGCGTATGCGCCAGACGTGGGGTGGCTCCCGCGCCCGGGCGGCTGCGTCGCCTGCAGGCACTTTCTTTCAATCGAGTCCCTTCCCATGTCCCGAATCAGCCCCAGCCGCCGAGTCCTCGCGCTTTCCCTCGCACTCACCATCGCGCTTGCCGCCTGCAAGGGCGGTGGGGAGGAACAGCAACAGCAGGGTGGCCCGGGCCAGGTCACCGTGGTCACGCTCAAGGCGCAGCCGGTCATGCTGACCCGCGAGCTGGCGGGCCGTGCCACCGGTTATGAAGTGGCCGAAGTGCGCCCGCAGGTGAGCGGCATCGTCGCCAAGCGTCTGTTCACCGAGGGCAGCGTGGTCAAGCAGGGACAGGCGCTGTACCAGCTGGATGATGCGTCCTACCGCGCGCAGGCCAACAACGCACGCGCCCAAGTGGCACGCGCCGAAGCCACCGCCAACGCGGCACGGCTGGCCGCGCGCCGCAGCAGCGAGCTGGTGCGCACCAAGCTGATCAGCGTGCAGGACGACGAAGCCGCGCAGGCGGCGTGGAAGCAGGCCGACGCCGATGTGCTGGCCGCACGCGCCTCACTGGATGCGGCCAATGTCACGCTGGGCTATGCGCGCATCACCGCGCCCATCAGCGGCCAGATCGGCAAGTCCTCGGTCACGCAGGGCGCGCTGGTCAGCGCCGGCCAGGCCGCGCCGCTGGCCACGATCAACCGCCTGGATCCGATCTACATCGACGTCACCCAGTCCTCCGCCGAGCTGTTGCAGCTGCGTCGCGAACTGGCTGCCGGCCGCCTCGAAGGCGCGTCGGAACTGCCGGTGGACATCGTGCTGGAAGACGGCACCCCCTTCACCCACAAGGGCACGCTGGAGTTCTCCGAAGTCAGCGTTGACCCCTCCACCGGCAGCTACAGCCTGCGTGTGCGCGTGGACAACCCGGACCAGGTACTGATGCCGGGCATGTTCGTGCGCGCGGTGCTGGGCAGCGGCGTGCGCCCGGATGGCCTGCTGGTGCCGATGCAGGGCATCGCGCGTGATCCGAAGGGTGACACCAGCGCGATGGTGGTCGATGCCAAGGGCACGGTGGAGCAGCGTCCGGTGAAGGTCAGCCGCACCATCGGCGACAAGTGGCTGGTCGAGGACGGCCTGAAGCCGGGCGACAAGGTCATCGTCGAAGGCCTGCAGAAGATCGGCCCCGGCATGCCGGTGCAGGCCACCGAGAAGGGTGCCGAGCCCGCCAAGCCCGCCGCCGGACCGGCCACCGCGCCGGCGGCCAGGCAGTAAGCGGAGACTCCCATGGCACGTTTCTTCATTGACCGGCCCATCTTCGCGTGGGTCATCGCCATCATCATCATGCTGGCCGGCGCGCTGGCCATCTTCAAGCTGCCCATCTCCATGTACCCGGAGGTGGCGCCGCCAGCGGTGTCCATCAGCGCCAACTACCCGGGCGCTTCGGCCAAGGTGGTGGAGGACTCGGTGACGCAGATCATCGAGCAGAACATGAAAGGCCTTGATGGCCTGATCTACTTCTCCTCCAACAGCTCCTCCAACGGCCAGGCCAGCATCACCCTGACCTTCGAGAGCGGCACCGACCCGGACATCGCCCAGGTGCAGGTGCAGAACAAGCTGCAGCTGGCCATGCCGCTGCTGCCGCAGGAAGTGCAGCGCCAGGGCATCAACGTTGCCAAGTCCAGCTCGGGCTTCCTCAACGTGCTGGGCTTCGTCTCCGAAGACGGCAGCATGGATGAGAACGACATCTCTGACTATGTCGGTTCCAACATCGTCGACCCGCTCAGCCGCGTGCCGGGCGTGGGCTCGATCCAGGTGTTCGGTGGCAAGTACGCCATGCGCATCTGGCTGGACCCGACCAAGCTGCAGACCTACAAGGTCTCGGTGGCCGAAGTGACGGCTGCCGTGCAGGCACAGAACGCGCAGGTAGCGGTCGGCCAGCTGGGCGGTGCGCCGGCGGTGAAGGGCCAGCAGCTCAACGCCACCATCAATGCGCAGGACCGCCTGCAGACGCCGGAGCAGTTCCGCAACATCGTGGTGCGCACGGAAAGTGACGGCTCCACGCTGAAGCTGGGCGATGTTGCCCGCGTCGAGCTGGGCGCGGAAACCTACGACTTCGTCACCCGCTACAACGGCAAGCCGGCCTCCGGCCTGGCCATCACCCTGGCCACCGGCGCCAACGCGCTGGAAACCGCCGAGGGCGTCAGCAAGACCCTGGACGAGCTGCGTGCCAACTTCCCGGCCGGCATGAAGGCGGTGATTCCGTACGACACCACCCCGTTCGTGCGCGTGTCGATCAAGGGCGTGGTCAAGACCTTGCTGGAAGCGATCGTGCTGGTATTCGTGGTGATGTATCTGTTCCTGCAGAACTTCCGCGCCACCTTGATCCCGACCATCGCCGTACCGGTGGTGCTGCTGGGCACCTTCGGCATCCTGGCGGTGCTGGGTTTCTCCATCAACATGCTGACCATGTTCGCCATGGTGCTGGCGATCGGTCTATTGGTGGATGACGCCATCGTGGTGGTGGAGAACGTCGAGCGCATCATGTCCGAGGAAGGGCTGTCGCCACTGGAAGCCACGCGCAAGTCGATGAGCCAGATCACCGGCGCGCTGGTCGGCATCGGCCTGGTGCTGTCGGCGGTGTTCGTGCCGATGGCCTTCATGAGCGGCTCCACCGGCGTGATCTACCGCCAGTTCTCGGCGACCATCGTGTCGGCGATGGCACTGTCGGTGCTGGTGGCCATCGTGCTGACGCCGGCACTGTGCGCCACCATGCTCAAGCCGCTGAAGAAAGGCGAGCACCATGTGCCGCACAAGGGCCTGCTGGGCCGCTTCTTCACCATGTTCAACAACGGCTTCGACCGTTCCAGCACCCGCTACCAGCGTGGCGTGCGCGGCATCCTGGGCCGCCCGGCACGCTTCATGGCGGTGTTCCTGGCGCTGGTGGTGGCGATGGTGCTGCTGTTCATGCGCCTGCCCAGTTCGTTCCTGCCCAACGAGGACCAGGGCATCCTGATGGCGCTGGTGCAGGCGCCGGTGGGTGCCACGCAGGAACGCACGATGGAATCCATCCAGAAGCTGGAAAACCACTTCCTCCAGAACGAGAAGGACGCGGTCGAGTCCATCTTCTCCGTGCAGGGTTTCAGCTTCGCCGGCATGGGCCAGAACTCGGGCATGGCCTTCGTCAAGCTCAAGGACTGGGGCGACCGCACGGACGACCAGGGCGTGGGGCCGATCACCGGCCGCGCGATGGCCGCACTGGGGCAGGTCAAGGACGCTTTCATCTTCGCCTTCCCGCCGCCGGCCATGCCGGAGCTGGGCACCGCCTCGGGCTACACCTTCTTCCTGAAGGATGAAGCCGGGCAGGGCCACGAGGCGCTGGTGAACGCGCGCAACCAGCTGATGGGCCTGGCCGCCGAGAACGGCAAGCTGGCCAACGTGCGCCCGAATGGTCTGGACGACACGCCGCAGCTGCGCGTGGACATCGACGTGGCCAAGGCCGGTGCGCATGGCCTGAGCCTGGATGCGATCAACGGCACGCTGGCCACCGCGTGGGGTTCGAGCTATGTCGATGACTTCATCGACCGTGGCCGGGTCAAGCGCGTGTACATGCAGGCCGACAGCAGCTTCCGCATGAATCCGGAAGACTTCAACCTGTGGACGGTGAAGAACAACGTCGGCGAAATGGTGCCGTTCTCGGCCTTCGCCAGCCAGCGTTGGGATTTCGGCTCGCCGCGTCTGGAGCGCTACAACGGCGTGTCCGCGCTGGAAATCCAGGGCGAGGCCAAGCCGGGTGTGGCATCGGGTGATGCGATGCTGGAGATCGAGAAGCTGGTCAAGCAGCTGCCGCCGGGCTTCGACATCGAATGGACCGCCGTGTCCTACCAGGAGCGCGAGGCCGGTTCGCAGACGCCGCTGCTGTACACGCTGTCGCTGCTGATCGTGTTCCTGTGTCTGGCCGCGCTGTATGAAAGCTGGAGCGTGCCGACCGCGGTGCTGGTGGTGGCGCCGCTGGGCATCCTGGGTGCGGTGCTGGCCAACAGCATGCGCGGCATGGAGCGCGACGTGTACTTCCAGGTGGCGATGCTGACCACGGTGGGCCTGACCTCGAAGAACGCCATCCTGATCGTGGAGTTCGCCAAGGAGCATCTGGAGAAGGGTGCAGGTGTCATCGAGGCGACGATGCACGCGGTACGCGACCGTCTGCGCCCGATCATCATGACCTCGCTCGCTTTCGGTCTGGGCGTGCTGCCGCTGGCGATTGCCTCCGGTGCAGGCTCCGGCGCACAGCGCGCCATCGGCACCGGCGTGCTGGGTGGCATGGTGGTGGGCACCCTGCTGGGCCTGTTCTTCATCCCGCTGTTCTTCGTGGTGGTGCAGCGCGTGTTCAACCGCAGGCGCCTGCCTGCCGACGACAACGCGCCGGAGGTCTGAGGACCTGCGGTGCCTGCGTGGCAGGATGCTGGAAATGAAAACGCCGGGGCATGCCCCGGCGTTCTTCATTCATGGCGGTGACATTCAGGCGTCGACGCGTACGGTTTCCAGCAGCTGGGCCTGTTCCACGGCGCCAAGCCGTTGGGCCACCACGGCGAGGTGGTTGCACAGTTCGGCCTGCTGCTCCGGATAGGCGGCGACCAGCTCGCGCTGTACCTGCTGGTAGGCATCCCAGAACGGTGCCGAGCTGCGGTGACGGGCGTACTGCTGACGAAGCGTATCACCGGCCTCCTTGAGCGATGAGCGGCTACCGGCAGGGATGAGCATGGTGTGCATCGCTTCACCTCGTCTTTGCACTGCCCCTGTACAGCCAGCTTACTCGGTCTCTCTTACGAGTGTGTTGCGCGTTAATGTGTCGCACGTCTCAAAACCGCCAAGAAATTGGCGTATTCAGTGCGCTGCCTTCCCTATTCACCAATGTCTTCGTTCCAGACATCGGGGTTTTCGGCGATATAGCGGCCCATCATTTCAATGCAGCCGGCATCGTTGAGGTCGATCACCTTGACCCCGTTCTCGCGCAGCCAGTCGATGCCGCCGCCGAAGCTGACCGACTCGCCCACCACCACGGTGCCGATGTTGAACTGGCGCACCAGACCGCTGCAGTACCAGCAGGGGGCCAGCGTGGTGACCATGATGGTGTCGCGGTAACCACGTTGGCGGCCGGCTTTGCGGAACGCGTCGGTTTCGCCATGAATGGAGGGGTCGTCCTCCTGGATGCGGCGGTTGTGGCCGCAGCCGAGCAGGCGGCCGTCGGTGTGGTACAGCGCCGCGCCGATCGGGATGCCGCCTTCGGCCAGGCCCTGGCGGGCTTCGGCGACGGCGGTTTCAAGCAGGGCGCGGTAGTCGGGAGTGGTGATCATGCAGGGTCCTCGCGGCGCGGTGGCGCCAGTGCGCGGCCATCATAGCGGGCCACCCACGACGCCCGGCCCGCCGACGGGGGCGCAGCGCGGCTGGCAGTGCGATAATCGGGGGCATGAGCGAATCCCCCTACAAGAGCGGCACCACCCACTTCGGCTTCCGTGATGTACCGGCCAAGGACAAGCAGAAGCTTGTCGGGCAGGTGTTCACCTCCGTGGCCGACAACTACGACCTGATGAATGACCTGATGAGCCTGGGCATCCATCGGCTGTGGAAGCGCTATTTCGTCGCCACCGCGCAGGTGAAGCCGGGCGACCGCGTGCTCGACCTGGCCGGCGGCACCGGCGACATCGCCGTGCTGCTCAAGGAGCGGCTGGGTGCCGAGGGCAGCGTGGTGCTGGGTGACATCAACGCCGGCATGCTGTCGGTGGGCCGTGACCGCCTGACCAACCGTGGCCATGTGGCCGGTTTCGAGTGGGTGCAGTGCAACGCCGAGGCGCTGCCGTTCCCGGACCAGAGCTTCGACCTGGTGACCATCTCCTTCGGCCTGCGCAACGTCACCGACAAGGATGCCGCGCTGCGCGAGATGTACCGCGTGCTCAAGGTGGGCGGGCAGGCGCGGGTGCTGGAGTTCTCCGAAGTCACCGAGGAATGGTTCAAGCCCATCTACGACTTCCACTCGTTCAAGATCCTGCCGAAGCTGGGCAAGCTGTTCGCCCGTGGTGACGGCGACAGTTACCAGTATCTGGCCGAGAGCATCCGCAAACATCCGCCGCAGGAAGAACTGAAGGCGATGATGACCGATGCCGGTTTCGAGCGTTGCCACTACAAGAACCTCAGTGCCGGCATCGTGGCCATCCACTCCGGCTACAAGATCTAAGGCGTGGCTGCCGGGGCGTGGAGTGCCTGAGGCACTCTCCCCGGGCGACCCATGCTGTTCACCCACTCCTCGTCTCAAAGGATGTCCATGCGTTCTCCCTTCCTGATGCTGCCCCTGGCCATTGCGCTTGCCGCAGGTTGTGCCAAGGAGCCCGCCGCGCCTGTCGCCGAACCCGTCGCCCAGAAGCCTGCCGCCGCCGTGAACACCGTCAACCGCAGCCACGATGAAAGCTCCTACGCCGAGCCGGAGAAGGTGGTCATCAAGGACCTGGCGCTGGACGTGAAGGTCGATTTCGACACCAAGCAGATCGGTGGCACCGCCACCTACACGCTGGAGTGGAAGGACAAGGCCGCCACGCAGCTGCTGCTGGACACGCGCGAGCTGACCATCGAGAAGGTGGAAGCAGTGGCCGCCGATGGCGCCGCCACGCCGCTGCAGTTCGCGCTGGCGCCGGCGGACAAGGTGTTCGGCAGCAAGCTGAGCATCGAGACGCCGGAACAGCCGGCCAGCGTGCGCATCACCTACCACACCGCACCGACCGCTTCGGGCCTGCAGTGGCTGGAGCCGTCGATGACCGAGGGCAAGAAGCAGCCCTTCATGTTCAGCCAGTCGCAGGCCATCCACGCGCGTTCGTGGGTGCCGCTGCAGGACACGCCGAGCGTGCGCTTCACCTACAGCGCGCACGTCACCAGCCGCCCGGACGTGATGGTGCTGATGAGCGCCGACAACGACCCGAAGGCTGCGCGTGACGGCGACTACAGCTTCAAGATGCCGCAGCCGATTCCGTCCTACCTGCTGGCCATCGCCGCGGGTGACCTGGTGTTCGAGCCGATCTCCGAGCGTTCGGGTGTATGGGCCGAGCCGGCAATGGTCAACAAGGCCGCCAAGGAATTCGAGGACACCGAGAAGATGATCGGTGCCGCCGAGAACCTGTATGGCGAATACCGCTGGGGCCGTTACGACATGCTGGTGCTGCCGCCGTCGTTCCCCTTTGGCGGCATGGAGAACCCGCGCCTGACCTTCGCCACGCCGACCGTGATCGTGGGCGACAAGTCGCTGGTGTCGCTGGTGGCGCACGAACTGGCGCACAGCTGGTCGGGCAACCTGGTGACCAATGCGAGCTGGAAGGACATCTGGCTCAACGAGGGTTTCACCACCTACGTGCAGGCGCGCATCACCGAAGCGCTGTACGGCCAGGAAATGGCCGAGATGGAGCGCGAGATCGACCAGACCGACCTGCTCAACGAAGTGAAGGACATGAGCCCCGCCGACCAGGCGCTGGCCCTGCCGCCGCTGAACGAGCGTGACCCGGACGAAGCGCTGAGCAACGTGGCCTACGTCAAGGGCGCATGGTTCCTGCAGTTCCTGGAGCAGCGTTTTGGCCGCGAGGTGTTTGATCCGTTCCTGCGTGGCTGGTTCAACGACCACGCCTTCCAGAGCGCCAACACCGACCAGTTCGTTGAATACCTGAAGAAGAACCTGCTGCCGAAGAACCCGACCGCCGTGACCGATGCCGAACTGAAGGCATGGCTGGACGAGCCGGGCATTCCGGCATTCGCGCAGAAGGCGCGTTCGCGCAACTTCGCCGTGGTCGATACCGCACGCATCGCGTGGCTGGGTAGCGACACCCTGCCGAGCGCGCAGGTCACCGGCGAGTGGGGCACGCAGGAATGGGTGCGCTTCATCGACGGCATGGGCGACAAGCAGCCGGTGGAGAAGCTGGCGCAGCTGGACAAGGCCTACCACTTCACCGGCACCGCCAATGGCGAGATCGCCATGCGCTGGTACCCGCTGGCCATCCGCAGCGGCTACGGTGAAGCGCAGGCCGCCGCCGGCGATTTCATCGAGAAGGTGGGCCGCCGCAAGCTGGTACTGCCGATCTACGCCGAGCTGCTGAAGACCCCGGAAGGCCTGGCCTTCGCCAAGGTGGTGTTCGCCAAGGCCAAGCCGGGCTACCACCCGATCACCACCGGCTCGGTGGAAGACATGATCGCCAAGGCCGAAGCCGCATCGACGCAGGAAGCCACGCCCAAGCAGTAAGGGGCGGGTGAGGTGAATGAGACAACGGCGGGCCTTGGCCCGCCGTTGTTGTTTGTGGGGGTTGGCATCATTCGCGCCCGCATGCAGCCGGGACAGTCGCAGCACCTCTTGGGTTTGGCTGCAGGCGGGCGAGGAGTGGATGCGAACTGCCCCGGGTGCGCTTGCGCTTACCCGGGCTACAGGGTTTGCGTGCGGGGATGGGCAATCGCGTTCGCGGATGTTTAAAGTGTCCATCGACGCGCGCCCCCGACGCGCACCTCACGATGGAGCTGCTCGATGAAACCCCTGATCCTCGGCGCACTGTGCGTCTTTGCTCTGGCTGCCTGTTCCGACCCGGAGGCCGAGCGCCAGCAGCAGGAAGCGGCTGCCGCACAGGAGCGCGCCAAGCGCGAGGCCGACGCCGAAGGCATCGGCAAGCTCTATGACACGGCGGTCACCGGTACTGACTGGGAAAAGGCGCGCATCCACGGCGCTGCGCTGCTCGACCAGTTCCCGGATTCGGAAGCCGCCAAGCGCATCGAGCCCGGCTTCGCGGAAGTGAAGGAGAAGGCCGAGGCCGCACGCGAACTGCGCCGCATGCAGGCGTTGTGGAACTACAACCAGGTGCCGGCGAAGGGCGGCACCCAGCGTTCGGCGGCCATCTACAGCAAGGACCGCGTGGACGTGGACGGCACCGGCCCCAAGCCCGTACAGCTGGTGTTCCGTGACCACCCGGAATGGAAGCGCCACGCCTATCTGGTGCTGCAGACCAGCGACTTCGCCAAGGCCTGCTACCGCAACTGCCAGGTCAAGGTCAGCGTGGACGGCGCGGCCCCGCGCAGCATGGCCGCCTACCGCCCGGATACCGACGAAGCCATCGCCATGTTCATCACCGACAACCGCGGCCTGTGGCGCCACGCGCGCAAGGCCAAAGCCATCGAGATCGAGTTTCCGGTGAAGGCCGGGGGCACCCGCAAGGCGGTCTTTGAAGTCGGCGGTCTGGACGGCAGCCAGATGCCGAACTGGGATTGAGCTGATGCGCATCGACGCGGCGATGGTCGCGCCGTTGGCAACGTTGGGTGACAGCCGCCATTGGGTGTTCGACATGGATGGCACCCTGACCGAGCCGGTGCATGATTTCGATCTGATCCGGCGTGAGCTGCGGATTCCGCCCGCGTCGGACATCCTGCAGCACCTTGCGGGGTTGCCTGAGCAGGAGGCGGCGCAGTGCCATGCGTGGCTGCTGGAGCACGAACACGCGCTTGCGATGGCCGCCATGCCGGCGGTGGGTGCGGTGGAACTGGTGCGTGCGCTGCATGCCGATGGGTGCCGGCTGGGCATCCTCACCCGCAATGCGCGGGCGTTGGCCCAGGTGACGCTGGCGGCGATCGGTCTGGCCGATTGCTTTGCCGACGCCGAGATTGTGGGGCGCGATGAAGCCGTGCCAAAGCCGTCACCGGCAGGGTTGCAGTTCTTTGCCGCGCGCTGGCAGGTGCGGGCGCAGTCGATGCGGATGGTGGGCGATCACTACTACGACCTGGCCACCGCGCAGGCGGCGGGTGTGCCGGCGGTGCTGGTCAACCAGAGTGGGGATCCGTGGCCGGGCATGGCGCAGTGGCAGCTGCGCGATTGTGCGGAGTTGCTGCGTCATTGGCGCGGTGGGTGAAGCGCGGATGCGTAGTGCGGAGCCATGCTCCGCAGGGGCTTTCACGGTAAAGCCACCGCCGAGCATGGCTCGGCGCTACAGATTGCAGCGGTAAAGCCCCAGCCGGGCAGGTGGTTGAAGGTGTGGAAATGAAAAACGGCGCTCAGGGCGCCGTTTTTCGTTGCTGCGTCGGGGCGGCGCTCAGAGCGCGTAGCCGAACTGCTGCTTGAACTGGTCGTTGAACTCGGCGAAGTCGAAACGCTGGTTCTGCGTGCCGGGGTGTTCCACCTTCAGCGCGCCCATCAGGTTGCCCATGCGGCCCACGGTGAGCCAGTCGTAGCCCTTCTCGATGCCGAAGATCAGGCCTGCGCGGAACGCGTCGCCGCAGCCGGTGGGGTCCACCACGCGGCGCTCGTGTGCCGGCGGGATGTTGAAGGTCTTTTCGGGCGTGTGGATCACCGCGCCGCGCGGGCCCTGGGTGGTGATGTAGGCCTTGGTGCGCTCGACGATGTCCTTCTCGCTCCAACCGGTGCGCTGCTGCAGCAGGTTGGACTCGTAGTCGTTGACCACCACGTAATCAGCCTGCTCGATGAACTCGCGCAGTTCCGGTCCATTGAACAACGGCATGGCCTGGCCCGGGTCGAAGATGAAGGGGATGCCGCATTCCAGAAACTCGGCGGCGTTCTGGATCATGCCCTCGCGGCCGTCTGGGCTGACGATGCCGAAGGTCACGCCCGGCACGTCCTTCACGTGGTTCTCGTGCGAACGCATCATCGCGCCCGGGTGGAAGGCGGTGATCTGGTTGTTGTCGTGGTCGGTGGTGATGAAACACTGCGGGGTGAACATGTCTTCCAGCACCCGCACCTGGCTCAGGTCGATGCCCATACGCTCGAAGTGCTCGCGGTACGGACCAAAGTCCTGGCCCACGGTGCCCATCGGGATCGGGCTGCCACCCAGCAGCTTCAGGTTGTAGGCGATGTTGCCTGCGCAGCCGCCCAGCTCGCGGCGCATGCGCGGAACCAGGAACGACACGTTCAGGATGTGCACCTTGTCCGGCAGGATGTGGTTCTTGAACTGGTCCGGGAACACCATGATGGTGTCGAAAGCAAGGGAACCACAGATCAAAGCGGACATCGCGGACAGGCCTATACGGAAATGGGGGTAACACCGCCATGCGGGCGCAGGCGGGCCGGCGCACCGTGCGCCAAAGCGCATAAGGTTACCGGCTGGGGCGCCGGACGGCCACAACCGAATCTGTACGGTATACGCACGATCCTTGGGCAAGCCCGGAATTTCCAAGGATTTTCCTTGCCCGGGCTCAGGTGGGTTGATAGGCTAGCTGCCCTCTTTTCTGCCCATTTTTTCGCCAATCGGCGAGGGCGCGACACCCGTCAGGATCACTCCCCAGATGTTCAAGAAGCTGCGTGGCATGTTCTCCAATGACCTGTCCATCGACCTGGGCACGGCCAACACCCTCATTTACGTGCGCGGCCAGGGAATCGTGCTGAACGAGCCGTCGGTCGTGGCCGTGCGCCAGGACCGCGCCATCGGCGGCACCCGCTCGGTGGCTGCCGTCGGCGCCGAGGCCAAGCAGATGCTTGGCCGTACCCCGGGCCACATCACCACCATCCGCCCGATGAAGGACGGCGTCATCGCCGATTTCACCTACACCGAGGCGATGCTCAAGCACTTCATCAAGAAGGTGCACAAGTCGCGCGTGCTGCGCCCCAGCCCGCGCGTGCTGGTCTGCGTGCCGGCCGGCTCCACCCAGGTCGAGCGCCGCGCCATCAAGGAATCGGCCGAGGAGGCCGGTGCACGGGATGTGTTCCTGATCGAGGAGCCGATGGCGGCCGCCATCGGTGCCGGCATGCCGGTCACCGAGGCCCGCGGTTCGATGGTCATCGACATCGGCGGCGGCACCACCGAAGTGGCGGTCATCTCGCTGAACGGCATTGTCTATTCGGCCTCGGTGCGCATTGGTGGCGACCGTTTCGACGAGTCCATCACCAATTACGTGCGCCGCAACCACGGCATGCTGATCGGTGAAGCCACCGCTGAGCGCATCAAGGTGGAGCTGGGCTGCGCCTACCCGCAGGCGGAAGTGATCGAGATGGAAATCTCCGGCCGCAACCTCGCCGAGGGCGTGCCGAAGATGATCAAGATCAGCTCCAACGAGGTGCTCGAAGCGCTGCACGAGCCGCTGTCGGGTATCGTCTCGGCGGTCAAGCTGGCGCTGGAGCAGACCCCGCCGGAACTGTGTGCCGACGTGGCCGAGCGCGGCATCGTGCTCACCGGCGGCGGCGCCCTGCTGCGCGATCTGGACCGTCTGATCTCCGAGGAAACCGGCCTGCACGTGCAGGTGGCCGACGACCCGCTGACCTGCGTGGCCCGCGGTGGCGGCCGTGCGCTGGAGCTGGTGGACATGCACGGCAACGAGTTCTTCGCACCGGAGTGATGCGGGGAACGGGGAGCAGGAAGCAGGGGATGACAGGCACCGGTCCGCAGGTGCCCGCGTCGGGTTTCCGGCCCCACCGATGGCGCGCCGCGTTGCGGTGCGCGTTGACTTGTGGGTGCATCGCACGCATCCATGCCCCTATTCCCAGTTCCGGTTTCCAGCCTTAGACCCGTGCCTCCCTACGCCGGCCCACCCGTAGCCTCCCGACAGGGCGATGCCAGCAGCACCTTGCGCCTGCTGGCCTACCTGGCGCTGGGCATCACCCTGATCGTGCTGGACAACCAGGGCGGCTGGCTGTCGCGTCTGCGCGCGCAGGCCAACCTGGTGGTGCAGCCGATCTGGGCGCTGGCCGGCCTGCCGGGGCGTCTGGGGGCTTCGGTGAAGGACAATGCGGCCAGCCACGGGCAGCTGGTCGAGGAGAACCGCGAGCTGCGCAACCAGCTGCTGGTCGCCAACGCCCGCCTGACCCGCCTGCAGACGGCGGTGCTGGACAACGCCCAGCTGCGCGAAATGCTCAATGTGTCCGAGCGGGAAGGCCTGGACGTGCAGCTGGCGCCCATCCTCGATATCGACCTGGACCCGGTGAAGGAGCGGCTGGTGCTGGACGCCGGCAGCCGCGCCGGCGTGCGCGTTGGGCAGGCGGTGATCGACGCCGGTGGCCTGATGGGCCAGGTGGTGGCGGTGACGCCCGCCCATTCCACCGTGCTGCTGCTTACCGACCCGGACCACGCGGTGCCGGTCACCGTGGCGCGCAATGGCGTACGCCTGATCGCCTATGGCCGTGGCGACCGCATGGAGCTGCGTGACATTCCGCTCAGCGCGGGCGTGGAGGTGGGCGATGAGATCGTCACCTCCGGCCTGGGTGGGCGCTTCCCGGCCGGTTTCCCGGTCGGCCGGATTCTCAAGCTGCGCCCGGACGATACCCATGCCTTCCTGGTGGGTGATCTGGAGCCGGCAGCCAAGCTGGACCGTGGCCGCAACGTGCTGCTGCTGCGCTCGGTGCCGACCGTGCCGCACCTGCCGGTGACGGTGGGCGTGGAGCCGCCTGCACCATCGGCCGCCACCGGATCGGCCACGCCGGCTGCCGGTGCCGCCAACGGCACGGCTCC
>DALZZG010000046.1:15070-19025 GCA_031987665.1 Stenotrophomonas sp. | reverse complement strand
GGCCGTTGCCGCAGCTGGTCACGCTGCTGCAGGACCGCCGAACGCTGTCGCGCGAGCGCGCACTGGCGCGGCGGCTGGATGCCATGGTCACGCTCACCCGCATCGGCGGGCGCTGCCTGTCCGAGCGCATGCAGCTGCCGGCAGGCAAGGTGCACTTCATCGCCCATGGCAACCGCGTGCTGCCAACCGTGCCGTTGCCGGCGTCAGCGCCCGTGCGGCTGCTGTATTTCGGTTTCATCTATCCGGGCAAGGGTATCGAGGATCTGCTTGATGCCCTGGCACAGGTGCGCCAGCGTCGGCCACAGGCGGCGCTGCGCCTGACCATGTCGGGCGGCACCGCGCCGGAACTGGCTTTCGGCAGCCGGGGGGACTACCTCTCGCAGCTGCGTGAGCGCGTGCAGCGGCTGGGCATCGGTGACTGGCTGGAATGGCGGCTGGACCTGCCGGCCGAGCAGATCGTCGATTGCGTGCAGGCGCATCACGTCATGCTGCTGCCGTACCGTGACTCGAAGAAGCTGGCGTTGCTGGGGCGCATGCGCGGCACCAGTGGTGCGCTGTCGTGGGCCAATGCCTGCGGGCGTGGCGTCATCGCCTCCGATGCGCGTGCATTCGCCGAAGAGGTGTCGCACGGCAACGGGGTGGTGTTCGAGCAGGGTGACAGTGCTGCATTGGCACAACGCATCATCGCGCTGGTGGATGCGCCGACGCAGGCCAGCGCCTGGGCCGACGGTGCCGCCAGCCTTGGACAGCAGCGGCAGTGGCCGTTGATCGCAGAACAGTTTGCGGCGTTGTTCACGTCGCTGGTGGAGGGCAGGCAATGACAGGCAACAGCAACCGACAGGCACGCAGCCGCGGCTGGAAGGCGCTGCTGCTCGGCAGCGCGCTGATGGCGCTGCTGGCGGCAGTCAGTGCCTGTGCGAAGGGCGAGCGGCCGGCACTGGAACTGGTGCCGCCGCGTGCGGTGGAGTGGCGTGATTTCCTTGGCGTGAACGCGCACTTCCTGTGGTTCGAGCCGGCTGTCTACAAACAGCAGATGGACCGCGTGCAGGCACTGGGTCTGGAATGGGTGCGCGTGGACCTGCACTGGGACACCATCGAGCCGAAGGAAGGGCAGTTCCGTTGGGATGTGCTTGATCCGCTGATGGCCGAGATCGAACGCCGAGGCCTGAAGGCCGAGGTGTATCTGGTGGGTTCGGCGCCGCATGCCACCTCGGCGCCGGCCGGCAGCCCGCATCCCGACCAATACCCGCCGAAGGACCCGGCGCTCTATGCCAAGGCGCTGGTGACGCTCGCGCAGCGCTACCCGAAGGTGCCGGCATGGCAGGTATGGAACGAGCCGAACCTGCCTGCATTCTGGCGCCCACGCGAAGACCCCGCCGCCTACGGCCAGCTGCTGCTGACCAGCGTGCAGGCGATGCAGGCCAATGCACCGGGCCGCACCATCGTGCTCGGTGGCATGGGCTACTTCAGTCAGATGCCGACGCGCGGCGGCGGTCTGATGGTGGAGTCGCTGGCCAAGGGCGGCCTGTATTCGATGGACGTGGTCACCGCCTATCACCCGTACTCGCTGCACCCGGAAGGCGACGACCCGCACGCGCTGGATTTCGTGCGCCGCGCACAGCAGGGCAATGCCGCACTGCGTGCCGCCGGTGCGCGCGACATCTGGGCCGATGAGTGGGGCTGGTCCAGCTATGACGGCCCCAAGGAAGAACAGCCCATCATCGGGGCGCACGGGCAGGCGGACTATGTCACCCGGCGTCTGGCGCTGATGAGCGCGCTGGATTACGACAAGATTTTCCTGTTCGCGCTCAGCGACCTGGACAGCCGCGCGGGCGCGCGCGACCGCCGCTATGGCCTGCTTGATGAAAGCGCACAGCCCAAGCCGGTCTATGAAGCGCTGCAGCGCATGCTCACGCTCACCGGGCCGCGCATCACGCCGGGCAAGGCACCGGCGCTGGCCAACGTGCCGCCGGGTCTGGTCAGCATCGCGTGGCGGCGCGAGGACGGCCGCAAGCTCTGGATGTTCTGGGCCGACAAGGCCGGCAGCGTGCAGGTGTCCGGCCTGCGGCAGGCGCAGCTGCACGACGTGCTCAGCGGCAAGGTGCAGGCATTGAAGGGTGAAGGTGATGCACTGCAGGTGCCGGTGACCACCACTTTGTCCGTGCTGGAGTGGTGATGCGCCCGTTGCGACTGCTCTGGGTGCTGCCCTACCTGCCGTGGCCGACCACCAGCGGCGGCAAGCTGCGTCAGTACCACCTGCTGCGCTGCCTCGCCGCGCGCGGCCACCGTATCACCCTGCTGGTGCAGAGCAAGGTGCCACTGGACCGGCAGACGCGCGAACAGCTGGAACCCCTGCTGGACCGCCTGATCGTCACCGAACGGCGCCCGCTCAAGTCGGCCACCACGATGCTCGCGGGGCTGGTGTCTCCGGTGCCGCTGCTGGCCTCAGTGAACGGCCATGCGCCGGGTTTCAGCCGTGTCTTCGAGGCGCTGCTGCGCGAACCGTGGGATGTGGTGCAGATCGAACACTCCTACATGTATGAGCCGTGCCGTGGCCCGCTGCGCAGGCACAAGCGTGATTTCGTGCTCAGCGAACACAATGTGGAATCCACGCTGGCCGAAGTCACCTACAGCCGTCTGCCGGCGCCGCTGCGGCCGCTGGCCAGTCTGGACCGTGGCCGCTATCGCCGCTGGGAACAGCATGTGCTGGGCAAGGCACGCAAGGTGGTGGCACTGACTGACGACGACGCGCGCGTGTTCGCGCCTTACAGCAGGCAGCCGGTGGCGGTGGTGGTCAACGGCACCGATACCGGTGCCTTTGCCGCGGTCACGCCGGAGCCCACCGCGCGCCGCGTGCTGTTCGTCGGCAATTTCGAGTACGCACCCAACATCGATGCGGTCGAATGGATGCTGGACAGGATCATGCCGGCGCTGTGGCAGCAGGCACCCGATGTGCGGCTGTGCCTCTGTGGTCATGCGTTGCCGCAGCAGTGGGCCGCGCGTTGGAATGATCCGCGCATCGAATGGCGGGGCTTCGTGCCGGAGCTGCAGACCGTGCAGGCGCAGAGCAGCGTATTTCTGGCCGCGCTGCGTGATGGCGGCGGCTCCAAGCTCAAGGTGCTGGAAGCCATGGCCGCCGGCCTGCCGCTGGTGGCGACGCCGCAGGCAGTCTCTGGTTTGGCCGTGGAGCGCGGCGTGCATTACGCCGGTGGCGCGGACGCCACGTCACTGGTCACCGCATTGCAGCAGCTGCTGGATGACCCGGCACAGGCGCATGCGCTCGGTGAGGCGGCGCGCGGCTACGTACGCGAGCAGCATGACTGGAGCCGTTCCGCCGACCAGCTGGAAGCGGTGTATGCGGAGCTGGCATGCGCATAGGCATCGACTACCGCCCGGTGACTGCCGCGCCCTGGTCGGGCATCGCCCGTCAGGTGCTGGCACTGGAACAGGCACTGCAGGCCAGTGGCCGCGGTGACGTGCTGCGTTTCAGCATGGCGCCCGCCGATCATCCGCATCGCGCCATCGCCCACTGCGCACCGCAGGATGTGCCTGCGCAGGGGCTGCACCGGCCCAGGGCGCGGCTGGCGTTCGAGGCAGGCTTCCTGCCCAAGGCGCTGCAGCGTGAAGCGGTGGATGTGTACATCGCCACCGCCAACAGTGGCCTGCCGTGGCCGCGCCCGCGCAGCCTGAAACGGCAGGTGGTGCTGCTGCACGACCTGTTCCAGCTGACGCTGCCGGGACGTCACGCGAGCTGGCTGCATGCAGCGGTGTACGGCACGATGGATCGCGTCCTGATCGGCCACGCCATGCGCGGTGCCGATGCGATCTGGACGCCCTCGCACTTCAGCGCCGGGGAAGCGGCGCGGCTGTTTCCGCGCAGCCGCGACAGGCTGCAGGTGCTGCCCAACGCGGTGGCACCGTTGGCTGCGCCGGATGACCCGGCCGATGCCACGCT
>DALZZG010000046.1:0-14999 GCA_031987665.1 Stenotrophomonas sp. | reverse complement strand
CCCGAGCCGCTGGCCACGCTGCCGGGCCTGCACTGGCGCAGCGGCATCAGTGATGGCGCACTGTCGCGCCTGTACCACGATGCCGAACGCCTGCTGCATCCGGCGACGGCGGAAGGCTTCGGCCTGCCGGTGATCGAGGCCTTGGCCAGCGGCACGCCGGTGGCGGTGGCGACCGGCAGCGCGCTGGATGAGATCACGCCGGCACAGGCGCTGCGTTTCGATCCACGCGATGCCGATGCGCTGCGCGGGGCACTGCAGGCTGCTGCCCGCAACGGACGGCGTGATGATGAGGCAGCACCGGTGCTGCAGGCCGCCGCCGAACGCTACGCACCGGCGCGCTACCAGCAGCGTGTCGCGCAGCTGCTCGACGAGGTGCTACGGTGAAGCTCGGCACCACCGTTGCCGTGCTGTGCGGGCTGCTGTTCGGCAGCCTGCTGCTGTTCCTGCCGCCGTCCAAGTTCTTCGTGCTGCTGGTGGGCTTTCCGGCGGCACTGGTGGTGCTGCGCTGGCCGGTGGTTGGCCTGTCGCTGTTTGCGGTGGTCTCGACCTTCATGCCGTACAGCACGCTGCAGGTGGGCATCCGCTTCACGCTGGCCGAAGCCATGCTCGGCCTGACCTGGGGCGGTGTGATGCTGCAGCTGTTCTTCCAGCGGCTGGAGCGCCCTCAGTTCGGCAGGGTGGAGCGCTCGCTGCTGCTGTTGATGGCGTTCAGTGCGTTTCCCTTCCTTGTCGGTCAGGTGATGGTGGCCGCCGAAGGCAACGGCCCGGTCAACTGGGTGCGCTGGCTGGCCAATCTGTCACCGCTGCTGCTGGCGCCGCTGATGCTGTCGCAGGAAAAGCAGCGCGACCAGCTGATGGTGATGCTGCTGCTGGGCAACCTGCTGATGCTGGCGCTGTCGCTGGGCATGTTCATCAAGTCACGCAGCGCGCTGGAGATGATCCCCATTCTGGAGAAGATGCGCTATGCCCACCCGGAGGCATTGCTGGACATCTTCAGCGCCGAGAACGCGCGCCTCGGTACGCCCTGGGTACACCCCAACCTCAGTGGTGGCGCGATGGCGCTGTTCGTGCCATTGGCGGCGTTCTACGCGCTCTACCAGCATGGCTGGCGCAAGGCGCTGGGTGCGGCGGTGGCCGTGCTCGGTGGCGCGGCGCTGCTGCTGAGCAGTTCGCGCGGCGCGATCCTGTCGCTGGGTCTGGTGCTGCTGTGGCTGTCGTGGCTGCGCGTGCCGTATGCACGGGCGATGGTGGTGGCCGGTGCCCTGCTCGGTGGTGTGCTGGCGGTGAGCTACGCGCCACTGCAGGACCGCCTTGCCACCATGTTCTCCTCCGACAACGCCAGTACCGAAGTGCGCGTGGACGAGTACAAGCGTTTCCCCGAGGCGGTTGCACGCTATCCGCTGGGCATCGGCTTCAAAACCGAACCGCCGGTGCCGGGCAGCGGCCTGCTGGGCATCTCCAACCTGTGGCTGTACTACATGTACAAACTCGGCCTGCTGGGCATGCTGCTGTACTGCGTTGTCACCTGGCGCTGGTGGCAGGCGGTGCGGCCGCGTGGCAAGGTGCCGGTCATCGACGCGCGCAATGGCCTGTGGATGGGCTGCACCACTGGTCTGGTGGCGGCGCTGCTCACCGGCCTGATCGATCACTACTACAGTTTCACGATGGTGCTGGTGGCCTTGTTCTGGCTGGTGATGGGGCTGGGCCTGCAGAGCGCGGCCGCTGTACCCGCCACTTCCCCCGGGCACCCTTCATCGAGTTCAAGGAAGCCGCAATGAAGCACCGTATTTTTCACTCCAGGGATCTGCGCCAGCGTCTGGGCGACTATGCGTCGCGTCTGGGCGCGGACGAGGCCGCGGTACGCACCGCCTACGAATGGCTGTTGGCCAACGAGGCGGCGTTCGAGGAGCCTGCCGGTGACGAGGTGCGCGTGTCGATCTGCTCGGTGGATATCGAACCGACGCTGGAGGACCCGCTGGGGCGGCGCCTGTACAGCGCGCTCAAGCAGGAGATTCCCGCCCAGCTGGTGCCGCGCTACGGCATCAACTGGCCGACCTTCAAGGACCGTTGCCTGCGGCTGTGGGAGCAGGTCTACAACATCGCCATCAACAAGGTTCCGTTCCACTGGGTGCGGCTGACGTGGCTGCGCATCGGCGGTGCGAAGATCGGCGAGGGCTCCACCATCTGGCGCAACACCGAGGTGCTGGGCGTCAACAATCTGGTGATCGGCAAGGACAGCGTCATCGCCTGGCATTGCCAGATAGACGCGCGCGCCGGGCTGCGCATCGGTGACCATGTCGCCGTCGCCTCGCATGTGCTGATCATCGCCGGTTCGCATGACCTCACCGCACCGGAGTTCTGGTCGGTGTCCGCACCCATCGTCATCGAGGATTACGTGTGGATCGCCAGCCGCGCGCTGGTCGCCCATGGCGCGCACCTGGGGCGTGGCTGCGTCATCACCGCCAACACGGTGGTGGCCAAGGAAGTGCCGCCCTACAAGATCATCGGCGGAACCGGTGCCAAGCCCATGGGCGAGCGTCCGCATGACCTGAACTACCGGGTGGGCGGCAAGAACGTGCTTACCCTGCTGCACTGAGCCCATGTTCCGCGCGACGCTCTGGTTGACACTGGCAACGCTGGCCGGGCTGGCGCTCGGCTTCGGGCGCGAGTGGCTGCTGGTCGATGCCTGGGGCGCGGGTGCGCGCACGGACGCCTTTCTGGTCGGCATGTTCCTGCCCGAAGCGATCCGCATGACCTTGGCGGCGGGGCTGCTGTCCTCCGCTGCATTGCCGTTGCTGCAGCAGGTGTCCGGCGAAAGGAGGCCGCGCTGGCTGTCCTCGCAGGTCGTCAACCTGCTGGTGCTCGGCGGGGTGATCGCAGTGGTGCTGGCGGTGGGTGCGTCGCTGTGGGTGCGCATGATCGGCCCCGGTCTATCCGTTGCCGCGCAGCATGATGCCGCCGGCAGCCTCACGCTGCTGGCCGCCACCATTCCTCTGTTGCTGCTGCATGCGCTGGCAGCGGTGGTGGGGCAGGCGCATGAGCGCTTCCTGCTGGCCGGCCTCGGCTCCTTCCTCTACAACCTGCCGGCGGTGCTGCTGCTGTTGCTGCAGCGTGCAGCCACCGACGAGCGCACGCTGTCGCTGGCGTTCGTGCTGGGCGCGGTGCTGATGCTGGTCTCGGTGCTGCCGTTGCTGTGGCGCGGCGGCTGGCGTCCGTGGCGGTGGCATTGGCAATGGCAGGATGTGTCCCTGCTGTATCGCCGGCTTGCCCCGCTGCTGGCCAGCGCCGGTGCCAGCCAGGGTCTGGTGCTGATCGAACGCATCTGCGCGTCGTTCCTGGGCGAAGGCGCGATCACCGTGGTCAATCTCGCGCGCAAGCTGGTCAATCTGCCGCTGGTGGCGCTGATGAGCCTGAACCAGGTGGTGCTGGCCCGCATGACGCAGCTTGCCGACAACCCGCAGGCGCGCCGCGCCGCGTTGTGGATCGGCCTGTTGGCCACCGCTGCGTTGACCGTGCCGGCAGCGGCCGGTCTGATCGGCGCGGCGCCCACGCTGGTGGCGCTGCTGCTGCCGGCCGGCATGGCGCAGGGGCCGCTGCCGATGCTGCTGGCGTGGTTCGCCTGCGTCATCGTGTTCGGTGCCTGGAACGCCCTGCTGGCGCGCTACGCGTACGCCGCCGGCGACACCGTGCTGCCGATGCGCTGCGAGCTGATCGGCAGTGCGGTGAATGCACTGGCGCTGCTGCTGGTGCCGATGTTCACCGGCATCGCCGGCATTGCCTGGGCCGCGCTGGCCGGCTGCATCGTCACTGCGTTGCTGTTCCTGTGGCGCTACCGCCTGCTGGGCGAAACCACCGTACTGCGGTTGCCGGTGCTGGCCATCGCAGCACTGCTGGTGGCGGCGCTGCTGTTGTATCCACTGGGTGCGTCGCCGTGGCTGCAGCTGGCGTTGGCCAGTGTGCACGCGGCGCTGTGGTTGCTGCTGCTGGCCGGCTGGACGTGGCGCAGCGTGAAGCATCAAACGTGAGGAAGAAACGGCGCGTGCATCGGCATGCGCCTTGATTCTGGTCATGGCCTGCCTTGGGAGGGCGGGCTAGCATCATCGGATTGACTTGGGGTTGGTCATCGCGTGAACGGTCAATGGGTGGCCGCACGCATAACGGTAGCAAAGGGGAGCAGGTGTGAGTCGGATCGATTACCTCGGAACCACCTACGTGGTGGATGCCGGTGAGAGCGTTTTGCAGGCACTGCTGCGGCAGGGCGCAAACGCGCGTTATTCCTGTGGCAAGGGCAGCTGCCGTGCCTGCATGCTGCAGCTGGTGGACGGTGAGGTGCGCTACAGCAGCCCGCCGCCGGTGAAGGTGGAGCAGTCCGGGCATGTGCTGCCGTGCATCTGTTTGCCCGTGGGTGACATCGTGCTGGCTGAGCCGGACCCGCTCGCACTGGTGCAGGATGCGGAGATCGTCGATCTGCGTCCGCTGGGTGCGGACATGCTGGAAGTCAGCATCGCGCCGCTTTCGGATTTCGAGTTCCAGCCGGGCCAGCATATCGACCTGATCCGGCCCGACGGCGTATCACGCCCATACTCGTTGGCCAGTTCGCCGCAGGACGATTATTTCTTCCGCATCCACGTCCGTCGCATCGACGACGGCGATATGAGTGGTTGGCTGTTCAATGATGCCAAGGCCGGTGACCGCGTGACGTTCCGCGGGAGCTTCGGTGACTGCTGTTACGCCGCGACGATGCAGCAGCGCCCATTGCTGCTGCTGTCCACCGGCAGCGGGGGTGGCGCGATGCTGGCGCTGGCGCGTGCCGCGCTGGAGGCCGGGCATGGTGCGCAGGTGCGCATGTTCCATGGTGTGCGCTACAACCGCGACCGATTCCTGGATGAGGAGATGGCACGGCTTGCCGCACGCTTCCCGCAGTTCCAGGCCGTGACCTGCGTGACACGCGAACCTGTCGAGGCAGGCGCGATGGCAGGGCGCGTGGTCGAGGCCGCGTGCGCGGAGGGTTCGATGGTGGCTGGCGTGGAGCTGTTCCTCTGCGGCAATCCGGCGATGGTGGAGCAGGGCCGGGTGGCGGCCATCGCCGCCGGCATCGCGCGTGACTGCATCCATGCTGACCCGTTCACCTTCTCCGGCGACGCCATGCCGCGTGACCGCGAGAAGATGGCCGCCTTCAAGCCGGACCCTGCGTTGTGGACGGCACTGGAGGAGGGCGCACTGCTCAAGCGCGTACTGACCGAGTTCTACGACGAGGTGTTCGAGGACGCACGCCTTGCACCGTTCTTCCACGGCTTCACCAAGGAGTTCGTGGCGGGCAAGCAGTATTCCTTCCTCAGCGATCTGATCAGCGGTGGCCGCAGCTTCTTCGGTCTCAACCCGCACAACTCACATCACTGGATGGTGATTTCCGACGAGCTGTTCGATTACCGCGAAGGGCTGTTCGAGCGAGTGATGCGCCGCCACCTGCATGACGAGGTGATGCTCAACCGCTTCATGGCGATCCACGAACTGTTCCGCGCCGAGATCGTGAAGGCCGCCCCGCGCGGCATCATCACCGATGGCGTCGAGCAGCCGTTCAAGACCCACACCGTGGAAGTGCTGGACATGGACATGGTGTGCGACAAGTGCGCCGATGAGATTCCGGCGGGACAGCCGACGCGCTACCACCACCGTGCAGGCACGCTGCACTGCGCGAGCTGCGCCGGCATCGCATGAGGTGAGGGCGGGCGGCAGTGATGACGCCCGGCTTCCTCACATGGCTGGAGCCTCCCCTTGCGGGTGACCCCGGCGCCCACCGTAGAATGCGGCCATCGACAGAAGGGAATGGCTGCATGGGGATGCACGACGCCACCAGCTGCATCAACTGCGGCCGCGCTGCCGATGTGCCGGGGCAGAAGTTCTGCCCGCAGTGCGGGCAGCCCACACCGGCGCATCGCATCGACTGGCATTTCCTCGGCCATGAGCTGGAGCACAGCGTGCTGCACATGGACCGCGGCATCCTGTATTCGCTCAAGCAGCTGATGCTGCGCCCCGGCACGCTGCTGCGGGACTACATCGACGGGCGGCGCGGCAACCAGGTCAAACCGTTGCTGATGATCATGGTGATGGCCGCGGTGGTGGTGCTGCTCAATCGCGTGGCGCTCGGGCACGGTGTGTTCGATTCGACGGCTGCGGGTGCCGGTGCCCATGGCCTGGAGCCGGGGAGCGTGGTGCCTGCGGCGCTGGCAGGTTACATCGCCACCACCCAGGCGGTGATGGGATGGATCAACGGGCATTTTGCTGCGTTCACCCTGTTGCTGCTGCCGCTGGAAGCCTTGGTGTACTGGGCGGTGTTGCGCCGTTTCAGCGGCCTGAACTATCCCGAGTGGCTGGTGATCAGTGCGCTGTTGACCGTCCAGACCTTCGTCATCTGGACGGTGCTGACCCTGCTGCAGCGCTGGGTGCCGATGGCGCAGATGGGCGTGCTGCCGCTGGGCCTCGGCTACACCCTGTGGTCGCTGATCCAGTTCTTCCACGGGCGCCCGCGCTGGGGCACAACCTGGCGTACGTTGCTGGCCTTCGTACTGTTCGCCGTGCTCAACCAGATACTGGTGTCAGGCGTCATCGTCGGCCTGACGCTGCTCAGGTCGGCGTGACGTTCAGGCCAGCGCGAAGCGCAGCACGAACAGGCCGGCCACCAGCCACACCGCAGGCTTCACTTCACGCCAGCGGCCCGTGCCTGCCTTGAGTGCGGCGTAGGCGATGAAGCCGAAGGCCAAGCCGTTGGCGATGGAGTAGGTGAACGGCATCGCCAGCGCACACAGCGCGGCGGGCACCGATTCGGTCAGGTCATCCCACTGCACTTCCACCAGTTCGCGCAGCATCAGCCCGGCCACGAACAGCAGCGCCGGTGCGGTGGCATAGGCGGGCACCATCGCCGCCAGCGGCGAGAACAGCAGCGCAGCCAGGAACAGTGCCGCCACCACCAGCGCGGTCAGGCCGGTGCGCCCACCCACCTGCACGCCGGAGGCGCTTTCGGCGAACGCCGTGGTGGAGCTGGTGCCCAGCAGCGAACCGGCGACGATCGCGCTGCTGTCGGCCAGCAGCGCGCGGCCAAAGCGCTTCTTGCCATCGGCCAGATCCAGCAGGCCGGCGCGGCCCGCCACACCATAGAGCGTGCCGGTGGCGTCGAACACTTCCACCAGCACGAACACCAGCACCACCTGCAGCAGCACCGCCAGCGGTGCGCCGCCGTCGTGGTGCAGCAGGCCGGGCGGGTCCAGCTGCAGGAACGTCGGCGCGAGGCTGGGTGGAAGCGACACGAGGCCCTGGTACTGCACATCGCCAATGGCCCACGCCACGGCGGTGACGGTGAGGATGCCGATCAGGATGGCCCCCCGAACCTTGCGCGCTTCCAGCACGGCCACCAGCAGGAAACCGGCCAGCGCCAGCAGCGGCGGCGCGGTATTGAGCGGACCCAGCGCCAGCATGGTGTCTTCGTTGGCGATGATGACGTTGGATTTCTGCAGCGCGATGATCGCCAGGAACAGGCCGATGCCGGCGACGATGGCCGAGCGCAGCGAAGCGGGAATGCCCGATACCAGCCACGCACGGATGCCGGTGAGCGAGAGCACCAGAAACACCACGCCGGAAATGAACACCGCCGCCAGCGCCTGCTGCCACGGCAGGCCAGCGGCACCGACCACGGTGAAGGCGAAAAAGGCGTTCAATCCCATGCCCGGCGCCATGCCGACCGGGAAATTCGCCGCCAGCGCCATCACCGCCGAACCCACGGCCGCCGCCAGACAGGTAGCCACGAACACCGCGCCCGGATCCATGCCGGTGGTGCCGAGGATTTCCGGGTTGACGAAGACGATGTAGGACATCGTAAGGAACGTGGTGAGCCCGGCCAGTATCTCGGTGCGGACGGAGGTGCCGTGCTGGCGCAGTTTGAACAGGCGGTCGAGCAGGGACATGGCTGGCATTCCCGGGAAGATGCTGGAGGGGTTTTCTCACTTCAACGCGCTGCGTTGTGTGAGGAGTGGGGAGATGGGGAAGCCTTGCGGCTTTACCCCCTCCCAACCTCCCCCTCCGCCTGCGGCGCAAGGGGAGGGGCATTTCGCAGCCCCCTGCGCCTTCGGCGCAAGGGGCTTGCTTCCCGGCGTTCCTCAGTTCGGAGCGCTGTTCTGCTCCCTCCCCTGCGCCGCAGGCGCAGGGCCCCGCTCTGCTCCCTCCCTTGCGCCTCAGGCGGAGGGGAGGGCGGGGGAGGGGTAACGCTTCTACCGCTTACTTCAACGCCTTGAAACGCAGGCGCTTCGGACCGGCATCGTCGCCCAGGCGACGCTTCTTGTCCTCTTCGTACTCGCGGTAGTTGCCCTGGAAGAACTCCACGTGCGAGTCGCCTTCGAAGGCGATGATGTGCGTGGCGATACGGTCCAGGAACCAGCGGTCATGCGAAATGACGAAGGTGTTGCCCGGGAACTCCAGCAACGCATCTTCCAGCGCACGCAGGGTTTCGATGTCCAGGTCGTTGGACGGTTCGTCGAGCAGCAGCACGTTGCCACCCTGCAGCAGGGTCTTGGCCATGTGCAGGCGGCCACGCTCACCACCGGACAGCGAGCCGACCAGCTTCTGCTGGTCCTGGCCCTTGAAGTTGAAGCGGCCGATGTAGGCGCGCGACTGGATCTCGGTGCCGTTGATGTTGAGGATGTCCAGGCCGCCGGAGATTTCCTGGAACACGTTGTGGTTGCCCACCAGCGCGTCACGGCTCTGGTCCACATAGGACAGCTGCACCGTCGGACCGGTCACGATCTCACCCGAATCCGGCTTTTCCTGGCCGGTGATCATCTTGAACAGCGTGGACTTACCCGCACCGTTCGGGCCGATGATGCCGACGATGGCGCCCGGCGGAATGATCATGGACAGGTTGTCGATCAGCAGGCGGTCGCCGAACTTCTTGGAGACGTTCTTGAACTCCATCACCGAGTTGCCCAGGCGCTCGCCCGGCGGGATGAAGATTTCATTGGTCTCGTTGCGCTTCTGGTAGTCAACGCTCTGCAGTTCTTCCAGGCGGGCCAGACGGGCCTTGCCCTTGGTACGGCCACCCTTGGCGTTCTGCCGCGACCACTCCAGTTCCTTCTGGATCGCCTTCTGGCGAGCCTTTTCCTGGTTGTCTTCCTGCTTCAGGCGCTCGTCCTTCTGCATCAACCATTCGGTGTAGTTGCCCTTCCACGGAATGCCGCGGCCGCGGTCCAGTTCCAGGATCCACTCGGCGGCGTTGTCCAGGAAGTAGCGATCATGGGTGACGGCCACCACGGTGCCGGTGTAGCGCGCCAGGAACTGTTCCAGCCATTCCACCGACTCGGCGTCCAGGTGGTTGGTCGGTTCGTCGAGCAGCAGCATGTCCGGCTTCTGCAGCAGCAGGCGGCACAGGGCCACGCGGCGCTTTTCACCGCCGGACAGGTTGCCGATCACCGCATCCCACGGCGGCAGGCGCAGGGCGTCGGCGGCCACGTCCAGCTGGTTTTCCAGGGTGTGGGCATCGCCGGCGGCCAGGATGGCTTCCAGCCGTTCCTGTTCCTTGGCCAGTGCATCGAAGTCGGCGCCTTCTTCGGCATAGGCGTCGTAGATCTTGTCCAGCGCGGCCTGTGCCTGCAGCACTTCGCCCACGCCTTCTTCAACGGCTTCGCGCACGGTCTGGGCCGGGTCCAGGCGCGGTTCCTGCTCCAGGTAGCCGACCTTGATGCCGGCCTGCGGGCGGGCCTCGCCCTCGAAATCGGTGTCCACGCCGGCCATGATCTTCAGGACGGTGGACTTGCCGGCGCCGTTCAGGCCCAACAGGCCGATCTTGGCGCCCGGGAAGAACGACAGCGAGATGTCCTTGATGATCTGCCGCTTGGGCGGGACCACCTTGCTGACGCGGTTCATGGTGTAGATGTATTGCGAGGACATGACGTCTCCGTAGCGCACGCCTGCGCCCGGTCCAGCGCAGGACAGGGCCCAGATCAAAAGGGAATGGACAATTATAGCCGGAAGCCCGGCATCACTGGCTGGGCCGGCCCGGCTTGCTGATTTGTGAATGGGAAAGGCAGTAACCGTTTCCAGCCGGAGTTTGTTCAGACGAAGTGAGCATGATGGAAATCGACCACCCACCCTGCGAGGGCCACCCATGAAGATGAACCGCTTTGTTGTCGCCGCAATGACCACCCTGCTGGCCTTTGGCGTCACTGCGCCGGCCTTCGCCGCAGGCGACCGGGACCATGACCGTGGCCGCCATGGCTGGAACGACGACCGTGGCCGTGGCCATGACCGGGGTCGCGGCCGTGGCCACGACCGCCACCATGACCGCCGCGAATGGCGCGACGACCGCCGCCACTACAGCAGCGGCTACCGGCAGGGCTACCGCGACGCCCGCTACAACGACCGCCGTTACTACGCTCCGCCGCCGCGCGTGGTGTACCGCCCCTATGGCTTCGAGCGCGGCTACCGCTACAGCAACTACTACGGTGGCCCGGTCTACGTGGTCAACGACTATGACCGTTACCACGTGCGTCGCCCCCCGCATGGCCACCGCTGGATCCGTGATGACCGCGGCAACCTGCTGATGGTGGCCATCGCTACCGGCATCATTGCCGACATCGTGTTCAACCGCTGAGCCAGCGGTCTGCAGCACCACAGAAGGGCGCCTTTCGGGGCGCCCTTCGCGTTTCCGGGCCGGTTGGCCGGGCGCAGGGCCTGCAGGGCGGGTCCGGGGCGTGAAGGAGGCGCTACAATCGACAGCCCCCCGCCCCCTACCCAGGAGCTGTGATGTTCCCGCGCGACGCCCGTATCGAGTCCTACGACCCTGAGTTGGCCAAGGCCATTGCCGATGAATGCCAGCGCCAGGAAGACCATGTCGAGCTGATTGCCAGCGAGAACTACGCCAGCCCGCGGGTGATGGAAGCGCAGGGCAGCCAGCTGACCAACAAGTACGCCGAGGGTTACCCGGGCAAGCGCTACTACGGTGGCTGCGAGTACGTGGACATCGCCGAGAAGCTGGCCATCGACCGCCTGAAGCAGCTGTTCGGCGCCGATTACGCCAACGTGCAGCCGCACAGCGGCTCGCAGGCCAACCAGGCCGTGTATTTCGCCCTGCTGCAGCCGGGCGACACCATCCTGGGCATGAGCCTGGCCCACGGCGGCCACCTCACCCACGGCGCCAAGGTCAACGCCTCGGGCAAGATCTTCAACGCCGTGCAGTACGGCGTGAACGAGCAGGGCCTGATCGACTATGACGAAGTCGAGCGGCTGGCCGTGGAGCACAAGCCGAAGATGGTGGTGGCCGGTTTCTCCGCCTATTCGCAGGTGGTGGACTGGGCGCGCTTCCGCGCCATCGCCGACAAGGTGGGGGCCTACCTGTTCGTGGACATGGCCCACGTTGCCGGTCTGGTCGCCGCGGGCGTGTACCCGAGCCCGATCGAACACGCGCATGTGGTGACCTCCACCACCCACAAGACCCTGCGCGGCCCGCGCGGCGGCATCATCATCGCCAAGGGCGCGGGTGAGGAAATCGAGAAGAAGCTGCAGTCCATCGTGTTCCCGGGCATCCAGGGTGGCCCGCTGATGCACGTCATCGCCGCCAAGGCCGTCGCCTTCAAGGAAGCACTGGAGCCGGAGTTCACCGCCTACCAGCAACAGGTGGTGAAGAACGCGCAGGCCATGGCCGACACGCTGATTTCGCGCGGTTACAAGATCGTTTCCGGCGGCACCCAGAACCACCTGATGCTGGTGGACATGATCGGCAAGGACGTGTCCGGCAAGGACGCGGAAGCCGCGCTGGGCAAGGCCCACATCACCGTCAACAAGAACTCGGTGCCGAACGACCCGCGTTCGCCGTTCGTGACCTCGGGCCTGCGCCTGGGCACCCCGGCCATCACCACCCGCGGCTACAAGGAAGCCGACTGCGTGGCGCTGGCCAACTGGATCGCCGACGTGCTGGACAACCCGAACGACGAGAAGGTCATTGCCGGCGTCCGTGAGAACGTGACCCTGCAGTGCAGGCAGTATCCGGTTTACGGCTGAGACGCCGGGAACCGGGGATCGGGAACAGGGATGACGGGCACGATGCTGCGTCATTCCCGGGTCTGATCCGCCCATGGATGAAATCAGAGGGTGACGGCGCGGCTGCTCCGTCACTGCTCCTGGCCACGGATGGGCCATGACGAAGGATTTTCGTGATCTGCGGGTCTGGCAGGACGTCATGCGTCTTGCCGAGCATGTCCATGCGCTTGCCGCCGGCTTTCCCGCCGATGAGCGGTACGGCCTGGTCAGCCAGATCAAGCGTGCGGCGGTATCGGTTCCTTCGTGCATCGCCGAAGGAAACGCGCGCCATTCCACTGCCGATTAACTGCGCTTCCTGTCCATGGCGGCCGGCTCGTTGGCGGAGATGCAGACGCAGGTGCTGCTTGCTTGCCTGGGTTTTGTCGGGCAGGTTGCAGCCGATGCCTTCATGGCGCAGCATCGCGGCGTATCCATGCAGTTGCAGGCGCTGAGGAAGGCGCTTCAACGTCGGGTTTCAACCGAGTCCCGGCGGTTTCATCCCCATCCCCCTGTTCCCCGGTCCCCGTTACGCTGATGCACTGTCCCTTCTGCCAGCACACCGACACCCGCGTCATCGACTCGCGCGTTTCCGAGGATGGCGCCACCATCCGCCGCCGCCGTGGCTGTGAAGCCTGCGGCGAGCGGTTCAGCACCATCGAGACCATCGAGCTGAAGCTGCCGGTCATCATCAAGAGTGATGGTGGCCGCGAGGCGTTCGATGCGCGCAAGCTGCGGGTGGGTTTCGACCGCGCGCTGCAGAAGCGCCCGGTGTCCGAGGAGCGCATCGAGGCCGCCGTGCGTGCGGTGGTGCACCAGCTGCGCATGTGCGGCGAGCGCGAAGTGCCGTCGATCAAGGTGGGTGGTTTCGTGATGGACGAGCTGCGCAAGCTTGACCACGTCGGTTATGTACGCTTCGCCTCGGTCTACCGCAGCTTCGAGGATGTGGCCGATTTCCGCGACGAGATCGAGAAGCTGGAGCGGGACCACCCGACCGATGACGATCAGTTGCCGTTGCTGGATGCCGCAGCGGACGAGGACAGGAAGAACGGGAAGAACGCCAGGCGCTGAGTGCGGGCGGATCGGAGCAACAGAACCGCGGAACAACGACAGGGAGGTGGTGGATGCGCGCAATGCTGAGGAATCTCTGGGCTGCAGGCATGTACGGTGTACTGCTTGCCGCGCCGGTTGTGGCATCCGCTCAGGATGCAGCGCCTGCCGATGCAGATGAACAAGCACGACGGGCAGCGCAGGCAGCCAGGGAGGCATCACAGGCAGCCGAGGAGGCAGAGCGGGCGATGCGGAGAGCGGAGGCGGCCATTGAAGCAGCCGGTGGAACATCCTCGCGCCTGGGCGCTTTTTCATGCAGCGGGGAGACCTGCCATCCGCAGGAGCTCGTAGGCCGTTACTGCGTTGCCTCGGGACCTTTCACGCGATCGGAAATGCGGCTGGATGCCAATGGCCGGTACGAAGGCGTTCTGGAAAGCGCTCCCATGTTCCGTCGGACATCAGGCCGCTGGTATGTGCACACGGGGGGCGTCGTACTGGAGCCGCTCAATCCCCTGACCGACTCCCTGCAGCTGGTTTCCCCACAGATGCTGGAAATGAAGGGCAGTGGGCAGCCGGAAACGTCGTGCGGGGCGTTGCTGAGGGATGCCGAGGATGGGCTCGAGCAGCGAAGAGGGGCGGCTGAGTCACTGGTGTGGTTGGAGGAGGTGCATACACCCGGGGAGCCCATACTGGTAATGCTCAAGGATCCGCTGAGCGGTGTGGCGAGCGAGGGGGTGGAACTGGTGCTGGAGCTTGCACAGGGCGAGATCCCGGCCACGGAATCCTCCATGGGCGGAAACGAGTACTTTTTCGAGCTTCCGGTCGATCACGGCAATGTGCGTGCACTGGTGCTGCGCTCTCCTGCCCTGCATGCCCCGGTGCGCATGCCCTTGGATGGCCCGCTGCGCGCGCGTTATGCCCTGCTCTTTGATGGTTGTGACATCGGTCTATGCTACTCAAAAGGCATGCTGATCATGCCGGAGCGCCGGGAGAACGCCTGGGTGCTGGGTGCGTCAGGGGTTGGGGTGTTCATCCGCGAAGACAATCTGCCGGGGCACTGACGCAGCGTGCGTGAGCGCTTGCAATCCATCGTGCTGACCAACCTGCGTGACCGTCAGGAGGTGGTGCCCGCGTTGGCCGCCGCCCACGTCCAGGCCTTCGGCACCCTGCTGCCGGACTGGACGATTGAACAGGCCGAGGCCGAACTGCGGGCGCAGGCACGCGACGCCATTCCCTGCACCTGGCTGGCCGAGGATGCGCGTGGCTGGCTGGGTTCGGTGAGCCTGCTGCACGACGATCACGAACAGATCCGCGGCTGGTCGCCATGGCTGGCGTCACTGTATGTGGCACCTGAAGCGCGTGGCCACGGCGTGGGGCGCACGCTGGTCGCGCATTGCGTGGCGCAGGCGGCAGCGCTGGGCGTGTCGCGCCTGTACCTGTACTGCGAGCCGCCGATGGTGGCCTGGTATGAATCGCTGGGATGGATGCTGCATGCACAGCTGCAGTTGGGGCCGCTGGCGATCCGTGTGCTGTGCATCCATACCGGCACGGCCTGAGCGCCAGCCCCTACACTGGGCGCATTGATTGCCTGCACGGCCCGCATGGCCGCGCCCGTTCCGAGGTTTGCCGATGACCGATTTCTCCGCCACCGACCACCTGCTGATGGCCCGCGCGCTGCGTCTGGCCGAGCGGGGCGCCTGGACCACGCGCCCCAACCCGATGGTCGGCTGTGTCATCGCGCAGGGGGAACAGGTGGTGGGCGAAGGCTGGCACCAGCGTGCCGGCGGCCCGCATGCCGAGGTGTTCGCGCTGCGCGAGGCCGGCGGGCTGGCGCGCGGGGCAACCGCCTATGTGACGCTGGAGCCGTGCGCGCACTACGGGCGCACGCCGCC
>DALZZG010000045.1:0-19392 GCA_031987665.1 Stenotrophomonas sp. | reverse complement strand
CGGGTAAGCGCAGCGCACCCGGGGAATGGGTTCACAAGGATCGTTGGGGCCCAGCCGCGCGACAGAGCAGGCCCATCATTGCCGAACTGCCGAGGGCTTCCCGGGTGCGCTGCGCTTACCCGGGCTACAGGTGATTGAGTCCTGATCTTTGGTTGAGCGTGATGTTCAGCGCAGTTGCGTGGAAGCAGCGCTGACTGCATGTGCGCATCTCCATGGCGGGAGTCTTTCGATAGTCGGCGCAACGCCACATCGATGCCTCCGGCCGATCAATCGCCTCAAACAGGCCCACCCCCCGTAGCCCGGGTAAGCGCAGCGCACCCGGGGAATGGGCTTTACACGGTTCGCTGAGGCCTCAGCTGCATGAAGGGACAGGCCAATCATCGCTGAATTGCCGAGGGCTTCCCGGGTGCGCTTTGCTTACCCGGGCTACAGGGACTATGGGGGCTACGGGGGCTACGGGAGTGGCAGCAGGCCGCGGGCGATGGCGGCCAGCGCGATGATGTTGAGCGCCACCGTCACCCAGAACAGGAGCAGGAAACTGGGTTTGCTGCGCTTGTGCTGGAACACCTGCTGGGCGATCAGTGCGCCGGGCCAGCCGCCGCACAACGCAAGCAGGTGCAGTGTTTTTTCCGGTGTACGACGGCGATCCGCCTGTGCGGCGGCCTTGTCGTGCAGATAGGCAAGCAGCGTGACCACGCTCATGCCGGCGACCGTCAACGCTGTCCAGCCGGGGAGCCACTTCAACCACCATGCCGCGGCGATCACCAGCAGTGCCGCCAGACCCATCCAGGCGCGTGGCAGGCGCGTGTTGCTGCGTTGCCTGGCACGCCGAGCGGGGGCGGGCGTTCGACCATCTGCCGCCTGTTGGCGCACCGCCACGGCATTGCTGCGCCCGCGGGCATCGCGCTGCAGTTCGTAGCTGATCAGCATGCCATCGGCAGGCCGCTGGGGGCGTCGTTCAAAGGCCTTGATATGCACGAAGGCGCGCTCGCCGCCACCGTTGGGCGCGACGAAACCATAACCCTTCTGGTCGTTCCAATCCTGCAGCCGCCCTTGGTAGCGCATGGATCAGCGGCCGTCGGGGAGCGCGTGCAGGAAGTCGCCGACCGCCGGCCCGAAGCGCGCGTAGTCCACCAGAAAGGCGTCATGCCCCTGCGGTGAATCCATGCCGATGAAATCGGCGACGGCACCGCCGGCGCGCAGGCCATCGGCAATCTGCTGCTGTTGTTCCACCGGGAACAGGATGTCGGTGTTGGCGCCGATGGCCAGTGCGCGCGCGACGTGGATCTTCGCCAGCCCGGCCATCACGTCACCGTTGCCGTATTCGGCCAGGTCGAACCAGTCCATCGAACGGCCCAGGTACAGATAGGAGTTGGGATCGAAGCGGCGCACGAAGCGGCGCGCATGGCCTTCCAGATAGCTCTCCACCTGGAACTCCAGGCCGAACGGGTCTTCATCGGTCTGATCCGAATCCAGCCGCACGCGGCCGAAGCGGCCATCCCATTCCAGCGCCGAGCGGTAGGTGATGACGCCCAGCTTGCGCGCCATGCGCATGCCCGATTCCGGGTAGCTGTCCTCGGTGTAGTTGCCGTTGTTCCAGGTCGGGTCCAGGCGGATGGCTTCGCGCTGCAGCGAGCGGATGGCGATGGAGAACGGCAACGCCTGCGCACTACCGGAAATGTTGATGTGGCTGCGGGCGATGCCGTCATGCAGCAGCAGCAGCGCCAATGCGGTCATGCCACCCATCGAGTTGCCGATCAGGCAGGCGAGCTGCGTGATCCCCAGCGCCTTGACCACTTCGGCCGCAGCGTTGGCCACGTCTTCGATCGACAGCTCCGGGAAGGACAGCCGGTAGGTCTCACCGGTGGCCGGGTCCAGCGATGCAGGCCCGGTGGAGCCTTTGCAGCTGCCGAGCGAATTGACGCAGATGACGAACCAGCGGTCGGTGTCGATGGGCTTGCCGGGGCCGAGCATCGGCTCCCACCAGCCGGTGGCCGGGTTGCCGGCGTTGCTGGCGGCATGCGCGTCAGGCGACAGGCCGGTGACGATCAGGACGGCGTTGCTGGCGTCGTCGGCCAGCGTGCCCCAGGTTTCATAGGCAACACGCGCGCCGTGCAGGGCGCCGCCGCGCTTCATGGGGAAGGGCGAGGTGAGCGGGTGGAAGCGGCTGCCTTCCGGGATGAATTCGGTCATCGGCCCATTCTAGCGGGATGGGCGGGTGGCGCATGTCCACCCGGCTCGCAGCCTGCCATCGGATCACGCCGTGTCAGGGCTGGCCGAGCGTGATCTCCACCGGCTTGGTCGCAGGCAGGCTGAGCTTGACCGGCGCGGATTCGACGTCGCCTTCCTCACGCATGGCGTTACCGCTGGCCGACAGGCGCGCGGACACTTCCACCTGTTCCAGCGCCGAGAGCTTCAGCGTCGGCATGGGGCTGTCGCCGTCGTCCAGCGTGACGGTGAGCGGCTGCGTCTGCGCCGGGTGGCGCTCGACCGCGACCGGCATCGGCGGACCGCCGGGCATGCGTGCGATCACGAACAGGGTTTCCTTGCCGGAGGCCGCACGTGCAGCCAGCGAGGGGGCCAGCGTCACGGTGACGGTGACGGCGTTGCCACCTGCTGCGGGCGTGGCAGCGGCTGGAGCCGTCGGGCTGTCGGTGGCTGCGGTGGTGGCCGGTGCCTTGCCGCGCGCCAGATCGATCTGTTCCTGCAATGCGGCCGCCGCTGCGGGTTCCAGCCGCGAAAGCAGGCTTTCCCAGGTCTGTGCGGCTTCTTCGTTTCTGCCCTGCTGGCGCAGCACGATGCCGGTCAGCCAGATCGCGCGCTCGTTGTCAGGCGCGAGTTGGCGGGCCTTCTGCAGCCACTGCGCGGCGGTGTCGTCGAACAGGAACTGCGGGTTGGCCTGGGCGCGGGTCTGTGCCGCCTCGACCAGCAGGCCGGGTTCGTCCGGTGCCAGCTTCAGCGCCTGCTCGTAGGCCTGTGCGGCGTCGGCCACCTTGCCCAGTTCCATCTGCGAACGTGCCAGCAGCACCCAGCCATCGACCCGCTCGGGGTTCTGCTTCAGGGCCGCCTGCAACTGTGCGACGCCTTCTTCCAGCGAGCGCGGTGCGGCGGTGGGCGCCGTGGCCTGCGCCTGCAGTGCGGCGGGCGTGCCGAGGTACTGGTACAGGCCCAGCGTGGCGACGATGGCAGCGGCCACCAGCGTGCCCCAGATGCCACGTTTGCCACCACGCCACAGCGGCCACAGGGTGAGGCCGGTGGCGAGGGCGGCGAGCAGGCCGGCACCGGCCATGAAAACAGTGTTCACCATTGACGGTCTTCCTGGCTGGTGTCGCCGTTGGCGTCGGCCACCGGCACCGCGCGGGCACGACGGCGCACGTACATCACCAGCACCACGGCGCCGCCGATCAGCAGCAGGGCAGGGCCGAACCACAGCAGCAGGGTGCTGCCTTGCATCTGCGGGCGGTACAGCACGAACTCGCCATAGCGATCGACCAGGAACTGCTTGATCTCCGCATCGCTGCGGCCTTCATGCATCAGCTTGAGCACTTCGCGGCGCAGGTCGTGGGCGATCTGCGCGTCGGAGTCGGCCAGGGACTGGTTCTGGCATTGCACGCAGCGCAGCTCGGCGGTGAGCGCGTGGAAGCGGGCTTCCTCGGCGCGATCGCGGTACTGCAGCGGCGTAGGGTCGCCCATGGGCTGCGCCTGTGCGGTCAGCACAAGGCCCAGCCACAGCAGGGCGCAGGCCAGATACTTCATCGTGCCGTACCCAGATCAGGCGCGGTGTGGCGGCCGCCGATCTCGGCTTCCACCTTTTCCAGCGCCGGGATCAGCTGCTGGTCCATCACCTGCTGGGTGATGGCGCCGCTGTACTTCCAGCGCACGGTGCCGCTGCCATCGACCAGGAAGGTTTCCGGCGCGGCGGCGATGCCCCAGTCGAGCGCGGTGCGGCCTTCTTCATCGGCCAGCACCACCATGTAGGGATTGCCCAGCTGTTCGAGCCAGCGCAGCGCATCCTCGCGGCTGTCCTTCCAGTTGTAGCCGATCATGCGCACGCGCTTGGTCTCGGCGAACCTGGTGAGGATCGGGTGCTCGTCGCGGCAGGTAGGGCACCAGCTGCCCCAGACATTGAGGACATACGGCGCTCCACGCAGCTGCTTGTCGGTGACAAGCACGTTGGGATCGTGCAGCACCGGCAGCGAGAAGGCCGGCGCCTGCTTGCCGATCAGGGCCGAAGGCAGGCTGTCGCGGTCCGGGCGGCCCGAGCGGCTCACGCCATACAGCATCAGGCCGATCAGGCCGACGAAGAACAGGGCGCCTATTGCTATTGCAACGGGCGGAAGACTGGTCTGCTGTGTGTGGGAACCATTCGTATCCGACGGGGACTGACGAAGTTTTCCGCCGACAAAAAGAATGGCACCAATCACCAAAGTTACCGAAGCCAATATGACGTTATTGAGCCTGTTGGCGAGTAGTCCTTGATTATGAATACGAACACCCTCTCCCACAGAAACTGCGGTCTCCATGTTTAGTGCGTAGACCAGCCAAACAATACCAAGGGCAAGCAACACATACGCGACAGACTTCATCGGGATTTCTCCGGCAACCGGCGGAAGCGGCGGTCCACGGCGGTGATGAAACCGCCCAGCGCCATCAGAAGCGCTCCCAGCCAGATCCAGCGGACAAAAGGTTTGATCTGCACCCGGACCGCCCAGGCGCCATTGCCCAGTGATTCTCCCAGTGCCACGTACACATCGCCACCCATCGCCGGATGGATGCCGGCCTCGGTCATCGGCTGGCCACCGCTGGCATACATGCGCTTCTCAGGGTGCAGGCGCGCGATCTGGGTGCCGTCGCGCAGCACCTTCAGGTGGCCGCGGTCGGAGTGGTAGTTGGGGCCGTCCTTCGCATCCACGCCTTCAAAGACCAGTTCGTACTGGCCCACGGTGATCGACTTGCCCGGCGACAACGCCACTTCATGCTGCACATGCAGTGCTTCCACCAGCAGCGCGCCTACAAGGAACACGGCGATGCCCAGATGGGCGACCAGCATGCCCAGGGTTTCGGCATTGATGCGGCCACTGGCGCGCAGGCGGGTCCACAGGTAGTACAGCGTGCCGAGCCCGACCCATGCCGCGCCGAACAGGCCCGCTGCGGTCTTGAGCTTGCCCTGCGGTGCCAGGAACCAGCCGATCACCGCGATGACCAGCGCCAGCGCCGCCCACGGCGCGAGCAGTGCAAGGGGGCGCAGGCCCTGTTCGCGCTGCCAGCGGGTGAGCGGGCCCAGCGGCACCAGCAGTACCAGCGGCGTCATCAGCAGCAGGAACAGCGTGCCGAAGTAGGGCGGTCCCACCGAGACCTTGCCCAGATCCAGCGCATCGGCCAGCAGCGGGTACAGCGTGCCCAGCAGCACCATGGCGCAGGCGCAGCTGAGCAGCAGGTTGTTGCCCAGCAGCAGGCCTTCGCGCGAGTTGAGTGCGAACGCCCGCTTGGGGTCGTTGCTGTTGCCGCCCACGGTGCCGGCACGCAGTGCGTACAGCAGCAGCGAGCCGCCGACGACGAGCGCCAGGAAGACAAGGATGAACAGACCGCGCGCCGGGTCAGCCGCGAACGAATGCACGCTGGTCAGCACGCCCGAGCGCACCAGGAAGGTGCCCAGCAGCGACAGCGCGAACGCGGCGATGGCCATCAGCAGCGTCCAGCCGACGAACACGCCGCGCTTCTCGGTGGCGGCCTGTGAATGGATCAGTGCAGCGCCCACCAGCCACGGCATGAAGCTGGCGTTCTCCACCGGATCCCAGAACCACCAGCCTCCCCAGCCCAGTTCGTAATAGGCCCACCAACTGCCCAGCGCGATGCCGATGGTGAGGAACGCCCAGGCCACGTTGGTCCACGGGCGGGTCCAGCGCAGCCAGCGCACGTCAATGCGGCCATCCAGCAGCGCCGCGATGGCGAAGGCGAACGGCACCACGAAGCCGACGTAACCGAAGTACAGCATCGGCGGGTGGATGATCAGCCCCGGGTCCTGCAGCAGCGGGTTCAGGTCGTGGCCTTCCACCGGTGCCGGCAGCAGGCGCGCGAATGGATTGGAGGTGAAGAGCAGGAAGGCGAGGAAGCCCACGCTGATGATGCCCATCACCGCCAGCACGCGCGCCACTACATCGGCCGGCAGCTTGCGCGAGAACTCGGCCACCGCGGCGGTCCACAGCGCCAGCACCAGTGCCCACAGCAGCAGCGAGCCCTCGTGCGCGCCCCACACCGCCGAATAGCGGTAGATCATCGGCAGCAGCGAGTTGGAATTTTCGGCGACGTAGCGCAGCGAGAAATCCTGCCGCACGAATGCCATGGTCAGCACCACGAAGGCGCCCAGCAGCATGGTCAGCTGCAGCATCGCCGCCGGTCGCGCGATGGCGATCAGCGTCGGTGAACCGCGTTGTGCGCCGATCAGAGGCAGCACGCTCTGCAGCAGCGCTGCCAGCAGGGCGAGGATCAGCAGTACCTGTCCAATCTCAGCGAGCACTCAGGGCGTTTCCTGTGCAGGGGCATCAACGGGAACCTGGTGCTTGGTGTGCGCCTGGCCCATCTTGTCGGCCAGTTCCTTCGGCATGTAGGTCTCATCGTGCTTGGCCAGCACTTCCTCCGCCACGAACGTGCCGTTGTCCATGCGCCCGGTGGCGACCACGGCCTGTCCCTCGCGGAACAGGTCGGGGAGGATACGGTCGTAGGTGACCGGCAGGATGGCGTCGCCATCGGTCACGTCGAAGCGGGCGAGCAGGGCACCGGGCTCACGCTTGAACGAGCCCTTGGCGACCATGCCGCCGAGGCGGAAGCGCGCGTCCGGCGCCACTTCGCCAGCCTTCACTTCGGCCGGGGTGTAGAGGTAAGCGATGTTGCGCTGCAGTGCGGTGGCGACCAGCGCGGCAGCGATGCCTGCGGCCGCCAGCACCAGCAGCACGATCAGCAGGCGGCGGCGTTGGGTGGGGCTCATCGGCTCAACTCCTCGTCACTTGCAGGGTGTTGTGCGACGCGCTGGGCGCGGGCGGCGCGGCCACGCGCCTCGCGCAGCTGCTGGCGGATCTGCAGCCGCGGGATCAGGAAGTCCCAGGCCAGCACGATGAAGAACACCGCATAGGCCAACGCCACGTATTTGAAATAGGTCATTGCAACTTCTCCACGCGCTCGCGCAGCCACGCCTTGCCGGCTTCACGACGCAGGTTGTCGGCGCGGGCGCGCGCCAACAGCGAACCGGCGAACCAGAACTTGGTGGCGAACACCATCACCCACAGCGGCAGGATCATGCTGCTGTCCATGCTGGATTCGCCGAACACGCTGATGGTCTGGCCCTGGTGCAGCGAGTTCCACCACACCACCGAATACCGGATGACCGGCAGCAGCACCAGCCCGACGATGGACAGCAGGCCGGCGGCGCGCGCGGCGGCGCGGCGGTCGTCGATGGCGCCGTACAGGCCCATCACGCCCAGGTACAGGAACAGCAGGATCAGCTCGGTGGTCAGGCGCGGGTCCCAATCCCACCAGGTGCCCCACATGGGTTTGCCCCAGATGCTGCCGGTGAGCAGGGTGATCAGGGTAAAGGCGGCGCCGATGGGCGCACAGGCCATGGCCAGGATCTCGCACAGTTTGATGCGCCAGATCAGCGCGATTGCGCTGTAGAAGGCCATCAGGCCGAATACGAACAGGCTCATCCACGCGGCGGGCACATGGATGTAGAGGATGCGGAAGCTGTCGCCCTGCTGATAATCGGCGGGCACGACGGCAAGCGCCTGCCACAGGCCGAAGGCGAACAACGGCAGGGAGGCGATGTAGAACCAGGGCGACCAGCGGGCAGCAAAGGTATCGAAGTACGCTGGGGAGCCCAGCTTGTGGAACCAACCGATCAAACCTTTGAACATCTGTCCGCTCGCTGAGGAAGACGATGGCCGGGCCACCTGCGGCGGCCCGACCGGCTGGGCATCACTTCGGCAGTGATGCCGTTGCTGAATTCATACCAGCGCACGATACCCGAAAACGGCCCGAACGTCGGCCACCAAGGGCTTACTTCAGCGTAATAGTGCCCTTCATCAGTGCCGAATGGCCCGGGAAACTGCAGAAGAACGACAGCGGTGCGCCTGCCGCGGTGAGGCGTGCGACGGGGATGGAAATGGAGGTGCTCTCGCCACCGCCAACCACCTTGCTGTGGGCGATGGCACGGGTGTCGCCCGCCTTCAGGTAATCGGCGGCAATGCCGGCCTTGATGCCGTCGGCGTCGATGCCGGCCATGTCCGAGGTCTTGGCGACCACGACGTTGTGGCCCATGACGTTCTTGGCCATCTTGCCCGTGTGCTTCAGGTTGATGGTGAAGTTGGCGCAGCTCTTGGGCACGTCGATGTTGGTGAGGTTGTACTTCATCGCATCATTGCCTTCCAGGTTCACCGAGCAGTTGTTGGCTGCATAGGCAGAGGAAGCGCCGCCAAGGGCGAGGAGGGCAAGGAAAATACGGGCTTTCATCTGAAAAACTCCTCAAGCGTGGGTGAAATACGCCATCGCGTGGCGCGTGAATGACCTGCTACTCCTTCAGGGATGACAGCCATGTGGAAACGGCCTTGATGCTGTCTTCATCCAGCCGCTCGGCCACTCCGTGCATGACGCGGCTGTTGGTGGAGGCGTCCAGAGCATTTTCATGAAATTGCTGCAGACGTGTTTGAAGGTAATCATTGTGCTGACCCCGCAATCTGGGGTAGGCGGCATACGGCGTGCGGCCGCTGCGGTCGGTGAAGCCGGCCTGCGCACTGCCACGGGCGTCGGCGCCGTGGCAGCCCTGACAGGGAGGAATGCCCTTGTCCGGAGCTCCGTTCATGTAGATGTCTTCGCCCTGACCGAGCAGTGTAGCGTCCGGCTCCTCGGGTGGCGCGTCGGCGGCGGGAGGAGGCACCGGAAGGCTGGCGTAGTAGGCCGCCAGATCACGGATGTCCTGTTCCTCCAGCGGTGCAGCCATCGCCGTCATCGGCGATTCGGGCATGCGCCCGGTCTTGTAGGCCTGCATCGACCAGTACAGGTAGGCGGCGCGCTGACCCGCCAGATTCGGGAAGATCGGCGCGGTGGCGATGCCGTTGACGCCGTGGCAGGCACCGCAGACCTCGGCCTTGCCCTTGCCGGCCTGCGCGTCACCGGCAGGCGCGTGCGCGCTGCGCAGGTCGTAGCGCGAGGGTGGTGTAGCGGTTTCGGTGGTCGCGCTGCTGCCGTCGGCTGCGGGAGTTGCGGTTGCTGCGGGCGCTTCCTCCGGCGCGGTGCCGTCGGTTTCCGGTGGAGTCTGGCTTGCGGGGGACTCGGCGGGTGTGTCGGTGGCAGCCTGCTGCGGACCGGCCTGGGTGGCGCTGGCAGCGGCCAGTGCTGCGATCAACCAGAGCGCTTTCATAGGGCCACCTCGAACATCATGCCGACCAGGTTGACCTTGTAACGGGCCGGGCCGCCATCGGTGTAGACGCGGTGGTCGTAGACCAGCGTGTCCTCGAAGCCGAAGTAATGCCAATCGGACAGATCGCCGCGTTCCCAGGTGTCGAAGAAGCGCAGGCGCATGCGTTCGCCCAGCGGCACCGTCAGCCCTGCGGTCAGTGAATTGACCCGGTAGGTCATCAGCGGATACGCGCCGGTGGTGGCGGGCGCATTCGCCGGCGCGGTCAGTGCGCCGGGCGAGTTCATGCGGTAGCCGGTCGTGCCGCGCGAGTAGCTCCAGTTCCATGCCAGATCCAGCGTGGCGCGGCTGAAGCGACGGGTGAAATTCAGGCCGGCATAGTGGTTGCGCTGGGTATCGGTCATCCACCAGCGGTTGGCCTCCGGATAGGTGGAGCCGCCCAGATCCGGGTCGGTGCCGGCGGCGTCGTTGACGTTGGCCACGTCCAAGGTGGAACGGTCATGGCCGTACCACGCGCTGGCGGTGGTCTCGGGATTGGGCTGCCATTCCCACTGCACGCTGCTGCCGTAGGTGTCGAAGCGGCGACGTCCGATCTGCGCGTCGTAGTGGTTGCGGTCGCCCCGGAACGAGGCATAGACGGTCATGTCGTGCGGCAGGATGAAGGTGGCCATCAGGTCCAGCTTCTGCTGCGTGCGCGAGGCGATGTCGTACTTGCGCAGGTTCGATACGGTATGCGGCGCCAGCCCCGCGGCAGGCGCGACGAAGCCGGGCAGGGAGCTGGAGAAGGTGAACTCGTAGGGGTCGTAGTAGTAGCTGCTGCCGCCACGGTCCAGGTAGGTGTAGTTGGCGCGGAAGGTAAGCCAGTCGAGCGTGCGGCTGTTCCAGCCCAGTTTGATCATGCTGTCGCGCGTGGTGCCCACCTCGCGGTGCGCGCGTTCGATGGTGGTGTAGGTATAGCTGGCCGAGAGCGTGTTCTTGTTGTCCATCCGGTAATCGGCGCCGGTGGAGATTTCATGCGTCTCCTTGTCCAGCGGCAGGTTGCGGATGCGGGTCAGCACCGATCCGTTCGGGCCACGGTCCCATACGCCCATTTCGCCCGGCACCACGCTGCCCTGCGCGCCGTTCTCGGCGATGTAGCCGAACTGGTTGGTCAGCGGGTTGTATGACCAGTAGGTGCCGGAATAGTCCTCGCGCAGGTAACGCGCGGTGCTGCGCCAGGTGAGCGTGTTGCTGGGTTGCAGCACCAGCCGTGCATCGAGCTTCTGGTTGTTGATGGCCAGGTCCGCACGTTTGCGCGAGAGCGCATCGGTGGTGTTCCAGTTGGCGCAGTCCTGGATGAAGGGCGGCGCCAGCGCCTGGCCGAACTGACCGGTGCAGTTCATCGGTGCGAGCAGCTTGTCGTCCTGCCGCATGGTGCTCAGCGCCATGTTCACCGAGAAGTCGCCGTTCCATTCCGGCAGCTTGCGGCTGACGGTCACGCCGAGGCGGTGGTAGTCATTCTCCGGCTCGTAGGCGAAGGAGCCTGATTCCAGCGGCGGCGTGTATGCGCCGGTCACCGCATAGAGGCCGAACGGCACCTGGTAGTCGTAGGAACTGTGCGCGTTGCGGAAGAACGAGCCGCTGTAGTTGAAGTCGCTGCGCCACAGGTTGCCGACAAAGCGGAAGCCGCCGATGAAGTTGATGGTGCTGTCATCGATGGGTCGTGGAATCTCGTAGATGCCGCCGTTGGCGGGAAAGGGGTAGTTGAAGAAGAACGGGCCGCCGAACGGGCGTGCGCCCTTGCGCTCCTCGTGGGTGAGGCTGGCGTACGTGCTCCAGCGCGGGTTGAGCAGGTAGTTGATGCTCACGCCCTGTTTGTCGCGGACTACGCTCAACGTGCTGAACGGTTGCGCGGCCGATACCGCTGCCACCTGCGCGGACGTGCTGCCGGCAGGGGTGAGGCCCGGTTTCAACGTGAGGTGGTTGCTGCCCACGCCGTCCCATATCGACCGCGCGTTGGCACTGAGGATGTTGGGCGTGCTCCGCACGAAGGCCTGCACCTTGTAGCGTCCGGCCTGGCCGAACACCGCGCGCAGGTATTGGTTGTCGTGGCTCAGCCGGCTCAGCCGCACATCGGCATAGGCACCATCGGCGGCGCGCTTGAGGCTGAAGTTCGCCTGCAGCACCACCCCGTCATCGGCATCGCGGAAGCGCCGCCAGTTGGTGTTGCGCTCATCGCCACTGACATGCATGTAGCCCAGGCCGACGCTGCCGCTGTAGGTCCATCCGTTCTCGCCGAACGGCTTGTCTTCCGGCATCAACGGTGGGCAGCCATAGAGGAAGCCGGTCGGCGTGCGCTTGGGTTCGGCGGTGAGCCAGCTGGCGCCATCCGGGTCGCAGCCCTGCCAGCCGATGCGTCCACTCGGGTCCAGCCAGTTGCCGAACTGCAGGTCGGTGCCGGCACCGCTGTCCTGTGCCTGCGCAAGGCCGCCCAACATCGCCAATGCGAGAAGTGACCAACGACAGCTGCGCGTACGTTTCCGCGTGCACATGAGCGTCTCCCTCTACTTGTGCAGACGTGGGCCGGAAGGATGGTTGGAACCGTGGACCTGGGCGTGGCAGGTGATGCAGCCGCGGCCCATCAGACGCTCGTCCGGCGTCATGGCACCGCCAAGCGAGATTTCCGTCTGCAGGTCGTTGGGGTGGCGGACGTGCGAGTGGCACTGCTGGCACAGCATCGGAATGGGCGCCACCAGCAGCGCGTGCTGGTTGGAGCCATGCACCTGATGGCAGTTCAGGCAGCTCTCGCGCACCGGCGCATGTTCAAACAGGAAGGGGCCGCGCTTCTCGGCGTGGCACTGGTAGCAGGTCTCGTTGACGGTGTCGGTCTTGAGCAGCGTCGCATTGAGCGTGCCATGAGGATTGTGGCAGTCCACGCAGCTGATGGCGCCTTCGGGCAGCGGCATGTGCGAGCGGCGGTTGAACTGCTGGCGGATGTCCTTGTGGCATGTCGAACAGGTTTCGCTGACCGACTGCTTGGTGGTCAGGCCTTCAGCGGAGAACTTCGCCATGGGGTTGTGGCAGTCGCTGCACGACAGGTCGTTGCGCTGATGGATGGAGCCGAGCCAGGCATCGCGCGGCCCACCGGAATGGCAGCCCAGGCAGCTTTCGGTTTGGTTGGCGATGGGCGTACCGCCATCGCGGGTGAAGGCGATGATCGCGCCCTTCTGCGTGGGGTTGGCCGCGTGTACGGAGCCGGGGCCGTGGCAGGCCTCGCAGGTGGCGGTGGCCGGGTTGGCGGCAAGTGCCACTTCCATGCCGGCGGCGTGCGCGGTGTGCGCGAAGTTGTCTTCTTCCTTGCTGTGGCAGGCCGTGCAGACCTGCTGGCCTACGCTCTTGGCTTCGGGATGGGCCTGGTTGCGTGCCGGCACAGCATCGGCAAAGCCGGGCGGTGCGTTGAAACCGTGGCCGGAGCTTGTGGAAGCGAAGTGGGTTTCAGGCAGTTTGACTGCCTGTCCGGAGGCGTCTGCCTTGACCGGGGCCAGCCATGCGATGGAGACCAGCATCGCGGTTGCGACAAGCATCAGGAATGCAAGATAGAACCGCACGTTCCTCTCCTTGGTGTTGTCCCTGCCGATCAGGTGGGGCGACGAACACAACTATGGCTGAACGGAATGTAATATTTATTACGTGTTCATTCTGTGATGTGTCAGGCCACGGTCAAGCTGCGACGCAACAGGCCCCAGTTCAGTTTTGCGAACACCTCAAGGCGGAAATCGTGTTTTCCGCGTGCGGCAACGTGCCGCCATCAGTTCCGCGGAAGCGTGCCGCTGAGGAAAAGACGAACCGCCAATGCGGCATTTTCCTTGGCGGTGCAGACATCTTCGTGACTCATGCGCCCATTCACGGTGCGCAGGATCGTGCCGCCGATGACCATCATGTAGAACAGGTGCGCCGAGCGCTCCGGGTCTTCCAGACACAACCGGCCTGCGTCCGTCTCGCGCCGGAAATAGCGGCTCAGGAGCGCTTCCATCGGTGCCACGCCATGTGCCTGGAACCAGTCACGCAGTTCGGGTTGGCGCATGCCTTCGGAGATCACCACGCGGTGGCAGGCGATGCGCGAGGGCGTGAGGATTTCATCCACCATCACCGACGCAGCCTCCTGCAGTGCCTCCGACGGCGGCAGGGTCGATTGCGCGAGCGCTTCAAGGCTGAGCCCGAAGTTGTGGATGCTGCGCTCCATCAGCGCATGCACCAGCCCCACCTTGTCGCCGAACGCGCGATAGAGCGTGGCCATCGAGCCACCTGCGCGCTTGACGATGTCCGACAGGCGCGCGGCCTGGTAACCCTTTTCGTTGAACACCTCGGTGGCTGCATCCAGGAATTTCTCCACGCGCAACTCACCACGCCGTTGCAACTCGACGGCAGGGCGTGGCGGCAGGGAAGGTTTGTCGGGAGACGGATGCACGGGGCGATGCCTGTTGGGCATGGATACGGCCACGAAAGGGAGGCGGCCTCAAGAATAGCGCTGTTTTTCAGCTAGGAGTTCGCGATGCGGATGGCCGCTGCCGCTGTCACCGGTGCCAAAAGTGCACTTACGACGAGACCTGCGCCCAGCATCAGCAAAGGACCGCTGGCATCGAAACCCTGCGCGGACGCCGCAACCGCACCGGCGCCGAAAACCAGTACCGGCACATACAGCGGCAGAACAAGCAACGCCAGCAGAATACCGGCGCGGCGCATGCCTACCGTCAACGCGGCGACCACCGCGCCCAGCAGACTGAGCAACGGCGTGCCCAGCGCCAAAGACGTCACGAGCACTGGCAATTGCGCCGATGGCAGGTGCATCAGTTCGGCCAGCAATGGACTGACCAGCACCAGCGGGAAAGCGGTGGTGAGCCAGTGTGAGAACACACGAATCGCCACCAGCCACGCCAATGGCACCGGTGACAACAACCATTGTTCCAGCGAGCCGTCTTCGGCGTCGCTGCGGAACAGGGTGTCCAGTGACAGCAGCCCGGCCAGCAGCACCGACAGCCACAGCACCGCCGCCGCCACACTCTGCAGTTTCTTCTCCTCGCCACCCAATGCCAGCGCGAACAGGGCAACCACCAGCAGGGCGAACAGCATGGGCTGGGCAGCATCGCCGCGGCGGCGCCAGAGCAGTTTCAGGTCGCGCGCGAGCAGGGCGCGGGCGGCACTGAACAACGTGGGCTGCGGACCGGTGAGGCTCATGCCGCAGCCTCCGTCTGTTCGGTACTGCGCGTGAGCAACAGCGTGCGGTTGCGCACCGGCGGCGCGGCGTAGGCGCCATGCGTGGTGACCAGTGCGGCACCACCGCTGCGCAGGTGCGCCGAGATCATGCGGTTGACCAGATTGATGCCGTCCAGATCGAGATTGGCATAGGGCTCGTCGAGCAGCCACAGCGGCGCCGGCGAGAGCCAGATGCGGGCCAGCGAAAGACGCTTCTTCTGTCCGGCCGACAGCTGCCGCACCAGTGCATCCTCGTAACCGGCCAGACCGACGATGGCCAGCGCGTTGCCCGGCATCTGCCGTGCGCGGCGGCCCTGCAGGCCACACAGGAACTGCAGGTTCTCCAGCGCGCCAAGATCCTGCTTGAGCGCGGTGAGATGGCTCAGGTAGGCGATGTAGCGCGAACGGTCGTTGCTGTTGGCCGGGCGGCCATCGATCTCGATCTGGCCCTCATCCGGTGGCAGCAGGCCGGCCAGCACGCGCAGCAGGGTGGTCTTGCCGGCGCCGTTGCCGCCCTGGACCAGCAGTGCCTCGCCGGCATCCACATGCAGATCCAGTGGCCCGAACACGGGGTCGTCATTGCGGGTGAAGCGCAGGCCGCTGACGCGGAGCAGGGGCGGCGTGTTCGGTTGTTCAGTCATCGGGATCGGGCGCGTCCGTCCTTGGGGTGGGAGCGCCGCCGTTGGCGCATGAGGGGCGCGCCAGTATAGCCCCGGCGGGCGACCCCGGCGGCCACGCGCCCAGCCGTCGCCGGCATTGCGTACACTCGGTGGTTTCTCCCCCGGTATGTACGCAACGATGCAACCGCAGACCAAGCTGCCCAAGGTGGGCACCACCATTTTCACCGTGATGTCGCAGATGGCCGCCGAGCACGGTGCCGTCAATCTGGGGCAGGGCTTTCCGGATTTCCCGGCACCGCAGCGCCTGATCGACGAAACCGCCAAGGCCATGCGCGAGGGCTTCAACCAGTACGCGCCGATGACCGGCGTGCCGGTGCTGCGCCAGGCCATCGCCCAGAAAGTGCTGGACTGCTACGGCGCACAGGTGGATCCGGACACGGAGATCACCGTGACCTCCGGCGGCACCGAGGCCATCTTCGATGCCATCCATGCCGTGGTGCGTGCGGGTGATGAAGTCATCGTGCTCGACCCGGCCTACGACTGCTACGAGCCGGCCATCGATCTGGCCGGTGCGCGTGCCGTGCATGTGCCGCTGGACCCGCAGACCTTCGCCGTGGACTGGGACCGCGTACGTGCGGCGATCACGCCGAAGACCCGCATGCTGATGGTCAACACGCCGCACAACCCTTCCGGTGCGATGCTCACGGCAGCGGACATGCAGGCGCTGGCCGACGTGCTGCGCGGCACCGGCATCTACCTGATTTCCGATGAGGTGTACGAGCACATCATCTATGACGGTGCGCGCCACGAATCGGCGCTGCGCTACCCGGAGCTGCGCGAGCGTGCCTTCGTCATTTCCAGCTTCGGCAAGACCTACCACTGCACCGGTTGGAAGATCGGCTATGCCATCGCGCCGCCGGCACTGAGCGCCGAGTTCCGCAAGGTGCACCAGTACAACACCTTCACCACCTACAGCCCGGCGCAGTACGGCTTCGCCGCGATGATCCGCGACGAGCCCGAGCATCACCTGGAGCTGGGCGCGTTCTACCAGAGCAAGCGCGACCGTTTCCGCGAGCAGCTGCTGACCACGCGGCTGAAGCCGCTGCCGGTGCCGGGCGGTTATTTCCAGCTGGTGGACTACTCGGCGGTCAGCGACCTGCCTGACCACGAATTCGTGAAGTGGCTGACCATCGAGAAGGGCGTCACCGCCATCCCGCTGTCGCCGTTCTACGAAACGCCGCCCGCAGGTCAGCGTCTGGTGCGGCTGTGCTTCGCCAAGAACGAGGCAACACTGGACGCGGCCATCCAGCGCCTGCAGGCGCTCTGAGGCAGGCGAAGGGATGGCGCGCACGGGCATGTTGTTCCTGTTGCCGCTGTTGATCGCCACGGCGGTGGCCAGTGGCATTCTCTTTTCTTTGTGGACAGGACCATGACGGACATGCAGGACCTTCGTATTTCGCTGGTGCAGGGTGACACCCGTTGGCACGACCCGGCCGGCAACCGCGAGCATTACGCCGCGCTGCTGGCACCGCTGGCGGGCACGACCGACCTGGTGATCCTGCCGGAAACCTTCACCAGTGGTTTCTCCAACGACGCCATCGACAAGGCCGAGGACATGCAGGGCCCCACCGTCGCCTGGATACAGGAGCAGGCGCGTGCGCTGGGGGCGGTGGTCACCGGCAGCGTGCAGCTGCGCGACGGCGGCGCGGTGTACAACCGCCTGCTGTGGGCCACGCCGGCCGGCGAGCTGCTGTACTACGACAAGCGCCACCTGTTCCGCTATGCGGGCGAACACAAGCGTTACGCGGCAGGCAACGAGCGTCTGTGCGTTGAACTGAAGGGATGGCGGATCAATCCGCAGATCTGCTACGACCTGCGTTTCCCGGTGTTCTGCCGCAACCGCTTTGACGTGGAGCGTCCGGGGCAGATGGATTTCGACCTGCAGATCTTCGTCGCCAACTGGCCATCGGCGCGCGCCCACGCATGGCGGACGCTGGCCCGTGCACGCGCCATAGAGAACCTCTGCTATGTAGCCGTGGTCAACCGCGTGGGCGTGGATGGCAATGGCCTGCATTACGCCGGCGACAGCGCGGTCATCGATTTCCTCGGGCAACCGCAGCTGGAAATCCGCGAGCGCGAGCAGGTGGTCATCACCACCATTTCGGCGGCAGCGCTGGCCGCCCACCGTGAGCGCTTCCCGGCCATGCTGGATGCCGATGCGTTCGAGCTGGCAGGCCCCGTGGTGCCTCGCTGAACGGCAGCCCGGTGCCGGTGACTACCGGTTGCATGCAGGCGATTCGGGCCTGCTAGGCTCGGGCCGGGTTTCACAGACAGGAGAATGCACCCATGAAGACCATGATGGCCGCGCTGGTCCTGCTGGCCGCCACCGGGCTGGCACCAGCGGCGCAGGCAGCGGGCAACATCGACTGCGAGCTGCGTTACAACCTGTCCGGCTGGTCGGCGTTCTACAAGACCGCCAGCGGCACCGGCACCATCACCTGTGACAACGGCAGCAGCTTCCCCGTGAGCATCAGTGCCAAGGGCGGCGGCATCACCGTCGGCCGCACGACCATCACCGATGGCCGCGGCAAGTTCACCGGTGCTTATTCGATGAATGATCTGGTGGGCACCTACGCGGCTGCCGAAGTGCACGCCAGCGCCAACAAGGCCACCGACGCGCAGGTGATGACCAAGGGCGACATCTCGCTCGCGCTGGCCGGCACCGGCCGCGGCTGGAGCCTTGGCGTGGGCTTCGGCAAGTTCGTCATCGAGCGCCGCTGAGCACGCCTGCAAGTTCCTGCACTAAAGGCTCCCGCACGCGGGAGTGCTTTATAGCCCCTCTCCCGCAAGCGGGAGAGGGGTTGGGGTGAGGGCAAGCCTTACCCTTCGTTCTGCTCACCACCCGCAAACACCTGCAGCGCCGCCCACACCACCGGCTTGGCCCATTCGGGCACCTGCCCGAAATCCTCCGGCGTAGCGGGGCACAGGATGTGTCCACGCTCCACTTCCAGCACCAGCAGAGGTTCCACCTGGCCATCGGCATCAGGGGGGCGGCTGTTGTCGTAGACATGCAGCTGGGTGAGATGCGGCAGCAGTTCGACCAGGTTGAGGCGTGAGCTGTCGAAGCGCTGGTGGATTTTCGCTTCGGGAATGTCATGGCCCCCTTTGGCGACGCGCTCGGTGACGCGTTGCAGGTGCAGGTCCACACTTTCCAGCCCGCAGAACCAGATGCTTACTTCGTGATTGGCGCTGGCCTCGCGCAGCAGGCGCGGAATGGTGGTCGCGCCCAGCGTGGTTTCAAACGCGTAGTCGCTGTTCTCCGCCATGGCCTGCTTCAGGCGGCGCACGCCCTCCTGCCAGGCTTCGGCATTGGCGTCGGCCAATGGCCAGCCGCGTTCAACCAGTTGCCGGGTGAACGCATCCGGGTTGAACCAGGTGGCGCCATCGGCGCCCAGCATCTGTCCCAGCAGTGAACTCTTGCCGGCGCCATTGACGCCGGCAAGTACCAGTATCCGCGCCACCGTTTACAGCGACTTGCCCAGGGTGAAGCGGGTGCCGCGGCGGGCAGGGCGGTCCAGCGCCTTGGCCAGCGCGCCCTGCTTGAGCGAGGACAGGTGGGCGTCGAACTCGGCCTGCAGCTGCTTGAGCGATGCGGCACGCTGTTCGCCATGGTTGGCCTGTTCGACGAGGCGCTCGTACTCCTCGGCCGACACAACCACCGCCTGCGGGTGGTTGTGGTTGGTGACCACCACCGCGCCGCTGCGCTGTACCTTGCGCATCAGTTCCGGCCAGCCCTTGGCCTTGACGTCGCTGGCGGGCGTCCGTTCGAGGTCGCGCAGGTGCAGGGTGAGGTCCATGGGCGTGTCCTTGGGTGGTATGGCTGGAATATACCAAATTTCCCATTTGGGGAAATTTACCCATTTATCCCATTGTCAGCATGTCTGACGCCCCGGAACGAAGAACGCCCGGTGCAGGGCACCGGGCGTTCCTTTATTACTCAGGGCTGGTGTGGCTGCCGTCTATCAGGCGCCACGCGGGCCACGGCCACCGCCGCCGGGACGACCGCCACCCGGGCGACCAGCGCCACCGGGACGGTTGCCACCCGGGCGCGGGCCACCGGCCGGGCGACCGCCC
>DALZZG010000044.1:0-20250 GCA_031987665.1 Stenotrophomonas sp. | reverse complement strand
GCGCGCGCCCGTGCAGGCGGCGGGGGCGGAGCCTGCTCAGCCTCGGCACGCTCGTACTGGGCGCGGAACTTGGCCAGCAGCGGCAGGCCCAGCTGTTCAGCCAGCACCTCGGTCTCGCTGGTGCCGTAGGCCAGGGCCACCGGCAGCACGCCCGCATCGCGCAGGCCATTGAGCAGGGCCTGAGCGGTGGAGCGGTCGGGGAGCTTGCTCAGCCCGCCGAAATCCAGGATCACCGCCGCTCGCCCGAACAGCTTGGGTGCACGGGTCACCCGTTCGCGCATTTCCTGGGTCAGCCGCTCCACGTCGAGGGTGCGGATACGCAGGTTGGCGATGCCGACCTGCCCGATTTTCAGTTCACCTGCCTGTTCGTAATCCAAATTCACTGCCATGTTTGTTCAGGTTCCCGTCGGGCGCTGCTGCAGCGGCCGACGTGTGTTGCCCACCCAAGGTACGTCGGGCAGGTTCTCGCCATAGGTTTCCTTCACCCATTCGTAGCTGCACAGGTCCTTGAGCAGCATACTTGCCCGCACGTCAACGGCAGGCATGGTGTTCTGGCCCACTTCGCGGAAGCCGAAGCTGCCATGGAACAGCAGTGCGGCGTCGGCGCCGTGGTCCAGCAGTACTTCGCAGGCCAGCTGCGGGTAGCGCAGCTCGGCATAGCTCTGGACGTCGGCATAGAACGCACGGCCCACGCCACCGCCACGGCGGCGGCTGGCCACCACGATGCGGTCAATGTAGAAGAAGCTGGGGTAACGCTCCTGGAACCACGCGAAGTTGCTGCTGTCGTGCTCGGCATCGCTGCCGAAACCGACCAGGAAGCCGGCCATGTTGCCGTCGCGTTCAGCGATGCGGAAATACTCCGCGGTTTCATAGAAACGACGGATCTTGGCCGCGTCCAGCGGAAGGATCGCGATGCCAGCGTTGTTGTTCAGTGCCAGAACGGAATCAAGGTCGTGCTCACGCACGTCTCGGATGACAATCGACATTGTGACTCCGTGGGGTAAAGCGGTTGGCCAATCGCAGGCCTTGCCCTGCGATTATCGCATGGCTGGCGTAAGCGCGGGAGCCGGTCATGACCATTGGGGGCATGACTTCCGTGGGGGGCCTGCGGGGCCTGTGGCTCCGTACCATGGCCGGCATGTTGGGATACCTCAGTCACACCCGCGTCCTGCGCTTGGCCGGCCTGTTTACCTGGGCTCTGGTCAGCCTGCCGCTGATTTACACCCAGTACGCCCCTGAGGAAGGGGTGTCGCAGCCCGGTGCCATCGAAGCCACCTGGCTGTTCCTGTCCTACCTGGCCTTCGGTGGCTGCTATTTCTGGCTGACCCGTGGGCTGAGTGCTGAAGGACATACCAGCTGGTACGACCGGCTGGCCCTGCTGGTGCTGACCGTCTCGGCGCTGGTGGTCAGCTACATCTCGGCCACCGGTCTGGGCAGCATCCTGATGATGGTGGCCGCAGGCGTCATTCCGTGGCTGCTGAGCAAGCGGGTGGGCGTGGTGTGGCTGGTCCTGAGCCAGCTGGCGGTGCTGCCGGTCTACAGCCTGATCATGGGGTTGCCGCTGTTCGAGGCGCTGCTGCAGTCGCTGCTGTACGGCGGGTTCTCGATGTTCGTGTTCGTCACCAGTCTGGTCGCCCGGCAGCAGACCCAGGCGCGTGAGGAGCAGCGCCGGCTCAATGCCGAGCTGCGCGCCACCCGCCTGCTGCTGGCCGAGAGTGCCCGGGTGAACGAGCGCACCCGCATTTCGCGGGAACTGCATGACCTGCTGGGCCATCACCTGACCGCGCTCAGCCTGAATCTGGAAGTGGCCGGCCACATCACCGAGGGGCAGGCGCAGGAGCATGTGCGTCAGGCCCACACCCTGGCCAAACTGCTGCTTACCGACGTGCGCGAGGCGGTCAGCCAGCTGCGCGAGAGCGGGGCCATCGATCTGGCCGCGGCGTTGCGCCCGCTGGCTGAACAGGTGCCGTCGCTGGAGATCCACCTGGAGATGGCGTCCCCGCTGAATGTGGAGGATCCTGAACGCGCTCACGTCCTGCTGCGCTGCACCCAGGAAATCATCACCAACGCGGTGCGCCATGCCGGTGCCCGCAATCTGTGGATCAAGGTGGAGCGGGAGGCGGGAATGATCGTCATCGACGCCCATGATGATGGTATCGGCGGCGAAGTGGATGAGATCATGCCGGGAAATGGCCTGCGCGGCATGCGTGAGCGGCTGTTGCAGTACGACGGCACGCTGGACGTGTCGGCGCGGCGTGGCGAGGGCTTCCGGCTGCGTGCAAGCCTGCCGGTGACTGGCAATATGATGTTGGCCTCGGGGCCACTAGGAGTGAGCTGATGATCCGTGTCTGCCTGGTCGATGACCAAACCCTGGTACGGCAGGGCATCCGTTCGCTGCTGGCGCTGGATGACAGTATTGAAGTGGTGGCTGAAGCCACCGATGGCCGACAGGCGGTGGAGATGATTCCCGTCGTGAAGCCCGACGTGGTGCTGATGGACATGCGCATGCCGGTGATGTCCGGGCTGGAAGCGCTGCAGACGCTGGGCAAACTGGGCCAGCTGCCGCCGTCGATCATCCTGACCACCTTCGACGACGACCAGCTGGTGCTGGCCGGTCTGAAGGCCGGGGCCAAGGGCTACCTGCTCAAGGATGTGACCCTGGAGCAGCTGGTGGGGGCCATCCGCACCGTGGCCGATGGCGGCTCGCTGGTGCAGCCGGCGGTGACCCAGCGCCTGCTCTCCGGTCTGGAGCACATGCGCAACGAGTTCGTCAGCCTGGACCGCCCGGACCCGCTGACCGACCGTGAAACGGAGATCCTGCGGCTGATGGCCAGTGGCTTCTCCAACAAGGAGATCGCCAACTCGCTGGGCGTGGCCGAGGGCACCATCAAGAACCACGTCTCCAACATCCTCTCCAAGCTGGGTGTGCGCGACCGTACGCGTGCCGTGCTCAAGGCGTTCGAGCTTCAGCTGGTGTGAGTGGAGGCGTACTGGAAGATGTGTGTGGCGTGAATGGACACATGGGGGGCTGGTGCCAGACTCCCTTGTGGAGTGAAAATGCGGGGTGAGGCCGTGAACCGGTCCTTGCTCGATGTCGGAAGGAGCATCCATGCAGCGCCTGATGCGCTACTCTGCGGACGTCCCTTCGATACCGTGTTCCGGAGATGGAAACCGGTACTCCAGTTGTGATCAACAATGTGCGAAAAGCCTGATAGGATGGGGGCTTCGCTTCAATCAACCCGGCCGTGGGATCGGCCCCGGAGACTCCTGAATGACCCGTATTATCGAGTTCCTGATCGCCTTGGGGATCGTGGCTGGCCTGTTCGTCCTCATTGGCGTGTGCCTCCCGGGCGAGCGCCACATTACCGAAAGCATTGAAACCAACCGCAAGATGACGATCGTGTATGACACGGTCAACAGCCTGCGCCGCTTCAAGGACTGGAACCCGCTGGTGCTCCGTGACAAGGCGGTTGAACTGAAGTTCGATGGCCCGCAGTCCGGCAAGGGCGCCCGCATGGAGTACAGCTCCAAGGACAGCACCCTGGGCAACGGCAGCTGGGAAATCACCGACAGCGAGAAGAACAAGCGCGTCGTGATCGCCATCCAGGACCAGACCCGTGGCCACGACAAGGTGACCACCTTCAATCTTGAGCCGACCGGCAAGAACGACCGCAACGTCAAGATCACCCAGGACTACTCGGTCAAGTACGGTTTCGACCTGTTTGGTCGTTACGCCGGCCTGTATGTCAGCCGTCACATCGGTGACGACCTGAAGCTGGGCCTGTCGCGTCTGGCCAACATGCTGGCCTCGGTGCCGAACGTGGACTACGCCGCTGCCGAAGCCCCGCTGACCGACCTGAAGATCGTGGACGTGGCGGCCGAAGACCTGCTGGTGATCAACGCCGGCAACATCGACCGCAACAACGACACCATCAAGAAGTCCATCGAGGACAACCAGGAGTGGATCAAGCGTGCGATGGAGGCCAATGGCCTTGAAGCCGCTGGCCCGGTCCGCATCGTCACCACCGATTTCGGTGCCGAGAAGTACGCCTTCGACGTGGTCCAGCCGGTCCGCAAGAAGAGCGGTGCTGCTCCGGCTGCCGCCGACAAGGACAAGAAGGACGGCGAAACCGCTCCGGCCGAGACCGCTCCGGTCGCTGCGTCGGGTGACAAGCTGAACGTCAAGATCCCGGCCGGCAACCCGGTGACCTACGTGCATGCCGAACCGCACCGCTCTGCGTACGCTGCCTACACCGGCCACATGGCAGGTCTGGACATCGCCCGCAACGCGCTGCGCGCCTGGGCCACCACGATGGGCAACGAAGTGGTTGATCGTCCGTACGAGTCGTGGAAGGGTGGCGTGGACAAGGCGTTCACCGTCGACGGCACCTACGACGTCTACTGGGCGGTCAAGTAACCGCTGGTTTGTCGCAGATGACGTGATGATTGAAAACGCGCCGCTACCCAGCGGCGCGTTTTTTTTGTGCCAACCTTGTTGGCAACCTGAAGATGGGGATGACCGATGCTGATGCCCGAACGACGCACGCGAAAACCTTCCTTCCTCGCCTTCTGTGGCGCGCTGCTGGCGGCCGCCGCGGTCGGCCTATCGGCCTATGCGTCACACGGCGTGAGTGAGCCGCTGGCGCAGTCCCACCTCAACACGGCGGCGCTGTATGCCTTTGGCCACGGCGTCGCACTGGCGGCGCTGGGCGCTGCCTCGTTGAACCTGCTGGGGCGGGGCGCGCTGTATGTGCTGCTGCTGGGAACGCTGCTGTTCTCCGGCAGCCTGGCCGGCAATGCGCTGGCGCAGATTCCGACCACGCTGGCCCCTGCCGGTGGCATGACCCTGATGGCAGGCTGGGTGCTGCTGGCCTTCAGCGCGTTGCGGCGCTGACGTCATGCCCCGCCATGCGCGCGGCTTCGACGTAGGTCAGGCGCTGGAGCACCTGCAGCGCAGCGACCGCCGGCTTGCCCCGTGGATACGCCGGCTGGGCCCGCTGGAGGCACCGGAAGGCTGGCGCCGCCGTTTCGATCCGGTGGACGCGCTGGCGCGCGCCATCCTGTTCCAGCAGCTCAGCGGCAAGGCGGCGAGCACCATCGTCGGGCGGGTGGAGGCGGCCATCGGAAGCAGGCGCCTGCATGCCGACACCCTGGCAGGCATCGACGATGCAGGGCTGCGTGCCTGCGGCGTGTCCGGCAACAAGGCCTTGGCCCTGCGTGATCTGGCGCGGCGCGAGGCTGCCGGTGAGCTGCCGACGCTGCGGCAGATGTCGGTGATGGACCACGAAGACATCATCAACGCGCTGGTGCCGGTGCGCGGCATTGGCCGCTGGACCGTGGAAATGATGCTGATGTTCCGCCTTGGCCGCCCCGACATCCTGCCGGTGGACGATCTGGGCATCCGCAAGGGCGCGCAGCGTGTGGACAAGGCCGAGGCGATGCCCACGCCGAAGGCGCTGGCCGAGCGCGGCGAGCGCTGGGGGCCGTATCGCACCTATGCCAGCCTCTACCTGTGGCGCATCGCCGATTTCAGTACCGATGCGAAGACGAGGACGAACCGCTCACAGGATTGAAGGCGGTTGGCGCGCGGTGTCCGCCGCTCACGCCGCGCAATGAGCACGGAACACGGCAAGCGTGCCGGTGACCAGTATGGCCAACAGTACCAGCGGGAAGATCAGGGCATAGGCCGGTAACGGCGAGAGCGCCAGCATCAGCATGAAGGCATGCAGCAGGGTGTAGACCAGCAGTACGCAGGCGCAGATGCGGCTGCGTCGGTAGGTGCCGTAGGCCATGAGCAGGTAGAACCCTGCGTTGAGCAGCATCTGCAGTGCGCGCGTGTCGACGGGCAGGTGCTGTCGCTGCAGCTGCCAGGCAATGTAGCCGGCCAGCAGCAGGCCGATCAGCCCGCAGACACCGCTCATCAGGAGGATCGGCGGCGTGACTGGCCCGGGTCGGCGGCGTGATCCGGGGCCTGCCTGCGTGTGAGCGTCCTGATCAGCCGTGGCAGGGCGATAGGGATTGTTGTCCATGGCGTCCGTCGATCAGTTCGTCGTCGGCTGGGCGTCGTGCACTTCGCGTACAGCGGGTGTGGCGAACAGCGGGTTGTCGGCAAGGGATGGACGCGGCTTGGGCGGGTTCAACCGCCATTGCTGGACAAAGCGGTGGTAGCGGTAGGTAGCCGTCATCGCGCGGAAATAGAAGATGGCAAGGAGCAGCGCGAGGGAGGCGTTGAACAGGGTGAAGCCGCCGATCAGGAACAACGCCAGTTTCGGCAGGGTGGTGTACAGCAGCAGCGCCGTGGCGGCGGCACGGCTGCGGCGCTTGGTGCCCCAGCCAAGCAGGCCGATGACCACCAGGTCGATGGAGCAGAGCATGACCATGAGCCAATTGCCGGTGAACAGAATGATGGCCGCGAGCAGGACGCCCACGGACACTGCCACCATCGCGGCGATCCATCCTTGGCGGATGGGCGTGGTGATGCTGTCGGGAATGGCACGCTCATCCGGCAGGCGGACCATTCCGCTGCCCGCGACCACGGTGGGATTTTCGTAGGGATTGTTCTCGTTCACGGCTCCCTGCTCCTTGGCAACCTTGGTGACAATGACGTCGGGTCTGTTCGCGATCCAGCGCAGCCCTGCAGCGGAGGGTAGCGCAGAAGTCGTTACGGAAGGGCATCAACGCGGGGCGTCATGGCCGGGGCAGATACCGGTCCCACAGCAGGTTGCGGAAGCGGTTGCCCGGATCGACCTGCTGCTTGATCGCCGCGAACGCATCGGCCTGCGGATAGGCGCGCCGGAACTGCGCCACCGAGGCGTGCAGGCGGTAGGGCAGGTAGTAGCGGCCACCGTGGTCGAGCGCGGCATCGATGAGGGCACGCGTCCAGCGGCGGCTGTTCTGCTCGGCGGCGTTCCAGCTGCGTTGCTTGTGGTACAGCACGAAGCAGAACACTTCCTCGTCTGCCCAGCGCATCAGCGAGGTGTCGTCGCGCGGTGCATGGCGCACGGATATGTTCAGCACATTGGCACCGTGCTCGTGCAGGATGCGACCCATTGCATGCGCGAACGGCACGAATGCGGCAACCGGCACGAAGTATTCCTGCAGCAGATAGGACGACATGCGCCGTGTACGCGGTTCCAGCGTCGCCGCATCCAGACTGGCTTCCAGGTTGCGCATGACCACGCGTGGTTCGTCGAGCAGGCGGCGGGTCTGGTAGACGTCGCGCAGCTGGTCGCCACCGGGCAGCTCGGAGGCGGCCCAGATCAGGTTCTGCTGTTTGGCATAGCTGTCCTGCGTGGGCATCAGCCGGCGCGCATCGGTCAGCGGTTTGTCGCTGCGCAGCCAGCTGATGGCCAGGGGTGCATCGAAGCCGGGCGGCACGAGGTCGGCGTTGTGCAGCACCACGTCCGGGCGGCCCAGCACATGCTCGCGGAACCAGCCAGGGTAGTCGCGCAGCGCGACGTGTTCGACGCGGCGTTCGATGGCGACGTTGCGATCCAGCGCCAGCTCCACTTCGGTGATGACACCCAGCCCGCCATAGCCGCCGATCACCGCCGCGAACAGGTGCGGTTGCTGCGTGCGTGATAGTTCAAGCAGTTGGCCGTCGGCGGTCACCAGCTGCAAGGCGTGCAGCGTGCCGGCCAACGCGCCGTTGCCGACGTAGCGCCCGTGACAGTTGACCGAGACCGAACCGCCCACGGTGAAGTTGGCGTAGCTCTGCATCACCTTGACCGAGAGCCCGTGCGGATCGAGCAGGGACTGCAGCTGTCGCCAGCGCATGCCGGCTTGTACGCGCACGCGCAGGCGCGCGGCGTCCAGCCAGAGCAGTTGGTTCATGCCGGTCATGTCCAGCTGCAGGGCATCCGGCTCACGGGTCTGGCCGCCCATGCTGTAGCGGCCACCGGCGATGCACACCGCGCCCTGCCAGCGCTGCAGCGCGGCGGCGATGCCTGCGCTGCCGGTGGCCCGGATGATGCCGGCCACCGAGGTGCGATCGAGCTGGGCGACATCGCTGGCATGCGGCAGGCGATGGCTACTGTCCGAGCAGGCGGGCAGGGCACCGGCCAGCGCCGCACCCAGCGAGGCCTGCAGCAGGCGGCGCCGCGCCGGATCAGTCGTGCTGGTCGGCATCGGCAGCAAAACACCAATGCCACGGCTCATGGACGATGCCGTGCGGATTGTCGCGTGGGTAACTCATGTGGAACCCGAAGCGACCTGCGTTCTGCTGCAGCCAGGCGAAGGCGGCAGTGTGCTCGAACGACTCCTCGGCAGGCGGTTCACCCGGCGTGCCGATGTCCAGTGCGTTGCCGCCGTGGTGCTCGCTGTAGCCCGGTGCCGCGTTGACGGTGAGTATCTGCGCCACGCTCAATCCGCGCGCCAGCTTGCGGGCGAAGATGCCGAGTTGATAGACGTGACTGCGGTAGCCGGAAATGGCATCCAGTGCCACGCCATCGGCGGCAGCGGCCTGCTGCAGGCGCTGCCAGCCACGCGCCGCGCCTGCGGTGAGCCACAACGGGCGGCGATAGCGGTCGAAGCCGGCCAGTGCGAGGTGTGCGGGTTCGGCGACCAGCGGAAGCCCGCTGCGGGCGGCGTAATTGTCGCTGTCCAGACCCAGCAGGTCCAGCCGTTGCTGCAGCTGTGCCAGCGGCAACATGCCACGCGGCGGCGGGATGCGCGCCGGTTGCGAAAGATGGGTTTCCAGCACGGACAGCGCCTTTGCGATGCCGGGCTCGTCCGGCAGGCGCGTGACCAGCGGCATCAGCCCACCGCGCAACTGCGCGGCGAGGTAGCGGCCATCGTCCTTGCGCCGAAGCACATGGCTGGCACGCGCGAGAATCCGCGCGTCGCTGCTGCTGCGCGCGCGCAGCAGGCCGCCCGGCCAGATCTCGATGTCGGTGGTGTTGAGCAGGATGTGTGGAGCGTTGCGCATGGGCGCAGCTTAGGACGGCCGGCCGCGCTCGGCCAGCCGCCGCAGTTCATCCAGCAGCACGCGCGGCTTTTCAGGGCTGACCAGCACGCTGGAGCCATCGCGCAGGGGCAGCACCAGCACGCGGGTGTCGTCGGTGATCAGGCAGAAGCCCTTGCTGCCGTCCTGCATGCGGAAGTGGCCCGAGCGGAAGCCCGGCAGCTGGTAGCCGTTGCCCTTCAGTGCCGGCCTGAACTCCGGGTATTCCTCGAACCGCACGATGCGCGCGCGGTCCAGCAGCATCGCGCTCAGCGGCACCTGCTTGCGGTACAGGGTGCTGGTGACATCCAGCTGTTCGCTGTCCACGCGGATGCCGCGGCGGCGGTAGAGCAGACTCAGCACCAATGCGATCAACGGCACGAACACCACTGGCCCCCACGAATCGAACGTACCGTTGACCGGTGGTTTGCCCGCCACCAGCTGGATCAGCGGGTCGATGCTGATGAGCAGCAGCAAGGGGGCCCACAGCCACCACAGCAGGGTGCCGCGCGATGGCGCGGCAACCGCGAACGAGCGTGCGGTATCAGACGGAATGCGGGCGGCGTGGGCGGCCATGTCAGCGTGCCTTCTTCATCCAGGTGGCGATGTCGTTGATCAGGGCAGCATCCACATGGCCTGCCTGCTGGTAGTCGGCCAGACCACCCCTGTCCGAGCTGGTGATGCCCAGATGGTTGAGGGCAGGGTAGTGGTGGAACTGGTACTGCGTGCCCTTCAGGCCTTCAGTCCAGCGCTTCCAGTCCGCGTCGATCACCTGGAAATCCTTGCCACCCTGCAGCAGCAGCGCAGGCAGCCTGCTGGCACGCACATCGGCGACCGGGTCCACCTGCTCCAGCTGCTGCCAGAAGCTGCCGGGCAGTTCCATCAGCTTGGCCTCGGGATTGCGGCGGACCTCGGCGATGCTGGCGGCCAGTGCATCCAGATGGGTCTGCTCCTCGCTGCTGATGCTGCCGTCCAGCCCAAGCAGGTAATGGTTCTGTTCGGCCAGCAGGTCGAGGATGGGGCGTGCCGGCGCGGCCAGCAGCACCAGCCCGGCGAGCTTGCCCTTGGCATGCTCTGCAATGCGGCCGGCGAGCAGGCCGCCCTGGCTGTGGCCGAGCATGTAGATGTGCTTCGGGTCGATGCGCGCGTCGGCGGCGAGTGCGTTGATCGCGGACACCGCATCGTCGGTGGTTTCATCATCGATACTGAAGGTGCCCTTGAAATCCTGCGGACGCGCATGCGTGCGCTTCTCGTAGCGAAGCACGGCGATGCCCTGTGCGGCCAGGCCGCGGGCGATGTCGAGGAAGGGACGGTTGGCACCGACGGTTTCATCGCGGTCCTGCGGGCCGGAGCCATGCACCAGCACGATGGCCGGGAACGGCCCCTTGCCCTTCGGCAGGGTCAGGGTGCCGGGCAGCGGACCACCGGCGCTGCCACTTGCTGGCACGCTGAAATCCACTTCGCTGAAATTGGCGTCGGCGGCCGGTGCGGCGGCAGGCGGTGCGGCATCGGGTTGGATCAGAAAGCCGGCGACCTGGTCGTCCTTGTCCAGCGCCACCTGTGCCTTCAGCCGGCCATTGGCGTACTGCAGGGGAACGACGACCACGCGCATGCCGTTTGCTTCGACAACCTGTGGCGTACCGCGCTCACCCGCCGCGCCCATCTGCGCGGGCAGCGATTCCCACACCGCCTTGAGCTTGTCGGCGGGGACGGCGGCCTTCATCTGTGCCGAGAACATGGCCTCGGCTTCGGTGTAGCGGCCTGCGTCGAGCTGGTCGAGCAGGCGCTTGGCCAGTGCTTCGGGTTCGGCGGCGAAAGCACCGGAGGAAACGCCGAGCAGCGCGCTGGTGATCAGGGCAGTGAGCAGTTTCATCGCACTTCCTTGGCGGCCGGTGCGGCGGCAGGCGGTGCGGCATCGGGTTGGATCAGAAAGCCGGCGACCTGGTCGTCCTTGTCCAGCGCCACCTGTGCCTTCAGCCGGCCATTGGCGTACTGCAGGGGAACGACGACCACGCGCATGCCGTTTGCTTCGACAACCTGTGGCGTACCGCGCTCACCCGCCGCGCCCATCTGCGCGGGCAGCGATTCCCACACCGCCTTGAGCTTGTCGGCGGGGACGGCGGCCTTCATCTGTGCCGAGAACATGGCCTCGGCTTCGGTGTAGCGGCCTGCGTCGAGCTGGTCGAGCAGGCGCTTGGCCACCGCTTCGGGTTCGGCGGCGAAAGCACCGGCGGAAACGCCAAGCAGGGCGCTGGTGATCAGGGCGGTGAGCAGTTTCATCGCACTTCCTTCTTGAAGATCATCGTGGGCGAGGACATGGTGGGCAAGGCATGCACCACGTTGACCAGTTCCCAGCCCAGCCGGCCGTGCTTGTCCAGTTCTTCCTGCAGCTGCTCAGGCTTGAAGCTGCCCATCATGGTGGTCTTGGGTTCGATTACCAGGTACTTCCACTGTCCGCTCATGGCTGTTCCTCGTTGCTTCCGGTCTTGGGTTTGGGCAGGCGCCCGGCCTTGCGCAGGGCATCGCGCAGCACGTACTCGATCTGCGCGTTGAGGCTGCGCAGTTCGTCATCGGCCCAGCGCTGGGCCGCCGCCAGTACGTCGGCGTTGATGCGCAGCGGATAGGCCTTCTTCTCACTCACTTGCGGGGCGCTCCATTGCGTTCACGGCGCAGGTGCATCACCAGTGAAATACCGAGCGCGTTGACCGCGACGACCAGTGCGATCACCACGCCGTAGACGATGTTGCGGTTGTCGCCGGCCAGGTACACGCCGACCGCGCCTACGAACATGCACAACGCGATCAATGCCCAGCGCAGGCCCAGCCCGCGTGCATGCGCGGTGCCGGGGCGCCCGCTCCAGACCGCGAAGCAGAGCGCCGGGATGCCAGTGGCGGCGATGATCAGGGGGGCGACAGCATTCACTCAGGCCTCCTCAGTACAGCGAGCCGGCGTTGACGATGGGCTGGGTGCCACGGTCCGAACACAGCACGGTGAGCAGGTTGCTGACCATGTGCGCCTTGCGCTCCTCATCCAGCGTGACGACCTCGTTCTTCTGCAGCTCCATCAGCGCCATTTCGACCATGCCCACGGCACCGGCGACGATCTGCGTGCGGGCGGCGATCACGGCGCTGGCCTGTTGGCGCTGCAGCATGGCCTGGGCGATTTCCGGTGCGTAGGCGAGGTGGCTGATGCGGGCGTCGAGCACCTGCACACCGGCATCGGCCAGGCGTTCGGCCAGCTCGTCCTTCAGGTGCTGGGAGATTTCGGTGGCATGGCTGCGCAGCGCCAGCTGGCCTTCGGTGTGCTGGTCATAGGGATAGCTGGTGGCCATGGCACGCAGCGCCGATTCGGACTGGATGTGCACGAAGCTCTCATAGTCGTCCACGTTGTAGACGGCTTCGGAGGCATCGACCACCTGCCAGACGATGACCGCGGCGATCTCGATGGGCGAGCCATCCAGTTCATTGACCTTGAGCTTGCCGCTCTCGAAGTTGCGCACGCGCTGGCTGACCTTGCGCTTGTTGAAGAAGGGGTTGTTCCAGCGCAGGCCGTTGTCCTTGACCGTACCCACGTACTTGCCGAACAGGCTGAGCACGGCGGCCTGGTTGGGCTGGACCATGTACAGGCCGGAGCTGAGGAAGACACCGATGATGATCAGCACGATGCCGGCGATCAGCAGCAACGGCCCGCCGCCGGTGCCGTCCGTCGCCGCGACTTTTGCCAGGATGATGGCGCCGGTGCCGGCCAGCATCAGGACGAGGGTGCCGAGCAGGGTGGGGATGCCGGGCAGGGAACCGATGGACTTCTCTTTCATGGCACGTCTTCCGTGGTGGTTGGATAGAAAGATATCAAATTGATATCAGGTTGCAAGGGGTGGTCTGCAGGCCCCCTCTCCCGCCCTCCGGGCACCCTCTCCCGCAAGGGGAGAGGGGGAGCATGCCAGTGACCTGTCAGTTCCGCAGGAAATCCGCTTTGTATCCCCTCTCCCCCTGCGGGAGAGGGTGCCCAAAGGGCGGGAGAGGGGGCGCTTCTGGCTTTCCCCACAGCCCCATCCCACCCCTGCTTGCCTAGAATGTGCAGCCCGAACCCTCCCCGGAACTGCCTGATGACCACGCTTGGTACCCCGCTGTCCCCGTCCGCCACCCGCGTCCTGCTGCTTGGCTCAGGCGAACTGGGCAAGGAGGTGGCCATCGAGCTGCAGCGCTTCGGGGTGGAAGTGATCGCCGCCGACCGCTATGCCGACGCACCGGCCATGCAGGTGGCGCACCGCAGCCATGTGCTGGACATGCTCGACCCGGTCGCGCTGAGCGCGCTGATCGAGAAGGAGCGCCCGCACCTGATCGTGCCGGAGATCGAAGCCATCCATACCGAAACGCTGGTGCGTCTGGAAACCGAACAGGGCCAGCGGGTGATTCCCACCGCGCGCGCCGCGCGCCTGACCATGGACCGCGAAGGCATCCGCCGCCTTGCCGCCGAAAACCTGGGCCTGCCGACCTCGCCATACCGCTTTGTCGATACCGAGGCCGAATACCGCGAAGCCGTGGCCGCCATCGGGCTGCCGTGCGTGGTCAAGCCGGTGATGTCGTCCTCGGGCAAGGGCCAGAGCACGCTGCGCAACGAGGCCGACATCGGCCTGGCGTGGGAGTACGCGCAGACCGGTGGCCGCGCCGGTGCAGGCCGCTGCATCGTGGAGGGCTTCATCGATTTCGATTACGAGATCACCCTGCTCACCGTGCGCCATGCAGGCGGCACGTCGTTCTGTGATCCGGTGGGGCATCTGCAGAGGGACGGGGACTACCGCGAAAGCTGGCAGCCGCAGGCGATGTCGGCCAAGGCACTGGAAGCCGCGCAGCAGGTGGCGCGTGCGATCACCGATGATCTCGGCGGCTGGGGCCTGTTCGGCGTGGAGCTGTTCGTGAAGGGGGACGAGGTGTGGTTCAGCGAGGTCTCGCCGCGCCCGCACGACACGGGGTTGGTCACGCTGGTGTCGCAGGAACTGAGCGAATTCGCGCTGCATGCGCGCGCCATTCTCGGTTTGCCGATTCCGGTGATCCGCCACCACGGGCCTTCGGCCTCGTGCGCGATGCTGGCGCAGGGCAACGGCGTGCCGTTCTTCTGCAATGTGGCGCAGGCACTGCTGCACCCGGATTCGGCACTGCGCCTGTTCGGCAAGCCGATGGTGCAGGGCCAGCGCCGCGTGGGCGTCACGCTGGCGCGTGGCAGCGATGTGGATCAGGCGCGTGCCATCGCGCGTGATGCCGCTGCGGCGATCGACATCGAGCTGCGCTGACGGCCTCTGTAGCCCGGGTAAGCGCAGCGCACCCGGGGCATTTGCGGAGAATTTGGGATTTCGCAGGAAGCCCCGGATGCGCTGCGCTTATCCGGGCTACCAGAGCACGTCGTCGCGTAGTGCCGAGCCATGCTCGGCAGGGCCCTCCGCGACAATGCACGCCGAGCATGGCTCGGCGCTGCATGTGATTTCGTTCCCAAAGAAAACGCCGGCTTCCGCCGGCGTTTTCAGTTCCCCTGTCGCAGGCGTGCTCAGCGCACATCCACCCACACCAGATGGTGATCGCTGCCATCGGCGATACCGGCCTCGGGGCTGCTGCTCGCTGGCCAGAACACGCCGCTGCCCACGTAATCGAAGCCCACGGACGGCAACACGTAATCCAGACGCAGGGTGCCCGAGCGCGGTCCGAAATCACCGGTGGCGTGATGCGCGGCACCGTGGCGTGCCACACCCTTTTCGGCATAGGCCAGCCCGGTCTCTTCGGCACCCTTGCTGGTCGGCGTGGCATGGCGCAGCACGCGCGGGTGTTCGAGCAGTTCGAGGATGGCGTCGTGGCGGCCATCACCATCGGACGGATCGTTGTTGAGGTCACCCACGATCACGAAGCGCGCATCGGCGGGCAGGCCACCGCAGCGGCCCTGGTCGTCACACAGCCAATTGGCGTTGGTGTTGTCCAGGTACTCCTTCCACAGGCGCAGCTCGTCATGGTTGCGCGCGGCGTTGCGGCGCTCCTTGCCATCGAACACGGGTGGGGTGGGGTGGGCGGCGAGCACATGCACGGTGCCCAGCGGGGTGCGTACCGGCACATCCCAATGCGACTTGGAGGACAGCCGCAGCTGCGACCACACCGCGTCATTCCAGAACGGTTTGCCGGTATCGGGCACGACCGGGCGCATGGCGCCGGGCAGGGCGCTCCACTTCAGCAGCTGGAAGCTGCGCACGGACTTTTCATCGATGGGGTAGCGGGACAGCACCAGCATGCCGTACTGGCCGGGGTGCAGGCCGTAGCCCCAGGCGTCGTTGCCACGCTCGCGGCCCTTGCCGCCAACGGTGCCGTTGTTGTCCAGGTCCAAGCCGCTCGGTACGCCGGTGTTCACCGGGGCCAGGTAGCGGTATTCGTAGTGCAGCGGCTCGCCGCCACCGGGCTGGGCCACTTCCAGATACCGCTGCTGGAACAGGTCGGCGGCGCGGTTGCCCTCGTCGAAATCGAACTCGTTGAGCAGCACCAGATCAGGGCGCACCTGCTGCAGCACGGCGGCGATCTTGCGGGCATGGGCGCTGTCGCCCTGCAGCTCCTTGACCAGCCCTTCGTCCTCGTCCGAATACAGCGAGGTGTTGTAGGTGGCCAGGCGCAGCTGCTTGCCGGGGCCGGGCCCGGCACTGCCTGCCGGCACGTGGGTGGAGCAGGCTGCCAGCAGCAGGGTCATCGGGAGCAGAAAGGTTGGAATACGCATATCCGGACATTTTCACATGCCGGGATGACGGAGGCGAGAAACAGCAACGCCCCGCAGGGGCGGGGCGTTGCTGTCACGGCCTGTCAGTGAGATCAGGCCGGTTGGATCAGAACGTGCAGCCCATCGCGCCGAAGCTGGTCTTGGCCTGCTCCATCGCGGTCTTGCACTGGGCGGCAAGCGCGCCCTTGTCGGTCACGTCCTTCCAGGCGTTGCGCGACTGGTCGATGCCCTGCTTCATCATGTCGCGCTGGGCTTCGGGCACCTTGTCGCTGATGCAGGCGTAGACCTTTTCCAGGTACTGGTCGCACTCCGGCACGCCCGTAGCGGCGTTGACGGTGTCGGTGCTCGCAGCCGGGGTGACTTCGGCGGCCGGGGTGGCGGCAGGCGCTGCTGCCGGTTCGGCGGGGGTTTCGGCCTTCTTGCAGGCGGCCAGGGTCAGGACGGCGAAAGCGGTGACAGCCAGAATCTTCATCTTCATACGGGGTTCCAGTTGGGAAAGGGACTTCCATGCGCCATCACGCGGGGCGTGTGGTGAGGTCAATATTGGGTGAACGCTGGTTAAACTTTTATCAACGTGGGGGCTCTGCGGAAGGCTCGACCTGTGTCCACCGGCGGCCATCGAAATACTCCAATGGCTGGTAGCGGCGCTTGTAATCCATCTTGCGGTGGCCGTGGATCCAGTAGCCCAGATACAGGTGCGGCAGGCCCAGTCGGCGTGCCCAGGCAATCTGCTGGAGGATGGCGAAGGTGCCCAGTCCGCGTTTTTCCTCGTCCGGATCGAAGAACGTATAGACGGCGGAAAGCCCCAGCTCGGTGACATCGGTAACGGCCACGCCCAGCAGCTGGCCGGGCTGGTGATCCTGCGGCGCGCGACGGATTTCGAGAAAGCGCCCGTGGGACCAGCTGCCGATCAGGAACTGGTCGAATTCATGCGGGCCATGGTCGTCCATGCCGCCGTTGGCGTGGCGGTGCTGCAGGTAACGCTGATAGAGCGCGAACTGTTCCTCGGTGCGCTCGGCAGGCAGCACGCGGCACTGCAGGTCGGCGTTGTGGCGCAGGCAGCGGCGCTGGCTGCGGTCCGGGCCGAAGCGGGCCACGGGAATGCGCACCGGCACGCAGGCGCGGCAGCTCTGGCAATGGGGGCGGTAGACCAGATCGCCGGAGCGGCGGAAGCCCCAGCTCAGTGCCAGCGGGTACAGCGTGCCCAGGCGCTCGTCCTGCGGGTCCAGCACCAGATCGCGGGCCTGCCGTTCGGGCCAGTAGCCGCAGGGGTGCTCGCCGGTCTGGAACAGGCGCAGCTCCTGGTTGGGGTCGTCATGCAATGCCATGCGGACAGCATAGCCGGGTGCGGTCGCAGAACCTGCGCCTGTCTGCGTGATGAATGCGCCCGCTGGCGCGTCAACCTCGGCAGCGGCCGCGCGTTGACTGTTGCAAGGGCGCAGTGCTGCGCTCGACCGTCAACCTTGGAGCCGCACAATGAACCAACGTAAGCCCCTTCTCCTGCTGGCCCTGCTGCTGGCGACCTCGGCCACCGGCGTCGCGCTCGCTGCCAGCCCCACCGGCCAGAAGCCGGCGCCGCCGCGCATGGATGCCAATGGTGACGGCGTGATCGACCGTCAGGAAGCCGCGGCCCATCCGCATCTTGCCCAGCGTTTCGACGAGATGGACAAGAACAAGGACGGCAAGCTCTCGCGTGACGAAATGCCGGCACCGCGCCACGGCATGCGCCACGGTCGCCACCACGGTGGCATGCATCACGGTGGCCGCCAGGCCAGCTTCATGATGCGTGGCATGGATGCGAACAACGATGGCCGCATCAGTGCCGCCGAGTACCGTGCCCACTTCGACACGCTCGACGTGAACAAGGATGGCTACATCGACCAGGCGGACCGCCAGGCACGCGCCGAGCAGCGCCGCCAAGAGTGGTTCAACAAGGCAGATACCGACAAGGACGGCAAGCTCAGCCCGACAGAACTGGAAGCGGCGCGTGCTGCACGCTCCAAGGATGGCCCGCGTGGCCATCGCGGCCCGATGCCGCCGCAGGCTCCGGCTGCGAAGTAAGCCCCGGAGAGGCGCCGATCGACACCACCCCCGCTGGAGACAGCGGGGGTGTTCTGTTTCAGGCCCCCACGACGCGCGCTGGGCTCATTGGCGCAGCAGCACGAACAGCACGCAGACCACCACCAGCAGCGACGCCGTGGCCACCGCCGTGCGCCCGAACAGGCTGCGGTACACCCAGCTCGGCCCACGGCGACCATGGCGGGCGGCATCGCGCGCCAGCAGCGGCGCCATGATCTTGGGCAGGGTGACAAGGTACTGATAGTTCAGCACCGCCATGCCGCCGGCCAGCACCAGCAGCCCCATCGCGGTGCCCATGCGCAGCACCACCGCCGCCATGGCGGTTAGGCAGAACACCAGCGCGCTGAAGGTGTGCAGGCGCATGAAGCCACGCAGCTGCAGGCGCTCCGGTTCGGTTTCGGCATAGCGCAGCAGGTACAGGCTGGACAGATAGGCGGCGAGCATGCCGAACACCACGCTGCTCAGGATCACCCACAGGTCGAAAGGATTGGCCAGCAGTGAATTGACCGTCGCGCCCAGCGTGCCGGCAGCCACGCCGCCGCTGGCGGTCTGCGTGCCCAAGCTGCCAAGCCCCAGCTTTCCCGCACCGGCAATGCCTGCACCGCTGCCGATGACGATGGCACTGGCGGTACCCGGCGCGGCCAGCATCACCGTCGAACAGACCAGCGCGGCGAACGCGCTGCCCGGCGCGCTGCTGCGTGCGAACTCACCGAAGCGCTTGAGCAGTTCATCACGGACGCTGGCGCGTGCGCGCGACAGGCGCTTGCGTACCGCCGCATCGCTCAGCCCCAGCAGCAGGGCCACCTGCTGTGAACTCTGGCCTTCGCGGTAGTAGAGCAGCAGGGTTTCGCGGCTGTCCTCCGGCAGGGCGGAGATGATCTCGGCGGCAGCCAGTTCTTCCTCCACCCGCGTGATTGCTTCCGCCGCATCCGGTGCAGGGTCGGCGGCCATGCCGATGGCGATTTCAGCCGCCTCACCGCTCAGGGGACGGTTGCGGTTGGCGCGGAGCCAATCGCGGGCAAGATTGCGGGTGATCTGCCGCAGCCAGGGCAGGAAGCTGGCGCTGTTGTTCAGCTGATTGAGCTGCTGCCAGGCCTTGATGAAGGCCTCCTGCGCGATGTCCTCGCTGGCCTGTACATCGCGGGTGATGGCCAGGGCGATGGCCGTCACCGTGTTCTGGCAGCCCAGCACGATGCGCCCGTAGGACCGGGTGCAGCCCTTGCGGGCGGCGGGAAGTTCGGTCTGCAGCAGGGTGTCCAGCATCGCGCTCATGGGCGTTCTCCCTTGGGGGTCGCAATACAGGACGGTGGTGGGCGGCGGATGTGACGGGTTGAGGCGGGGAACGGGGAAGCGGGAACGGGGAATGATGATCTGTCGCGCCTGTGGATCATCGCCAGCCCTTGCTCAGGGCTTTTTCGCTTCCGGCGGCGGGGTGGTGGGCTGGAAGCGCACGCGCACTTCTTCCGGCGCCTGCTGCACGGGAGCGGCGGGCTGTGCCTGCGGTGCCGGTGCTGCGACGGGTGCGGTCGGTGCGGCGCGGTGGCGCAGCATCATCATCAGCACCACGCCGGCGATCACCGCCAGCAGAATGATGCGGATGCGCCAGCCCCAGCTGCGGCCGTTGTTCTGCGCCGGTGCCTCGGCGAACGCATATTCGGCGGTGGGGTGGTCGCGGCGTGTGGTCTGCAGCAGGTTGGCGTCGCGCAGGATGTCGCGTGCGCGCGGCTGGTCATTGGCGTGTACCACCCAGACCGCCGGGTGGTTGCTGCCGTCGCTCCTGTCCAGATAACTGAACTGGCCGCGGCGCTTGCTGTGGTACGAGCGGCCATTGGTGACGCGCACTTCGATGTCGGCATCGCGCAGCATCTGGGCGACGGCTTCGGCGTTCTCGACGCGCTGGCTGCTGAAAATCTTGCGCATGGCTTACTCCTTGCCCGCTTCGTCGGCGGACGGCGGGGTGACGCGGATCAGCCCCTCCTGCGCGGTGCTGGCCACCAGCACGCCATCACGGGTGAAGAACTGGCCGCGGGCCAGGCCGCGTGCGTCCTGCGCGCTGGGGCTGTCCAGCGAGTACAGCAGCCAGTCGTCCACGCGGAATGGGCGGTGGAACCAGATGGCGTGATCCAGCGAGGCCATCTGCACATGCGGCTGGTAGTAGCTGATGCCGTGCGGGAAGGTGGCGGTGCCCAGCAGATGGAAATCGGAGGCATAGGCCAGCAGCGCCTGGTGCAGCTCGGGCGCATCGCCGACCTTTTCGCTCAGGCGCAGCCAGACCTGGTGGTACGGCGGGCGCTTGGGTGGATTGAGTTCATCGCGCGGGTAGACATGGCGGAACTCGAACGGGCCGCCGCGCGAGAGCCAGCGCTGCACCTTCACCGGCAGCCGCTCCAGCACATCTGCGGGCAGCGGGCGATTGGGTTCGATGTCCTCTGGCTGCGGCACTTCCGGCATCTTGTGCTGGTGCTCGGCACCGCGCTCGGCCTGCT
>DALZZG010000043.1:0-20348 GCA_031987665.1 Stenotrophomonas sp. | reverse complement strand
GCCTCACCGGCAGCCATGCTTGCCGCCGCCGCGGCGACCGATGCCACAGAGGCCTGTGCCGAGGCCATCAGCCCCGAGAGCGAGCCGATCATCTGCAGCCAGCGGGCGCCGCTGAAGGCACCGCCGGGTTCCAGCTTGCCGGCCAGGAAGCCGCCGGCAAGACCGACGACGATGATGCGGCCCGGCGTCCAGGCGGTGCGCCAGGCCGTGTTCAACCGGCCCCAGTGCTGGGTGGTTTCCTCGCTGCGTACCTGCACCACGGCTTCGGCGCGGCGCACGCGGCGTTGCAGGGCTTCAAACTTCATCGCGTTTGCTCCCCCGGCACGTTCACCTCGGCGTCCGGGTCATCCTCGTCACGCGGTTCGTCGAACAGGCCCATGCGCGACAACTGGCGGCGCGTGGCATGCATGCCGGTGTGGTGGAAGAAATAGGACACGCGCCAGACCGCATAACCGGCCACGATCAGGCTGGTGATGCTGGGGATCAGCAGGGATACGAACAGCGACAGCCCCAGATACTGCAGCAGGGCCACCAGCGTGGCGGCCAGCAGAAGCCACGCCGATGCGCCGAAGATGATGGCCATGCCGCTCCACGCCAGCGCACGGCCAAAGGCACTGCGCGCCAGCGCAAGGTCGGCCGAGGCCAGACGCCGCAGCGAACGCAGCGTGTGGCTGGCCGAATCCAGCGTTTCGCGGCCGGCGGAGCCGACCTGGCGGATGCTCTCCTCCAGCCCCGGCTTTTCGTCCGGGGTGGAGTCGGGCGCGTCGCTGGGCGGTGTTGCGTTGCCGCTCACGCCGATCAGTCGTTGCTGCGGGCGAGCTTGGCGATGATCCAGCCGGCGGCGAAGGCAACGCCGAAGGATGCCAGCGGACGCTCACGGATGAGGTCGGCGGCGCTGTCCATCAGGTCCTTGCCCTTGTCCATCAGTGCGTCCACCTGTTCCTTGGCGGCGGCACCGCCCAGTTCGGCGGCGGCCAGGCCGGCCAGCGCGCTGTCGGACAGCTCGGCCTTCATGGTGGCCTTGCCCAGACGCAGTTCGTCACCAGCGGCACCAGCGGCGCCCTTGACGGCCGAACCTGCGGCGTTGGCGGCAGTCTTCAGGTGCGAGCCGGCTTCGCCCAGGTGTTCCTTCATGTTTTCGGTATTGGTGGGGCTCATCGTGATCTCCTGATCTCAGCGGGTGCGCCATCGGTGGCGCGCGGGTTGCAACGGATGTCCAGAAATACCAGTTGCAGGGTGTAAAGGGCGTTACGGAGCGCTGACCGCGTGCCTGCGCATCATCGCATCAACAGCTGGCCGCCCCCGTTGCCACGGCGCACGCTCAGCACCAGCTGCGCGGGGCGCTGGCCGAAACTGGCGCGCCAGCTGGCAAGGTCGGCAAACTCGCCGCTGCTGGAGGCGACGATGACATCGCCGCTGGCCAGCCCTGACTGCGCCACCCGGCTGCCGCGTGCCACCTCGCTGACCATCACGCCGTTGAGGCCGGCCTGGCGCAGCGATTCGGGCAGATCGGCGAAGGTGGCGCCGGTCAGGCGCGGGTCAAGCGTCTCGCCGGACACTGAGCGCGGCTGTTCCTTCAGCGTGGCCTTGAGCTGCAGCGGCTTGCCGTCGCGCTGCACCTGCAGGTTGACGGTGCGGCCCACGCTGGAAAGACCCTCGAAGTTATGCAGCGCCTGCGCGTTGTCCACGCGCTGGCCGTTGACCGACAGCACCACGTCGCCTGCCTGCAGGCCTGCGGCTGCGGCCCCGGAACCGGCCAGCACGCGCGTGACCAGCGCGCCGCGCGCTTCGCTCATGCCCAGGCCCTGCGCGATCTGCGGGGTGAGGTTCTGGGTTTCCACGCCCAGCGTGCCGCGCACCACCACGCCCTTGGTGATCAGCTGCTCGACCACGTCGCGGGCCAGATTGGACGGAATGGCCAGGCCCAGGCCGATATTGCCGGCCATGCTGCCCTGCGGGTTGTAGCTGGCGGTATTGATGCCGACCAGCTGGCCGCTGAGGCTGACCAGCGCGCCACCGGAGTTGCCGGGGTTGATCGAGGCATCGGTCTGGATGAAATTCTGGTAGCCCAGGCCGCGGATGCCGCTGCGGCCCACCGCCGAGACGATGCCCGAGGTCACCGTCTGGCTGAAGCCGAACGGGTTGCCGATGGCCACCACGAAGTCGCCCACGCGCAGCTGGTCGCTGTTGCCCAGCGGCAGCGCGGTGAGCTTCTCGGCGGGAATGCGGATCAGCGCGATGTCGGTGTCCGGGTCCGAGCCGATGAAATCGGCCTTGACCGTGCGCCCGTCGGACAGGGTCACGCGCACGTCGTCGGCGTTGTCGATGACGTGGTGGTTGGTCAGCACCAGGCCCTTGCCGGCGTCGATGATGACGCCCGAGCCCAGCGATTCGTTGATGCGCTCCTGCGGCACCTGCGGGAACAGGCGGCGGAAGAACGGGTCATCGAAGAACGGGTTGCGCACCCGCACCACCTGCTTGGTGTTGACACTGACCACCGCCGGCATGGCCTGTTCCAGCATGGGGGCCAGCGAGGGCACCGGCTGGCCGGCGACGGCGGAGGGCAGGGAGCCGGCGGCAGGCAGCACGCTGCTGGCGGCGGCGTTGGCCGCATCGGCCTTGTTGTCCAGGTGGGCGTTGATGGCGGTGGCGGTGAATCCGCCGAAGGCGGCGGCCAAGGCCAGGGTGAGCAGGGTCGGGAGCGGTCGCATAAGCCGGGATTCCATGCGGGGGCGCCAGGGGCGGCCCGGGGTGAACGGATTGCTGAACGGGAGTGTGGCGGGCGGCGCCTAAATCGGCAATGAAACTGCCGCAGTGCGGCATCGCCAACGCTGGCGCGGGTTACGCGGATTGCAATAGTCCAATGCTAGTTTTTTTGTTTGACAACTACCCGCCCGTGGGTAAGCTTGGCCCCAGCACCGGCCACTAGATATTGGGTTGGTGCCGCCGGCCCCCCCAAGCTATGGGGTTTTATGACTTGAGGCGGCCGCCCCAATGGAAGGCGTGCGATGACCATGACACCGCTACGGAAAGGCCGGTGGGCAACGGCTTTTTCCACTGCGAAAGGCAAGCGCCGACGCGCGCTGCCGTGTTCTGGCCAACGCAGCCAGGCCTGCCCCTAGAGGCAAGCGAATCGCACCGTCAGGTGCCCCAGGAGAATTTCCAAAACATGAGTACGGTACGTCTGGAAGTGGTCGGCAAACACACTCAATCTGACCTGATCCCCTTGCAACCTGCCTCGCAGGACATCTGGGAGAAGAAGTACCGCCTCACCACCAAGAATGGCGAAGCGCTGGATGCCGATATCGACGGCACCTACAAGCGCGTGGCGCGTGCCCTGGCCGATGCCGAGACCGGCGACGAGAAGCGTGGCTACTGGTACGAGCGATTCCTGTGGGCGCTGCGCCGTGGCGCCATTCCGGCCGGCCGCATCACCTCCAATGCCGGTGCGCAGGAACACAAGCCGGCCACCAGCACCATCAACTGCACGGTCTCGGGCACCATCATCGATTCGATGGACGGCATCCTCGAGAAGGTGCACGAAGCAGGCCTCACCCTGAAGGCCGGCTGCGGCATCGGCTATGAATTCAGCACGCTGCGCCCGCGCGGCGCGTTCGTCGCCGGCGCCGGTGCCTACACCTCCGGCCCGATGTCCTTCATGGATATCTTCGACAAGATGTGCTTCACCGTGTCCTCGGCCGGTGGCCGCCGCGGCGCGCAGATGGGCACCTTCGACGTGTCCCACCCGGACGTGAAGGATTTCATCCGCGCCAAGCGCGAGGATGGCCGCCTGCGCCAGTTCAACCTGTCGCTGCTGATCACCGACGGTTTCATGGAAGCGGTGAAGGACGACAGCGACTGGCCGCTGGTGTTCCCGATCAACACCAAGGAACAGGGCGAGATCGACCAGAACTCGGACGACGTGGTGTGGCGCGACTGGCCGACCCACGAGAACTACATCGTGCGCGACGACGGCCTGGTGGCCTGCAAGGTGTACGGCCACATCCGTGCCCGCCACCTGTGGGACATGATCATGGTCTCCACCTATGACTATGCCGAGCCGGGTTTCATCCTGATCGACCGCGTCAACGAGATGAACAACAACTGGTGGTGCGAGAACATCCGCGCGACCAACCCCTGCGGCGAGCAGCCGCTGCCGCCGTACGGCGCCTGCCTGCTGGGCTCGGTCAACCTGACCAAGTTCGTGCGTGACCCGTTCACCGACAAGGCCTCGTTCGACTGGGACGAGTACAAGGAAGTGGTGCGCGTGTTCACCCGCATGCTCGACAACGTGGTCGAAGTGAACGGCCTGCCGCTGGAACAGCAGCGCAACGAGATCATGCGCAAGCGCCGCCACGGCATGGGCTTCCTGGGCCTGGGCAGCACCCTGACCATGCTGCGCATGAAGTACGGCTCGGCCGAATCGTGCGAGTTCACCGAAGCCATCGCCCGCGACATGGCCGTGGCCGGCTGGGAAACCGGCCTGGAGCTGGCCCGTGAGAAGGGCGCCGCCCCGATCATGGAAGAGCAGTTCGACGTCACCGCCGCCATGCTGCGCCAGCGCCCGGAAATGAAGAAGGACGGCTGGAAGGTCGGCCAGAAGATCGCCGGCAAGGTGCTGCACGCCCGCTACAGCCGCTACATGCAGCGCGTGGCCACGGTGGCCCCTGAGCTGGTGGAGGAGCTGGCCACGGTGGGTTCGCGCTTCACCCACCACAGCTCCATCGCCCCGACCGGCACCATCAGCCTGTCGCTGGCCAACAACGCCTCCAACGGCATCGAGCCCTCGTTCGCGCACCACTACAGCCGCAACGTGATCCGCGAAGGCAAGAAGTCCAAGGAGAAGGTGGACGTGTTCTCCTTCGAGCTGCTGGCCTACCGCGAGCTGATCAACCCGCAGGCCATGCCGTTCTCCGAGGATGCCGCCGCGCAGCTGCCGGACTACTTCATCAGCGCCGACGACATCTCGCCGAAGGAGCACGTTGACGTGCAGGCCGCCGCCCAGAAGTGGGTGGACAGCTCGATCTCCAAGACCGCCAACGTCCCGACCGACTACCCGTACGAGCAGTTCAAGGACATCTACCGTTACGCCCACGAAAAGGGCCTGAAGGGTTGCACCACCTTCCGCTTCAACCCGGCTGCCTTCCAGGGCGTGCTGGTGAAGGAGACGGACCTGGAGAACACCACCTACCGCTTCGAGCTGGAAGACGGCCAGGTGGTGGAGGTCAAGGGCAACGAACAGATCGAGTACGACGGCGAGATGCACACCGCCGCCAACCTGTTCGACGCCCTCAAGGAAGGCTACTACGGCAAGTTCTGAGCAGCCTGCCGCAACCGCCCCCGGCCATCAGGCCGGGTGGCTTGGCCAGCAGCCAGCGTCATCGGTTCGCTGCGCGTTTGTTCCACGTTGCACCGCTTCGATATAGCATCGCCAGCGTTACAGACCCGATGCCCTGAGGAGGGCTCTATGAGCAATGGTAATGGTGTGACTGCGACCGTTTCCCAGGTTGCCGAAAACGTGAAAGAAACCGCAACCAATCTGGGTGAATCCATCGCCACCACCGCCAGCGACGCCGTTGCCGCGGTCAAGACCGGTGCGCACAAGGTGGAAGTTGGCGCCAAGAAGCAGGTGGCCAAGGTGAAGAAGGCAGTGAAGAAGGCCGAGAAGACCGTGGCCAAGAAAGCTGCTGCCGCCAAGAAGGAAGTGAAGAAGAAGGTGTCCTCGGTGCGCAAGAAGCTGGAGGCCGCCAAGGCCAACGCCCAGGCAGAAGCCGCCGAGCTGAAGGCCAAGGGTGCCGGCAAGCGCGCCGCCACCAAGAAGGCACTGGCCAAGGTCGAGAAGAAGGCTGCCGGCAAGGCCGCTGCGGCCAAGAAGTCGGCCAAGGCAACCGAAAAGAAGGTGGCCAAGGCCGTCAGCAAGAAGGCTGCTGCCGCCAGGAAGTCGGTGAAGGCTGCCGAGAAGAAGGTCGGCAAGACCGTCGCCAAGAAGACCGCCGCTGCCAAGAAGGCCGTGAAGAAGGTCGAGAAGAAGGCCGCCAAGAAGGTCGCCGCCGTCAAGAAGACGGTGAAGGCCACCGAGAAGAAAGTGGTGAAGAAGGCCACCGCCGCCAAGAAGACGGTAGCCAGGAAAGCCGCTGCCACGAAGAAGACCGTGGCCAAGAAGGCCGCAACCGCCAAGAAGGCTGTTGCCAGGAAGGCCACTGCCGTGAAGAAGGCTGCAAAGAAGGCCACCAAGAAGGCCACCCGCAAGTAAGCCGCACCGCGCGCCCCGTCCCGACCGGGACGGGGTTGCCGCCGCAACCCGCACCGAACGCATAACCAGGACCCGTACCATGGCCGTCAAGATCGACAAGAAAATCAAGGGCTATTCCGTCGTCACTCCAGACGACAAGGCGCGCGAAGCCGCTGCCAAGGCCGCCCCGGTCACGACCGCCCAGGACGCGTCCACGACCGACAACATCGTGCACATGCACGAGCGCATCGAGCGCCCGGAAGTGCTGATCGGCAGCACCTACAAGATCAAATCGCCGCTGGTGGAACACGCCTTCTACGTGACCATCAACGACATCGTGCTCAACCAGGGCACCGAGCACGAACTGCGCCGTCCGTTCGAGATCTTCATCAACTCCAAGTCGATGGAGCATTTCCAGTGGATCGTGGCACTGACCCGCATCATGTCCGCCGTGTTCCGCAAGGGCGGCGACGTGACCTTCATCGTTGACGAGATGAAGGCCGTGTTCGACCCCAAGGGCGGCTACTTCAAGGCCGGTGGCGTGTACATGCCGTCGCTGGTGGCCGAATTGGGCTACATCGTCGAAGAGCACATGAAGAGCATCGGCCTGCTGCACGATCCGGAAATGAGCGCCCACCAACGCGCACTCATCGCCGAGAAGCGCAAGCAGTTTGAAGAGCGCTCAAAAAAAAACAGTGAAGTAACTGTTTCCCCCTCCCATTCGCAAGGCGAAGGGGAAGGCCGGGGAGGGGTGGATTCTGAAGCCCCGGAAGCTACCGCCGACAACGGCAGCTTCCCCGCCAGCGCCAGCATGTGCCACAAGTGCAGCACCAAGGCCCTGGTCATCATGGACGGCTGCCAGACCTGCCTGAACTGTGGTTATTCCAAGTGCGGGTGAGTTGAGTCACGCACTGCGTAGCCCGGGTAAGCGAAGCGCATCCAGGGTCTGCAATGATCGAAGAAGCCGGGCGTCTGCTCGGCTTTCTCGTTTCTGGAGAGGAAGGATTGGCTGGCGCTGATGATTCGGCGTGGGGATACACCGCCTGGTCCCGGATGCGCTTCGCTTATCCGGGCTACGGGATGGCCGCGCGCTGTTGTAGCCCGGGTAAGCGCAAGCGCACCCGGGGACTGCAATGATTGAGGAAGCCGGGCATCTGCTTGGCTTTCTTTCTCTTGAGAGGAAGGATTGGCTGGCGCTGATGATTCGGCGTGGGGATACACCGCTTGGCCCCGGATGCGCTTCGCTTATCCGGGCTACGGGATGGCTGCGCGCTGTTGTAGCCCGGGTAAGCGGTAGCGCACCCGGGGTTTGCAATGATCGAAGGGGCTGGGCATCTGCTCGGCTTTCTCGATTCTGGAGAGGATGGGTTGGCTGGCGCTGATGATCCGGCGCGGTGGGATGCACCGCGTGTTCCCGGATGCGCTTCGCTTATCCGGGCTACGGGATGGCCGCACGCTGTTGTAGCCCGGGTAAGCGGTAGCGCACCCGGGGTTCGCAATGATCGAAGGGGCTGGGCATCTGCTCGGCTTTCTCGATTCTGGAGAGGATGGATTGGCTGGCACTGATGATCCGGCACGGCGGGATGCACCGCCTGGCCCCGGATGCGCTTCGCTTATCCGGGCTACGGGATGGCTGCGCGCTGTTGTAGCCCGGGTAAGCGGTAGCGCACCCGGGGTTTGCAATGATCGAAGGGGCTGGGTATCTGTTCGGCTTTCTCGATTCTGGAGAGGATGGATTGGCTGGCACTGATGATCCGCCACGGCGGGATGCACCGCCTGGCCCCGGATGCGCTGCGCTTATCCGGGCTACAAAGGCGAGGTGCTGGCGCGGGGTTTGGCTGGGGTTGGCTTTGGGGTTTGGCTACAGGCTGCGGGGTGCCTGCTGCTTAGGCTTGGGCCGATGGTCAACTATCGGCGCAATCGTGTTCGTGGCGGAACGTACTTCTTCACTGTGACGCTCCGTGACAGGCGGAGCGACCTGCTTGTGCGCGAGGTGGATGCGTTGCGCGACGCATGGAAAGCTGCCGCTGCCCGCACACCGCATTCGGTAATTGCAGCGGTGGTGCTTCCCGATCACCTGCACGCGGTGCTGCGCATGGCGGAGGACACGGATGACTATCCGCGCCTGTGGCAGGACATCAAGAAGAACTTCACCCGAAAGGTATGCGCCGGTGACTGCTCTCCCTGGCAATCACGCTACTGGGAACGGACGATCCAAGCCGAAGCGCAGCTGCAGGCCTGCGTGGATTATGTGCATATCAACCCGGTGAAGCACGGGTGGGTGACGCGTGTGGCGGATTGGCCGCACTCGTCTTTCCATCGTCATGTGCGCATGGGGTTGCTTCCGCCTGATTGGGCGGGTGATGCCAATGTTTCCGATCAGGGCTTCGGCGAACGCCGATAGCGTAGCCCGGGTAAGCGAAGCGCACCCGGGACGATGGGAGCAATGGAAGCAGGGCAAAGTCGAGCTGTCGGATGGAAGTCGTGGACGTTGGTTCAATCGCTTCGATTGGCTTAAGCCCCGGGTGCGCTTCGCTTGCCCGGGCTACGGGAGCGCAATACCCCTCACCACTCCAACCCCTCGCTTGCATAGAACGCCTGCAGCTGCCGGGTGTTTGCCAGCCTGAGCTTGGGCAGTTCGATGCTCTGGTACAGATCGGCGTAGCGTTGCTGGTTGGAGGGGGTGACGATGGCGATGTGGTGGAGCATCTGCAGCTTCACCGTGTCGCGGTTGCCGGGCAGGGCGCCGTGGCGGTTGCGTTGCAGCCAGCTGCGGCGGAAGTAGCGGATCAGGCTGCGTGCGGTTGCCAGATCCAGCAGGATCAGCCCGGTCGCGCGCTGCAGGCGTTGCGGCAGGCAGCGCGTGTAGTTGCCATCCATCACCCAGCGTTCCTGCGCGACGGCCGCGTCATGCAGCTGCAGGAACTCCGGCTCGGGGCGCGCCTGCCAGTCGGTATGCGGCAGGTGGAACATCTGATCCAGATGGATTGCCGGCATGCCGTGCCTGCGTGCGATGGCCACCGCCAGCGTGGACTTGCCGCTGTTGGACGGGCCAAGGATGCAGATGCGCGGGCCAAGGTCGGCAAGCGTGGTCATGGGCCGATTATGCCGCCTGTTCTTTTCAGCCGGCACGATGGCAGGAAGGCGCCCGCATGACTGGCCTTGACCAATATCAACCGCCGCGGCGCGCGGCCTGCCTACGATGCGCGGACCTCCTGTGATGCCGGCCGACATGCCCACCGAAGTGCTGCCCTTGCCTGGTGACGATGCGCGCGCGCGGCCACCCGCCACGCTGCGGCCGGGCGCGGTGGCGCTTTCCGCCGTCCGCTTCGCCATCGATCAGGTGGACGACGGCATGGTGCATCTGTTCGCCGCGCGCTTGCGTCTGGCGGCCGCTGCCGGCCTGCTGAAGCGGGGGCTGGGCCGCCCGCAATGCGATGCCGCCCGCGAGGACCGGGTAAGGCGACGCGCGCAGCGGCTGGCGCAACGGCACCAGCTGGAGTCCGAAGGCGCCCTGCGGCTGATGAGCGTGCTGATCACCGAGGCCCACCGACATCAGGCCAGCAGCCGCCTGGTCAATCCACAACCGGGAGAACCCCGCATGTCCGCGACGCCTGCCGCCATCGTCCCCCATCTGCTGCGCCTGTTGCCGCCACCGCGTTACTGGCGCCCGGTGTTCATGGGCCTGACGGTGCCGCTGCGCGAGCAGCTGGTGATAAAGGCACTGGGCCACACGCTGCGTGTGCCTGCGGTGATGGGCACGCTGCGCGAGATCAACGGGCGGCGCATCGGCATCCAGGTCACCGACCTCGGCATCGGCTGGGTGCTGGAGCTGCACGACGACGGCATACGCTGCAGCCACCAGTCTGCGGAAACCACCATCAGCGGCAGCGCCACCGACCTGCTGCAGCTTGCCAGCCGCGAACAGGATGCCGACTCGCTGTTCTTCCAGCGGCGGCTGTCGCTGACCGGTGATACCGAGCTGGGGCTGATGCTGCGCAACCTGCTCGACCGCCTGCCGTGGGAAGCGGTGCCGCTGGCGCAGCGCATCGTGCTGCAGCGCACCGCGCGGCTGCTGGGCAACGCACGCGCCGCGTACCGTTCGTAGAGATCGCGCAGCAGCGAACGCCGCGTTCAATCGGTACGCGGCGGCGCACTCAAGCGGTGCAGCGTGCGCACGGCAGGCACCACGATGGTGTCGTAGATGCTGTGTGCCTGATGGCGCTCGAAATCCGCATGGTGCTTCTTGCGCACGCCGTAGTCGCCGAGCGTGATGTGCGAATCGGCGGTGACGCCGGCCTGCTGCAGGCACGCGCTCACGCAGTGCAGGCGACAGCCGTCCAGCGCGAGGATGGGGCGACCACTCTGCGCGATCTTCTGCAGGCCCACGACGCCCCCGCCCACACCGGCGATGCAGGACATCTCGGCCAGGCCCTCGCGGTCCAGCCACAGCGCCATCTGGTTGGCCATCTGTGCGGCGCTGGAACAGCCCGAGCAGGAATACACAAGAAGACGCGGCTTTACCATGACGCACACCCCTGTTTGCGTTAGGCCTGAGCATAGTCAGCGGCCCGCGCATCACGTTGATATTTGTCACGGTGCTGTGCGGTGCTGCAACAGCGCGCTGATACGCGCGCCGCTTGACCAATGTCATGCCCAGCCCCTGCGCGGCTGACGCACCATGCCAGCGCGATGTACTGAACAGGGCGGGGAGGGGTTCCTCGTCCTTGAAGGCAGGCACCCGTGCAGGAAGCAGGCCGACCGTGTCGGCGCGCAGGTGCCACCCCAACCGCCGAACTCTGCTGGACCAGCCATGGCTTTCCACGATCTGCGTGCCTACCTGCGGCGGCTTGCCGAAGAGCAGCAACTGCAGGAAATCGATACCCCGGTGGACCCCGACCTGGTGAGCACGTCGCTGTGCCTGCGTGCGCTGCGTGCGGAAGGGCCGGCGCTGCTGATGAACCAGACAGGTACGGCATACCGGCAGCTGGGCAATCTGTTCGGCCACCCGCGGCGCATCGAACTGGCGCTGGACAACCGCCCGCTGTCGTCGCTGGGCGAGCTGGGCCAGCTGCTGGCCTCGATCAAGGAGCCGCAGTGGCCCGGCAGTTTCGCCGCCGCGCTCGCGCAGTGGCCGCAGTGGGGGCAGCTGGCAAACGTAGCCGTCCGCAAGGTACCGGAGGCGGCGTTCAACGAGCAGGTGCTGGACGAAGACGATGTGGACCTGTCGTGCCTGCCGATACAGCGCTGTTGGCCGGAGGATGCGGGGCGGCTGATCACTTTCGGGCTGGTGATCACCCGGGGCATCCATAAGTCACGGCAGAACGTGGCGGTGTACCGGCAACAGGTGATCGGCCGCAACCGCGTGATCATGCGCTGGCTGGCGCACCGCGGTGGTGCCTTGGACTTCGCGGACTGGCAGCAGGCGCATCCGGGCAAGCCGTTCCCGGTGCTGGTGGCCATCGGCACCGACCCGGCGACCATGCTGGCGGCGGTGGCGCCCATTCCCGACACGCTGTCCGAATACGAATTCGCCGGCCTGCTGCGCGGTGCGCGCTCGCAGGTATGGCGCAGCCGCATGACCGGGCTGGATGCGCCCGCAGGTGCGGAGATACTGCTGGAAGGCTTCATCCATCCCGGCGACATGGCGCTGGAAGGCCCGTTCGGCGATCACACCGGCTACTACAACGCGCAGGCCTCGTTCCCGGTGCTCACCGTGCACCGCATGCGCATGCGCAGCCATGCCATCTACCACGGCAGCTACATGGGCCGCGCACCGTTCGACGAGCCGTCGGTTCTGGCACTGGCGTTGAACGATGTGTTCGTGCCGTTGCTGCAGAAGATATTTCCGGAGATCGTGGATTTCTACCTGCCACCGGAAGCGTGTTCCTACCGCGTGGCGGTGGTGAGCATCCGCAAGCAGTACCCGGGGCATGCGCAGCGCATGATGATGGGCATCTGGTCCTACCTGCGCCAGTTCACCTATACCAAGTTCGTCATCATCACCGATGAGGACATCGACGTACGCGACTGGGGGCAGGTGATCTGGGCCATCTCCACGCGCGTCGACCCTGGGCGGGACAGCCTGATCGTTGGCAACACCCCCATCGACTATCTGGATTTCGCCTCGCCCGTGGCAGGGCTGGGTTCGAAGATGGGGCTGGACGCCACCACCAAATGGCCGGCGGAGACCAGTCGGCAGTGGGGGCGCCCGATCACCTTGAATCCGACGGTGGAACGCAGCGTGGATGCACTCTGGCATCAGCTCTGCCAGCAGCGCGGCGTTGCCTGAGAGCGCAGCGGCGGCCACGTCGGCCCTGACGACAGCCTGGAGCATTTGATGAAACTTGTTTGTCCCGCCGGCAACCTGCCGGCGTTGCGCGCGGCGGTGGATGCCGGCGCCGATGCCGTCTACATCGGCTTCCGCAACCAGACCAATGCGCGTGCCTTCCCGGGCCTCAACTTCGATGAGGCCGAAATGCGCGAGGGCATCGCCTATGCGCGTGCGCGCGGCTGCCAGGTGTATCTGGCGCTGAACACCTACCCGGACAGCAGCCAGCTGCCGCTCTGGCGGCAGGCGGTGGACCAGGCCGCGCTGCTGCAGGTGGATGCCATCATCGCCGCCGAGATGGCGGTGCTGGACTACGCCTGCCGCGCCCACCCGGACATGGCGCGGCATCTGTCCGTGCAGGGCTCGGCTACCACGGCGCCGGCCATCCGCTATGCCTACGAGCGTTTCGGCATCGCGCGCGCGGTGTTGCCGCGCGTGCTGTCACTGCAGCAGGTGCAGCGCCTGTGCGAGACCACGCCGGTGCCGCTGGAAGTGTTCGCCTTCGGCAGCCTGTGCATCATGGTGGAAGGGCGCTGCCAGCTGTCCAGCTACGTCACCGGCGTATCGCCCAATCGTCATGGCGTGTGTTCGCCTGCCAGTTTCGTGCGCTGGGAGGAGCATGCGGACGACAGCCGCAGCGTGCGCTTGAACGGCGTGCTGATCGACCGCTTCGGCAGCGACGAGCCAGCCGGCTACCCCACGGTCTGCAAGGGCCGTTACGAAGTGGGCAACGAGGTCTTCCATGCCCTCGAAGAGCCCACCAGCCTCAACACGCTGGAGTTGATCCCGCAGTTGGCCAAGGCCGGTGTGGTGGCCCTGAAAGTGGAAGGGCGGCAGCGCGGCGCGGCCTATGTGGCAGCGGTGGCGCGCACCTGGCGGCAGGCGTTGGACCAGTATGCGCAGAACCCGGAAGGCTGGCAGATGCGCAGCCAATGGCAGCAATGGCTGGCCGTGCATGCCGAAGGCCAGCAGACGACCCTCGGCCCCTATCACCGTGCGTGGCATTGAACCCATGAAACTCAGCCTTGGTCCTCTTCAGTATTTCTGGCCACGCAGCCGCGTGATGGATTTCTACAACGAGGCGGCGGCCTGGCCGGTGGACATCGTCTACATCGGCGAAACCGTGTGCAGCAAGCGCCGCGAGCTGCGATTGCGTGACTGGCTCGAACTGGCCGACATGCTGGCCGCAAGCGGCAAGGAAGTGGTGCTGTCCACGCTGGCGCTGGTGGAGGCCGAGTCGGAACTGGGCACCATGCAGCGGCTGGTGGAGAACGGCCGCTACCTGGTGGAAGCCAACGACCTGTCGGCGGTGCAGCTGTGCCGCGAGCGGCGCGTCAGCTTCGTCGCCGGGCCCACGCTGAACATCTACAACCATGTGGCGCTGCAGCTGCTGATCGACGACGGCCTGCGCCGCTGGGTACCCGGTGTCGAACACGGGCGGCAGCTGCTGCAGACCCTGCGCGCGGGCATGGACGGCGCAGGGCAGCCGATGCCGGAACTGGAGCTGATGGCATGGGGGCGCCTGCCGCTGGCGTACTCGGCGCGCTGCTTCACCGCGCGTGCGCTGGACGTGCCCAAGGACAAGTGCGAATTCCGCTGCATCGACTATCCCGATGGTCTGCCGCTGCAGACGCGCGAAGGTGAACCCTTCATGGTCATCAATGGCGTGCAGGTGCAGGGCAACGAGATCATCGACATGGCACCGGAGCGCGATGCGTTGACCGCCGCGGGCGCAGGCATCCTGCGCCTGTATCCGCAGCACCAGGGCATGGCGGACGTGGTGGCGCACTTCCGCAATGCACTGACCGCCCCGGGGATGGTGGAACGGCGCGGTGCATCGAATCACTACTGGGAAGGGCTGCAGGGGCGCGTGCCCTGACGGCCAGCATCATCGCAGGGTCTTGATGCCTTCACCCCGATAGTGCGGCTGGGCAGAGGAGACAGGCATGGGTGGATTTCTGGAGATGCTGTTCGGCGGCAACATGATTGCCGGCACGGTGAAGGCCGCGCTGTGGATCGCTTTGTTCTCGATACTGGGCGGCCTGTGGGCCAATCACGTACTGCAGTAAGGCCATGACTACGTAGTCGCGTAGCCCGGGTAAGCAACGCGCACCCGGGGTTCTTCGCGCAATATCAAAGGCCCCGGGTGCGCGTTGCTTACCCGGGCTACAGGGCCTGTACTCAGGGCATGCGCTGGAAGGTGTTGGTCTGCAGGATCGGCTTGCCTTCGCGGCTGAAGAAGGCCTTGGTCTCGGTGAGCACCTTGCCATCGGCGCTTACGGTGTAGATGCGGGTGGAGGCGGGCGTGCCGTGGTCCACCAGCTGCAGCACCAGCACATCGCGTGTAGGCATCTTCAACGCTGCCTCGTTGGCACCGTACTCACCATTCACCGGGCCGGGCGTTCCATCGGTCGCCAGCGTGCTGTGTGCGTGCATGACGTTGCCCTTCGGGTCGGTGATTTCCACATCGGTCTTCCAGCTGCCGTTGCCCGCATCGTTGAATTCCATGGTCACGGCTTTGGGGCGCGATTCGGGCGGAATGGGCAGGGTGGCGACGTCGATGGCCCAGCGCCCGATGAGCGGCGAAGGTGCGGGTGGCGAGGCAGCCTGCGCGGACAGGGCGGGCAGAGCGATGACGGCAGCCAGTACGGCAGAGAACCTGTTCATGCAGCCTCCAGAGATTTGGGCGGGCCGTCGTCGCGCGGTGCGCAGGGCGGCTGCCCGGAATGATGCGGCGGGCAGGTTTCAGCCGGGGTGAAGGCCTGTGGCGGGTATGCGTCGCGTCATCGGCAGGCACTTTTATGCCGATTTGACGCGGGTGCTGGGTCGAGGCCATCGCAGGTTTACGCGCAGGCGCAGAACAATCTGCGCTTCGCCGCGCACGGTGTGCGGCTGTCCCTGGAATCACCATGAAACCTTCCACCTTCCTGCTGCGCATGGCCGCAGCGCTGTCTGTCGGCTTCAGCTGCAATGCCCTCGCTGTCGATACCAGCGGCAGTGCCGCGCTGACCAGTGACTACGTCTGGCGCGGTTCCACCCAGAGCCAGGGCGATGCCGCTGTGCAGGCAGGCTTCCGTGTCGCGGCGGACAACGGGTTGTATGCGGCGGTGTCCGGCTCCAGCGTCGAGTTCGCACCGGAGACCCATGCCAGCAGCGAGCTGGATTTCATGCTCGGCTGGGGTCGCGCACTGAGCGATGACTGGGCACTGGACGTGAACCTGCTGCACTACCGCTACCCGTCCACCACGGTGGATCTGAACTGGACGGAGGTGAACGGCACCGTCACCTGGCGCAGCAACTACTGGCTGTCGATGGGCTGGTCGTCCGAGGCGCTGGGCACCGCACAGGATGGCCTGTACACCCAGCTCGGCGCACGCCTGCCGGTGAACGACCGGTTGCGGCTGGAAGCCATGGCCGGCTACTACGCACTGCAGGACGCACCCGGTGGCGGCTATGCGCATGGCCAGCTCAATGCGATCTGGACGCTCTCCGCACCGCTGGAACTGCGCCTGAGCGCCCATGCCACCGATGGCAACGCCAAGGCGTTGTTCGGTGACGACTACGCTGGCAGCCGTTGGGAGGCGGCATTGCAGGCCTCGTTCTGAGACCGGAAGGCGCGGGTGCCGGTGCAGGCCGCGCCCGCAGGCGTTAAGGTACGCCCCCTGCAAGGCGCGCCGACCGCGCCGTGACCGAACGCTGATGCTTATTGACACCTTCGACCGCGACCACCTGTGGCACCCCTACAGTGCACTGGGGAGCACGCTGCCCGCACTGAAGGTGGCACGTGCCGATGGCGTGCTGCTGCAGCTGGAGGATGGCACGCAGCTGATCGACGGCATGGCGTCGTGGTGGTGTGCGGTGCACGGCTACAACCATCCAGTACTGAACCAGGCGGCCATCGACCAGCTCGGGCGCATGTCGCATGTGATGTTCGGCGGCCTCACCCACGAGCCGGCCATCGCGCTGGGCAAGCGGCTGCTGCAGATCGTGCCGCAGCCGCTGGATGCGATCTTCTACGCCGATTCCGGCTCGGTGTCGGTCGAAGTGGCGCTGAAGATGGCCATCCAGTACCAGGCCGCGCGCGGCCAGCCGCAGCGCAGCAACATCGCCACCACCCGTTCGGGCTATCACGGTGATACGTGGAATGCGATGTCGGTGTGCGACCCGGTCACCGGCATGCACGGCCTGTTCGGTGCCTCGCTGCCCTCACGCTGTTTCGTGCCTGCGCCGCGCACGGCGTTCGGCGCGCCATGGGATGCCAGTGACATCGCGCCGCTGGAGGCGCTGTTCGCCGAACGCGGTGACGAATTGGCAGCCTTCATCATCGAGCCGGTGGTGCAGGGCGCGGGCGGCATGCGCTTCTACCACCCCCAGTACCTGCGTGAGGTCGCGCGCCTGTGCCACGCGCATGGCGTGCTGCTGATCTGCGACGAGATCGCCACCGGCTTCGGCCGCAGCGGCCGTCTGTTCGCCTGCGAGCATGCCGGCATCACGCCGGACATCCTGTGCATCGGCAAAGCGCTGACCGGCGGCTACATGACGCTGGCGGCGACCATCACCCGTCGTGATATCGCTGACACCATCGCCGCCGCCGCGCCCGGAGTGTTCATGCACGGCCCCACCTTCATGGCCAACCCGCTGGCCTGCGCGGTGGCACTGGCCTCGATCGAACTGCTGCTGTCTCAGGACTGGCAGGGGCGCGTGATGGCCATCGAACAGGCGCTGCGTGAGCAGCTGGAGCCTGCGCGTGCCTTGCCGCAGGTGGCGGATGTGCGCGTGCTTGGCGCCATCGGCGTGATCGAACTGCATGCACCGGTGCGGCTGGAACGCATCCAGCAGCGCATGCTGGCGCAGGGCATCTGGCTACGGCCCTTCGGCAGGCTGGTCTATGTGATGCCGCCGTATGTGATCAACGACGCGCAGCTGCGGCAGCTGTGCGATGGCATGCTGGCCATCGTTGCCAGTCTGGAAGCGGAGGACATGCGCGCATGAGCGGGCAGGTGGTATTCGTCAGTGGCATCGATACCGAGATCGGCAAGACCGTGGTCACCGGCTGGCTGGCGCGGCAGTGGCTGGATGAAGGCCGCAGCGTGATCACCCAGAAGCTCGTGCAGACCGGTTGCGTGGGCGCGTCCGACGACATCCTGCTGCACCGGCGCATCATGGGCACCGGCCTGTTCGACGAAGACCACGACGGCACCACCATGCCGGTGCTGTTCGCCTACCCGGCATCGCCGCATCTGGCCGCACGGCTGGAAAAGCGCGCGCTTGATCTTGCCGCCATCGAACGGGCCACCGTACGCCTGTGCGCGCGCTACGACACCGTGCTGCTGGAAGGTGCCGGCGGCCTGATGGTGCCGCTGACCGATACGCTGCTGACCATCGACCATGCAGCCGAACGCGGCTGGCCGGTGCTGCTGGTGACGTCGGGCAGGCTGGGCAGCATCAACCACACGCTGCTGTCGCTGGAGGCCATCGCCGCACGCGGCATCGCGCTGCACGGTGTGGCGTGGAATCACCGCGACGACAGCAGCGACGAGGTGATCGCCAACGACAGCCGTGACTTCATCCGCGATTGGGTGCGCGCACGCTTTCCGCAGGCGTGCTGGTATGACGTGCCGCGGTTGGAGCTGGGCTGAGCGGTTTACCCCTCCCCAACCCTCCCCTCCGCCTTCGGCGCAAGGGAGGGGGCGGGTCATGAGGTGAGAGGGGCAGCTGCTTTTCCCCCTCCCTTGCGCCGAAGGCGGAGGGGAGGGCCGGAGAGGGGTAGCTTTCGCCCCCACCCCCGCTACTTCTTCAACCTGTAAGCCAGCACGTAGTCACCCATCTTCGTGCCGGTGAAACCGTGGCCACCGGCCACCAGCAGCACCATCTGCTCGCCCTGGCTGTTGAGGTAGGTCATCGGCGTGGCCTGCCCACCGGCAGGAATCCGCACGTCCCACAGCACCTTGCCGGTGGCCAGGTCGTAGGCGCGGAAGTTGTTGTCCACCGCCGCGCTCATGAACACCACGCCGCTGGCGGTCAGCAGCGGGCCGCCGATGCCGGGCACGCCGATCCGCACCGGCACAGGCACGGGCGACAGGTCGCGGATGGTGCCGTTGCGGTACTGGTAGGCGATCTTGCCGGTGCGCAGATCCGCCGCGGCGATCGTGCCCCACGGCGGCACCTGGCAGGGCACGCCCAGCGGCGACATGAAGGGGCGCATGTCCACCGAGTACGGCGCGCCCACGTTGAGGTTGACGCCATGCCCGATCTCGCCCGCCGACGGGCCAGCGCCTTCCTTCTTCGGCACCAGCCGCGAGACGAAGGCCAGGTAGGTGGGCATGCCGAACATCACCTGCCGGCGCGGGTCCACCGCCACGCTGCCCCAGTTGAACGTGCCGAAGTTGCCGGGGAAGACCAGGCTGCCCTGCAGGCTGGGCGGCGTGTAGCGGCCGTCATAGCGCAGCGAGCGGAACTGGATGCGGCACAGCATCTGGTCGATGAGGCTGGCGCCCCACATATCCGCCTCGCGCAGCGGCTTGGGCTCGAAGCTCAACGCCGAGAACGGCTGGGTCGAGGAAACGCGCTGGTCGGGAATGTCCACATGCTGCGGCGCGGGGCGTTCGTTGACCGGCAGCAGTGCACGCCCGTCGCGACGGTCCAGCACGTACACGTCACCCTGCTTGGTCGGCGCCACCAGCGCGGGCGTGCGGCCCTGTGGCAGGTCCAGATCCACCAGCACCGGCTGCGCGGGCGTGTCCATGTCCCACAGGTCGTGGTGCACGAACTGGTGCACCCAGCGCGCCTGGCCGGTGGCGATGTCCAGCGCCACCACCGAGGAGGCGAAGCGCTCCTCGGCCGGCGTGCGGTACATGCCCAGCTGGTCGGGCGTGCGGTTGCCCATCGGGAAATAGGCCAGCCCCAGCGCTTCATCGACGCTGGCCACCGACCAGCTGTTGGGCGAGCTGGCGGTATAGGTCTGTGCCGGATTGTCCGGGTCCAGCGGAGCGGTCTGGTCGGGGTTGCCCGAATCGAAGTTCCACATCAGCTGGCCGGTGTGCACGTCGTAGGCACGGATGACGCCGGAAGGCTCGTCCACGGCGGCGTTGTCGTTCACCGCGCCGGCCACGATCACCTTGCCACCGGCAACCACCGGCGGCGAGGTGGAGTAGTAGAAGCCCGGTTGCTTGAACGGCATGTTGTGCAGCAGGTCGAGCACGCCGTTGTTGCCGAAACCGGGGCACGGCTTGCCGGTGGCGGCATCCAGTGCATGCAGCTTGGCGTCGGCGCTGGGCAGGAACACGCGCCTGGCGCATACAGCGGCCGTCTGCGTGGCGTCGGTGGCCGCCGGTGCCGGATCGGCGAAATACGACAGGCCACGGCAGCTCTGGTACTGGCGCTGCGTTTCAACACCGGCCGCCGGATCGAAGCGCCAGCGTTCCTTGCCGGTGTCCGCATCCAGTGCGATGGCCAGGCTGTGCGGCGTGCACAGGTACAGCGTGTCGCCGATCTTCAGCGGCGTGACTTCGTAGGTGGCCGTGGCGCCGTCGGTAGGCACATGCACGTCACCGGTCTGGATCTGCCAGGCCAGCTGCAGTTGTTTCACGTTGTCCGGGGTGATCTGCTCCAGTGGCGAGAACCGCTGCCCGTAGCCGCTGCGGCCATAGGCCTCCCAGTCGCCGGGCGGCTGCGGCGTGGTGCCCAGCGCGGCGTCGGCGCTGACCACGTCCATCGGCAGCTCGCCACGGGTCTCATGCAGGTGGCGCGGAATGCCGGCCAGCGCCACCACGGCCACCAGCAGCG
>DALZZG010000042.1:0-20458 GCA_031987665.1 Stenotrophomonas sp. | reverse complement strand
AGGAAGTGGTAGGTAACCCGGTGCGCGCCGAGATCGCCGCGCTGCCGGCACCGGAACAGCGTCTGGCGGGCCGCAGTGGCCCGATGCGGCTGCTGGTGCTGGGCGGCAGCCAGGGGGCGCGCGTGCTGAACAACGCCGTGCCCAAGGCACTGGCCGCGCTGGCCGGCACCACCGGCATCGAGGTGTGGCACCAGTGCGGCGAGAAGCTGCATGAGGAAGCCCTGCAGTCCTACCGTGCCGCCGGCGTGGAAGGGCGCGTGGATGCCTTCATCAAGGACATGGCCGCCGCCTACGCGTGGGCTGACCTGGTGGTGTGCCGTGCCGGTGCGTCCACGCTGGCCGAGCTGTGCGCGGTGGGCATCGGCAGCGTGCTGGTGCCGTTCGCCGCCGCGGTGGATGACCACCAGACCCGCAACGCCGAATACCTGGTCGAGCGCGGTGCCGCCGAACTGCTCAAGCAGGACGACGCACTGGCCACCAACCTGGAGGGTGTGCTGCGCGCGCTCGCCGGAAACTCCGCCCGCCGCATGCAGATGGCCCAGGCCGCGCGTGCGCTGGCCAAGGTCGATGCGGCCGAACGCATCGCAGACATCATTCTCGAAGAGGCCGGCATCGGTGGCTCGGGAATGAGCAACGAATCAAAGCAGGAACGCATGTACCCGAACACCACCCATACCGGAGGCCAGTCGTGATCCGTCGCCTTCATGACACCAACGACCTGGTCCGCGCTTTCCCGCGCGTGCATTTCGTCGGCATCGGCGGCACCGGCATGAGCGGCATCGCCGAAGTCATGCTGACGCTGGGCTACGAGGTCTCCGGTTCGGACAACGCCGACAATGCCGCCACCCGCCGTCTGGCAGGGCTGGGCGCGCGTGTGATGCGCGGCCATTCCGCCGCCAACGTGCTGGGCACCGACTGCATCGTGGTGTCCAGCGCCATCCGCGAGGACAACCCGGAGCTGATGGAAGCGCGCAGCCAGCGCATTCCGATCATGCCGCGTGCGGCCATGCTGGCCGAGCTGATGCGCTTCCGCCGCGGCATCGCCGTGGCTGGCACGCACGGCAAGACCACCACCACCTCGCTGACCGCAGCGGTGCTGAGCGAAGGCAACCTGGACCCGACCTTCGTGATCGGCGGCCAGCTGCTGGCCGCCGGTGCCAACGCCAAGCTCGGCGGTGGGCAGTGGCTGGTGGCCGAGGCCGACGAGAGCGACGGCAGCTTCCTGCGCCTGAACCCGTTGGTGGCGGTGATCACCAACATCGACGCGGACCACCTTGAGAACTACGGCAACGACTTCGCCCGCGTGCAGGAAGCCTTTGCCGAGTTCCTGCAGCGCCTGCCGTTCTACGGTCTGGCGGTGCTGTGCATCGACGACCCCGAAGTGGCCGCACTGGCCGCCAAGACCCCGCGCCATGTGATGAGCTACGGCCTGAGCAGCAATGCCGACGTGCGCGCCGAAGACGTGGTGCAGGAAGGCCCCTGCATGCGCTTCACCCTGCGCCTGCCGGAAGGCAGCTCGGTGCCGGTGAAGCTGGCGCTGCCGGGCAGGCACAACGTGCTCAACGCACTGGCCGCTGCTGCGGTTGCATGGCAGCTGGGCGTTGCCCCGGAGACCATCGCCAGCGCTCTGGAGAAGTTCGAGGGCGTGGGTCGCCGCTTCAACGACCTGGGCGAAGTGACCACCCACAAGGGTGCCAAGGTACGCGTGATCGACGACTACGGTCACCACCCGCGCGAGCTGGAAGCCGTGTTCGCTGCCGCTCGCGGTGGCTGGCCGTCGCAGCGTCTGGTGGTGGCATTCCAGCCGCACCGCTACAGCCGCACCCGCGACCAGTTCGATGCCTTCGCCGCCGTGCTGTCCGAAGTGGACGCGCTGGTGCTGAGCGAGGTGTACCCGGCGGGCGAAGCGCCGATTCCGGGTGCCGATTCCAAGTCGCTGGCGCGTGCCATCCGTGCGCGCGGCCGCAGCGAGCCGGTGGTGGTCGGGCAGTCGTCCGATCTGCTGTCGGTGCTGCCGGACGTGCTGCAGGACGGTGACCTGCTGCTGATGATGGGTGCCGGTGACATCGGTCACGTCGCACAGCAGGTGGCACAGGAAGGTTTCAAGGAGAGTCAGGGCGAATGATCCGTCACGCGTTCCCGTCGCTGCGCACCACCGTCATCGCCCCGCTGGCGATGCAGGCTGCGCGTGCGTGGAATGCGGGGAAGGGCGCCCGATGAACGCACTGCTGCGCATCCTGGCCTGGCTGCTGGCCATCGCTCTGGTGGCGTTGCCGGTGGTGGCCGTGCTCAACGGCTGGGTCGGTGCCGAGCGCTGGCCGCTGGCCAAGCTGCGCGTGCACGGCGAGTTCAAGCGCGTGTCCGGCGAGCAGCTGCAGAAGACGCTGATGCCGTATGCACGCGCCGGCTACTTCGCGGTGGAGCTGCAGGACGCACAGAACGCCGTGCAGCAGCTGCCGTGGGTGGAGAGCGCGCAGGTGCGCAAGCAGTGGCCGGACGTACTGGAAGTGAGCATCGTCGAGCACAAGCCGTTCGCCCGCTGGGGCAAGGACCGTCTGCTGTCCGAGCAGGGCCGCCTGTTCGCGGTGCCGCATGGGCTGGAAGACGCGCCGCTGCCGGAGCTGGATGGCCCCGATGCCAAGACCGCCGAAGTGGTCGAGCTCTACAACGATTCGCGTGCACTGTTCGCACCCACCGGCGTGGACGTGCACAAGGTGGCGATGGACGCGCGCGGCAGCTGGTCGCTGGCGCTGGACAACGGCACCGAGATCATCGTCGGCCGCAACGATGCACGTTCGCGCCTGGGCCGCTTCGTGCGCGTGCTGCCGCAGCTCACACGCACGCAGGTGCCGATCGAGCGCGCCGATCTTCGCTACACAAACGGTTTCACGCTGAGCTGGGGAACCCCGCCGCCGGCAACAAAGCAGACGCAGGACAGGACATGAATCGCAAGGGTGATAAATCGCTGATCGTCGGACTCGATATCGGCACCTCCAAGGTGGTGGCGCTGGTGGGCGAGTATTCGCCGGGCAGCCCCATCGAGGTGATCGGCATCGGTTCGCACGAGTCGCGCGGCCTCAAGCGCGGCGTGGTGGTGGACATCGAATCGACGGTGCAGTCCATCCAGCGCGCCATCGAGGAAGCCGAGCTTATGGCCGGCTGCGAGATCCGCTCGGTCTATGCCTCCATCTCCGGCAGCCACGTGCAGTGCCGCAACTCGCAGGGCATCACGCCCATCCGCGAGGGCGAAGTGAGCTGGGGCGATCTGGATCGCGTGCTGGAGGCGGCCAAGGCCGTGGCCATTCCCGCCGACCAGAAGATCCTGCACGCCATCCCGCGCGAATACGTGCTGGACGACTCGCAGGAAGGCATCCGCAATCCGGTCGGCATGACCGGCGTGCGCCTGGAAGTGCATGCCCATCTGGTGGTGTGCGCGCTCTCGGCGGCGGCCAACATCAGCAAGTGCGTGCAGCGCTGCGGCCTGCAGGTGGATGACCTGGTGCTGTCCTCGCTGGCCTCCAGCGTGGCCGTGCTCACCGCCGACGAGCGCGAGCTGGGTGTGGTGATGGTGGACATCGGCGCAGGCACCACCGACATCGCGGTGTTCGTGCAGGGCGCGATCTGTCACACCGCCTCGCTGCCGATCGCCGGTGACCACGTCACCAACGACATCGCCCACATGCTGCGCACGCCCACCCCGGAAGCGGAGCAGATCAAGGTGCGCTACGCCTGTGCGCTGGCACAGCTGGCCACCGCGGAAGAGAGCATCCAGGTGCCGTCGGTCGGCGACCGTCCGCCGCGTCGCATGCCGCGTCATTCGCTGGCGCAGGCGGTGCAGGGCCGTTACGAGGAAATCTTCGAGATGGTGCAGGCCGAACTGCGCCGCTCGGGCTTCGAGGAGATGGTGCGTGCCGGCGTGGTGCTCACCGGTGGCGCCTCGAAGATGGAGGGTGTGGTCGAGCTGGCCGAAGAGATGCTGCAGATGCCGGTACGCGTGGGCATTCCGCAGCACGTCACCGGCCTGGGCGAAGTGGTGGGCAACCCGGTGCATGCCACCGGCGTGGGCCTGCTGCTGATGGGCAGCCAGATCGAACACCCGCGCCGCCCGTCGCTGCCTACCGGGCGCGCCGGCAGCATGTTCAACAAATTGAAGAATTGGTTCCGCGGCGAGTTCTGAGCGGGGCCGGTAGCAGGGCAGTGAGGCAGTCAGAAGGCAAGCAGTAAGGCAAGACGAAGTGCAGTAACGCAGTCATTGAAGCAAGCAACAACCACCGCCCAGGGGTCGCCCTGGCGGCAAACCTAAAACAATTCGCCGGTGCGGGCGGGTGCAGCAGGAGAAGGATTCTTCCCAACGCTCGACCCAATCACGGCAATAGAGAGGACATGGACATGGCGCATTTCGAACTGATTGAAAAGATGGCACCGAACGCGGTGATCAAGGTCGTTGGCGTGGGTGGCGGCGGCGGCAACGCCGTGGCACACATGGTCAACAGCAGCGTGGATGGCGTGGAATTCATCACCGCCAACACCGACTCGCAGGCCATCAAGAATTGTGGCGCCAAGCTGCAGCTGCAGCTGGGCACCAACGTGACCAAGGGCCTGGGCGCAGGCGCCAACCCGGAAGTCGGCCGCCAGGCCGCACTGGAAGACCGTGAGCGCATCATGGACGCCCTGCAGGGTGCGGACATGGTGTTCATCACCGCCGGCATGGGCGGCGGCACCGGCACCGGTGCTGCACCGGTGGTGGCACAGCTGGCCAAGGAAATGGGCATCCTGACCGTGGCCGTGGTCACCAAGCCGTTCCCGTTCGAAGGCCGTCGCCGCATGCAGGTGGCGCTGAAGGGCATCGAGGAGCTGAGCCAGCACGTCGATTCGCTGATCACCATCCCGAACGAAAAGCTGATCACCGTGCTCGGCCGCAACGCCACCATGGTGCAGGCCTTCCGTGCTGCCAATGACGTGCTGCAGGGCGCCGTGCAGGGTATCGCCGACCTGATCGTGCGCCCGGGCCTGATCAACGTCGACTTCGCCGACGTGCGCACCGTGATGTCGGAAATGGGCCTGGCTATGATGGGCACCGGCACCGCGCGTGGTGATGACCGCGCTCAGGCCGCTGCCGAAGCCGCCATCCAGAACCCGCTGCTGGACGACGTGAACCTGGCCGGTGCCAACGGCATCCTGGTCAACATCACCGCCGGCCCGGACTTCACCATGAGCGAGTTCGACGAGATCGGCCGCACCATCGACGGCTTCTCCTCCGAGGACGCCACCGTGGTGGTCGGCACCGTGCTCGACCCGGACATGCAGGACGAAGTGCGCGTGACCGTGGTCGCCACCGGCCTGAACCGTGCCGTCGCCAAGAACGCACAGCGTCCGGGCGAGCGCGCACCGATCAAGCTGGTCCGCAACGCCACCACCGGCCAGGCCGAGTTCGGCGATTTCGAGAGCCCGGCCGATGCCGTGGCCAAGGCCGTGGGCAACACCATGGGCATGGGCCTGCGTCGTCCGAGCGCCGACACCGCTGCTGCGTCCTCGTCGGCATCGGCATCGGCATCCTCGTCCGCTTCGGCTGCCGCTGCACCGGCCGCTGCCGAACTGCCGAGCGACTACCTGGACATCCCGGCGTTCCTGCGTCGTCAGGCCGACTAAGACGGCCCGCATGACCGGGCCGCGTTGACCGCCACGCGCCCGCCGGCAACGGAGGCGCGGGTCGGGGCGGGCCAGGTCTGTGGCAACAGGCAATACAAACGTCGGGGCTGTCCTCCCCGGCGTGCAACAACCATGTCCTTTGTCGCCGGGCCAGGATCGGCCCGGCGGCATTTTCCGCCCTGAACCGTGGCAGGCGCCACGTTTCCCAGGGGGCCGGGCGTGTGTGAACGCGTGTTATTCTTGTTTGTCTTCGGCCGCGCCTGCCGCGGCTCTCCCGGTTCCGAATCCATGATCCAGCAACGCACCCTCAAGAACACCATCCGTGCCACCGGCGTGGGCCTGCACAGCGGTGACAAGGTCTACATGACCCTGCGCCCGGCACCGGCCAACCATGGCATCGTGTTCCGCCGCGTTGACCTTGATCCGGTGGTGGAAGTGCCGGCCCGTGCGGACCTGGTCACCGAGGTGACGCTGTGCACCGGTCTCACCTGCGAAGGCGCCAAGATCCAGACCGTGGAACACCTGATGTCGGCCATGGCCGGCCTGGGCGTGGACAACGCCATCGTCGAACTGTCCTCGGCCGAGCTGCCGATCATGGACGGTTCGTCGGGCCCGTTCGTGTTCCTGCTGCAGTCGGCGGGCATCATCGAGCAGGACGCACCCAAGCGTTTCCTGCGCATCCTCAAGACGGTGGAAGTGCAGGACGGCGACAAGGTCGCCCGCTTCGACCCGTTCGAGGGCTACAAGCTGGGCTTCACCATCCAGTTCGATCATCCGATGATCCCGGCCAAGCAGTCGCGGGTGGAAATCGAGTTCTCCACCGCGGCCTACATCAAGGAGATCTCCCGCGCGCGCACCTTCGGTTTCATGCGCGACCTGGAGTACATGCGCGAGCGCAATCTGGGGCTGGGCGGTTCGATGGACAACGCCATCGTGCTCGACGAGTTCCGCGTGCTCAACGAAGACGGCCTGCGCTACGCCGACGAATTCGTGCGCCACAAGATTCTCGACGCCATCGGTGACCTCTACCTTGCCGGCGGCCAGGTGCTGGGTGCCTACGAGGGCTACAAGTCCGGCCACGCGCTCAACAACAAGCTGGTGCGTGCGCTGCTGGCCGACCAGAGCGCCTGGGAATGGGCCAGCTACGACTCGCCGGTGGTTGCCGACCCGGTGGTTTACGGCCTGTCTCCCGCCCACGCCTGAATACGGCGGCGGGGTTTCCCGGCAGTCGCCGGTGATTCAGCGATGTCACTGGCTTGTCGCCATTGGTAGTGTCGAACTGTGAACCACGCCATGGTTCAAGTCTGAATTTAACTAAAAGTTAACAAAAGACTAACTCCCCGGTCGCATCTGACCGCTAGGATTCCTGCCGGCTTTCCATTCTTCCGTTCGCGGGCGGATGGAACCCGGGGCCGGATGGCCCCGGTGGGTTTCAGGAACCAGGTGTCTTTTTCACATCCTGAAGGGCAGCCAGGGCGTCACGCAGGCCTTTGTGCGTGGCTTCCGTTACTGCGTGGGAACTGTGCTGGTCGTTACGCACTGGGGAGTGCGGTGGCGCGGTCGCAGTCTTGACGGTCACTCGCGTGGCTGTCAGCCCGATGGATCGGGCCGCGTCGAGCAGCTGGTTTTCGGCAAGCCGCACCTTGGCATGCCACACCGGTGACTCGACGAGAAAAATGAGGTGTTCGCCGTCCACATTGGCCAACCGGCAACGGTTTGCCAGCGCCGGCGGCAAATGGGGGCGCAACTGCCGGTCCATCGCATCGAGCCACAGGGCACGGCGCAACGGGTTTCCTGCTTTGTCCGCCATCACCGCTTCCAGCGCCTGCCTTGGCGCGGAGCGGGAACGAACGCTGGATTTCGGCTCAGACATAAGAATTCTTCAATGACATTCAAAAAGATCGTAATCAAAACGCGTGAACAGAAGGCCAAGACGCCGCTCGCACGCGTTCAGATGTATTTCGAGGATCGTCCTCGTGCATTGCTGGGTAGCGTACTGGGGCTGGGCTGTCTGATGGGCGTGGCGTTGAGCCTGGCCATCGGCATGGTCGGCGATTCGGCCTTGCAGGCCAAGGTGGATCATCAGGAACAGGAACTGGCCAAGGTGCGCGCCGACGCGCAGACCCAGGTCAACGCGCTGTCCGCCCGCCTCGGCGAACTGCAGGCACAGGCCACCCGGCTCAATGCCCTGGGCGAGCGCCTGACCCAGATGGGCAAGCTGCAGGATGGCGAGTTCGATTTCCAGGAAACCCCTGGTATGGGTGAAGGCGAGCCGGGCCCGACCCAGGACATCCCGGTCAGCGCGGTCAACGCCGACTTACAGGTGCTGGAGCAGCGCTTTGCTGCTTCAGGCCGCCAACTGTCGGTGCTCGAATCGCTGCTGTTCGATCATCAGCTTGAACAGAACGCCGTGCCCTCGCGCATGCCGATCAGCAACACCTACGTCACCTCCGGTTTCGGCGGTCGCGCCGACCCGTTCGGCCGCGGTGCCGGCAACCACAAGGGCATGGACTTCCATGCCCGCGTTGGTGATCCGGTGCTGGCCGTGGCCGATGGCGTGGTCAGCTTCTCCGGCGTGAAGGGGGGTTACGGCAACGTCGTCGAGATCGACCATGGCAACGGCTACAAGACCCTGTATGCACACAATTCGCGCCTGACGGTGCGTGAAGGCGGCTTGGTCCGTGCCGGCCAGGAAGTGGCCAAGGCCGGCTCCACCGGCCGCTCCACCGGTGCCCACGTGCACTTCGAGGTCTGGCAGAACGGCGTGGTGATGAATCCGCGCAAGTTCCTCGGCGAGGGTGGTAACACCCCGGTCGGCCGGGTGAGCCGCGGCTGAGCAGGAACGCTTGCGGGGCGGGCTTGACCCCGCAGGCAGGTCAGTCCAGGCTGACTTGTTGACGGGCGCTTGAAACCCAAGCGTCCGCCCCAAGCTACAATAGGCGTTGCCATCGACAGGGCGCATTGCGCCCTGTTTCGTTTGCGACCGGTGAACCCAGGGGGTGAGCCAGGCCGCACGGCATTTCATTCAAACCGGTTCCTTCAATGATCAACAGCCTGCTTACCCGCGTTTTTGGCAGCCGCAATGAGCGCCAGCTGCGCCAGCTCAACCGTATCGTCGCCAAGATCAATGCCTTGGAACCGGAGATGCAGCAGCTCTCCGATGACCAGCTGAAGGCCAAGACCCCCGAGTTCCGCGAGCGCATCGCCAAGGGCGAGGCCCTGGACAAGGTGCTGCCGGAAGCCTTTGCGGTCTGCCGCGAAGCCTCCAAGCGCGTGCTGGGCATGCGCCATTACGACGTGCAGCTGATCGGCGGCATGGTCCTGCACCTGGGCAAGATCGCCGAAATGCGCACCGGTGAAGGCAAGACCCTGGTGGCTACGCTGCCGGTCTACCTCAACGCGCTGGAAGGCAAGGGCGTGCACGTGGTCACGGTCAATGACTACCTGGCCCGCCGCGACTCGGCGCAGATGGGCAAGCTGTACAACTGGCTGGGCCTGAGCGTTGGCGTGGTCTACCCGGGCATGCGGCACAGCGACAAGCGCGAGGCCTACGGCAGCGACATCACCTACGGCACCAACAACGAATTCGGTTTCGACTACCTGCGCGACAACATGGCGCTGACCAAGGCTGATCGCTACCAGCGCGGCCTGCACTACGCCATCGTCGACGAAGTCGACTCCATCCTGATCGACGAAGCGCGTACCCCGCTGATCATTTCCGGTCCGGCCGATGATTCCCCGGAGCTGTACATCCGCGTCAACCGCGTGGTGCCGGGCCTGATCAAGCAGGAAACCGAGGAAGGCGAGGGCGACTACTGGGTCGACGAAAAGGGCAAGCAGGTGTTCCTGTCCGAAGCGGGCATGGAGCACGCCGAAGAGCTGCTGCGCGAAGCCGGCATCATCGGCGCGGACAACGACAACGGCCTGTACGCCGCGCAGAACCTGACCGTGGTCCACCACCTCAACGCCGCCCTTCGCGCGCACGCCATCTACCAGCGTGACGTGGACTACATCGTGCGCGACGGCGAAGTGGTCATCGTCGACGAATTCACCGGCCGCACCCTGGCCGGCCGCCGCTGGTCCGACGGCCTGCACCAGGCGGTGGAAGCGAAGGAAGGCGTGCCGGTACAGCGTGAGAACCAGACGCTGGCCAGCATCACCTTCCAGAACCTGTTCCGCATGTACAAGAAGCTGTCCGGCATGACCGGTACGGCCGATACCGAAGCGTTCGAATTCCAGAGCATCTACGGCTTGGAAGTGCTGGTCATCCCGACCAACAAGCCGACCGTGCGCAAGGACTACCCGGACCAGGTGTTCCTCAACCGCAAGGGCAAGTTCAATGCGGTGCTGGCGGACATCGAGGAATGCGCCAAGCGCGGCCAGCCGGTGCTGGTGGGTACCACCTCGATCGAAACCTCGGAAATGCTGTCCGAGCACCTGCGCAAGGCCGGCGTGAAGCACGAAGTGCTCAACGCCAAGCAGCATGACCGCGAAGCGACCATCGTCGCCAATGCCGGCCGTCCGGGCTCGGTCACCATCGCCACCAACATGGCAGGCCGTGGTACCGACATCGTGCTCGGCGGCTCGCTGGAAACCGAGCTGCATGAGCTGGGCGAGGACGCCACCGATGCGCAGAAGGCCGCCGCCAAGGCTGCCTGGCAGGAGCGCCACGACGCCGTCAAGGCGGCCGGTGGCCTGCACATCGTCGGCACCGAGCGCCACGAATCGCGTCGTATCGACAACCAGCTGCGCGGCCGTTCCGGTCGTCAGGGTGACCCGGGTTCGTCCCGCTTCTACCTGTCGCTGGAAGACAACCTGATGCGCATCTTCGCCTCTGACTGGGTGCAGAAGGCGATGCGCATGATGGGCATGAAGGAAGACGACGTCATCGAAGACCGCATGGTCAGCCGTCAGATCGAGAAGGCGCAGCGCAAGGTGGAAGCGCACAACTTCGACATCCGCAAGAACCTGCTCGACTTCGACGACGTCAACAACGACCAGCGCAAGGTGATCTACGGCCAGCGCGACGAGCTGCTGGACGCCGAGTCGGTGAAGGAAAACATCGACGGTATCCGCGGCGACGTGATCTACGACCTGGTTGCCCGCTTCGTGCCGCCGAACTCGGTGGACGAGCAGTGGGACCTGCAGGGCCTGCAGGCCACGCTGGAAGGCGAGCTGGGCGTGCAGATGGACGTCGTTGGCCTGGTCAAGGCGCACGAGGAACTGGACGCCGAGGCCATCGCCAACAAGGTGGCCGAGCACATGGACGAGCATTTCGCGCAGAAGGAAGCTGCGGTTGGCGCCGAGACCATGCGCGCACTGGAAAAGCACGTGATGCTGACCGTGCTGGACCAGAGCTGGAAGGAACATCTGGCCCGCATGGACTACCTGCGCCAGGGCATCTACCTGCGTGGTTATGCGCAGAAGCAGCCCAAGCAGGAGTACAAGAAGGAAGCCTTCGAGCTGTTCTCGGACATGCTGGAGAACGTCAAGCGCGAAGTGATCCATCTGCTCTCGCGCGTGCGCGTGCGCAGCGAGGAAGAAGTGCAGGCGATGGAAGCCCTGGAGCGCCAGCAGGCCGAAGCACGCCTGCAGATGTCGCAGTTCCAGCACCAGAACAACGGTGGCTACAGCGCCGACGAGGAAGCCGCCGACGTGATCAACGAAGCCAACGAACCGAAGGTTGGCCGCAACGATCCCTGCCCCTGCGGCAGCGGCAAGAAGTACAAGCACTGCCACGGCCAGCTGAGCTGACCGCAGCAACAGAAAGCCCCGCCGAGTGCGGGGCTTTCTGTTTGTGGGGTGGTGCGGGGCTGCCTGTTCAAGTGGGCGAGCGGCTGCGCTCCGCTTACCCGGGCTACGGGGAGGCGCCTTGCCTCCTCCCTTTGCCGCAGGCAAGGGGAGGACCGAGGAGGGGTGCTTCTGAAGCTGGACGTGGCAGGTGTCGGCAAGCTCGCGGAGGTTCACCCCTCCCCAACCCTCCCCTTGCCTTGCGGCAAAGGGAGGGAGCAGAAGCCCCCGGGTGCGCTCCGCTTACCCGGGCTACGGGGGACCGCCTTGCCTCCTCCCTTTGCCGCAGGCAAGGGGAGGACCGCGGAGGGGTGCTTCTGAAGCGGGGCGTCGCAGGCGTCGTCAAGCTCGCGGAGGTTCACCCCTCCCCAACCCTCCCCTTGCTTGCGGCAAAGGGAGTGAGCGAAGCCCCGGGTGCGCTCCCCTTACCCGGGCTACGGGGATGCCGCCTTGCCTCCTCCCTTTGCCGCAAGGCAAGGGGAGGACCGAGGAGGGGTGCTCTCCAGCCAGACCCCGTATTGCACGCGGCGGCTGCTTTTCGGCATCCTCGCTGCATGACATCCCCTTCGCGTTCGATCCACGTCGTGGCCGCCGTCATCACCGACGCGCGTGGCCGCATCCTGCTCAACCGCCGTAAGGGTGACAGCGACATGGCCGGCCTGTGGGAGTTCCCGGGCGGCAAGCGGGAGCCGGGGGAGAGTTCGGAACAGGCGCTGGCACGCGAGCTGCACGAGGAACTGGGCATCGATGCCGAGATCGGCGAGTGGCTGATGGATGTGCCGCAGATCTACCCGGACAAGCGCCTGCGCCTGGAAGTGCGCATGGTGCGGCAATGGAAGGGTAATGCCCGCGGGCGCGAAGGGCAGGCCGTCACCTGGGTGGCACCTGACAAGCTCAGCCGGTACTCGATGCCCCCCGCAGACCTGCCGGTGGTGGCCGCCCTGCGCCAGCCTGACCGCTATCTGGTCACGCCCGAGCCACGGCAGGGCGTCGAGGCGTGGCTGGCAGGAATCGAGGCTGCGGTGGCTGCGGGCGTGGGTCGCATCCAGCTGCGCACGCCGCTGTCCGCCGAGCGTGAGGCCTTGGCCCGGCAGGTGGTGGAGCGCCTGGGGCGGCACACCGAGCTGCTGCTCAACCGCGATGTCGCGTTGGCGCGCGCGCTGGGCGTGGGCGTACATCTGGGCGGCGAGCAGTTGTTGACGCTGGAGGCACGGCCCCTGCCGCTCTCCCAGCGGGTAGGGGCGTCCTGCCACGATCTGGCGCAGCTGCAGGCCGCTCAGCGGCTGGGATGCGATTTCGCGGTGCTGGGGCCGGTACAGCCCACTGCCACCCATCCGGGGGCCACACCGCTGGGCTGGGAAGGTTTCGAGCAGCTGCGCGAGCAGGTCTCGCTGCCGATCTATGCCATCGGCGGCATGGGGGCCGAAGACATGGAAACCGCGCGCCGGCACGGCGCCCAGGGCGTGGCGGCGATCCGCGCGCTGTGGCCGGCCGTTACAGCGTGATCCAGAAGCAGTTGTACTGACGGCGCAGGCGGAACACCGTGCGGGTGGGCGTGGCGCTGCGGGGCAGGGTCTGCTCCAGCCGCAGCCCGACGGGACGACGCGGCGTGTAGCGCACGTTGCTGATGACGTGCTCGACAGGCGCCGTCACATCCGCCTGCGGGCTGCCATTCTGGCCTGCGTATTCCTGTGAAGGCTCGACCGGCGTGCCATCGGTATAGGTGAACGGCTGGGTCGGTTCCGGCTCGTATGCGGGCTCTTCGGGGAACACGGGTGCGATATCGACCAACGGCCGCTGCACGATCTCGTTCAGGCGGTCCATCACCCGTGTGGCGGCAGCGTTGGACAGGCCGTTCCACAGGTAGATGCCGGACAGGCGGTTCGGGTCGCGTGCATCGGCCGCCGACTGGATCACACCCACCACTTCACTGAGCCGGCGTGCGCAGCTGTCACGGTACAGGCCGCTGCCGCCCATGGCGCGCGGATTGGGCAGCAGCCGCGCACGCGCGCCCATCACCTCGCAGGGCTTGTCGCCGTAGACCGTCTGGCCCTGTGCGTTGGTGCAGCGGTTGATCTGCTGCGCCTGCGCACCGGGCGCGGGCAGGGCGGTACAGGCGAGCAGCAGGAACGCGGGCAGGAGCTGGGCAAGGCGCATCCGCCAAGGTTAGCGGCTGCCCCTGCGGTCAGGAAGTGATGGCCGCCGCAGCCCGGCTCAGGCGCGGCCGAGGCGTTGCAGTACCGCGTGGGTCGGCTTGGCCAGATTCAGCGTGTAGAAGTGCAGCGACGGCGCGCCCCCTTCGATCAGGCGCTGGCTCAGCGCCGCCACCACGTCCGCGCCGAAGCTGCGCACCGATTCGGCATCGTCGCCATAGGCCTGCATGCGCTTGCTGATCCAGCGCGGGATCTCCGCGCCGCACTGTTCGGAGAAACGGCGCAGCTGGCTGAAGTTGGAGATCGGCATGACGCCCGGAATGATCGGCACGTCCACGCCCAGCTTGCGCACCGCATCGACGAAGCCGAAGTAGGCGTCGGCGTTGTAGAAATACTGGGTGATGGCGGCATCGGCACCGGCATCGATCTTGGTCTTGAAGTTGCGCAGGTCGGCCAGTGCATCACTGGCCTGCGGGTGGGTCTCGGGATAGGCGCCGACTTCGATGCGGAAGGCATCGCCGTGCTCGGCACGGATGAAGCTGATCAGCTCCGATGCGTAGCGCATGTCACCCGGGAAGCCCATGCCCGAGGGCAGGTCGCCGCGCAGGGCGACGAGGCGCTTCACGCCGATCGCGCGGTAGAGCTTGAGCAGTTCGCGGATTTCCTCACGGGTGCCGCCTACGCAGGACAGGTGCGGCGCCGCCTGCAGGCCATGGTGCTGGTTGAGATGCCGCACCGTCTCGGAGGTGTAGCTCAGGGTCGAGCCACCGGCACCGAAGGTGCAGGACACATATTCGGGTGCATGCACCTTGAGCTTGGCTGCGGTACGGTCCAGCTGCGCGCGCTGGTCGTCGGTCTTGGGCGGGTAGAACTCGAAGCTGATCGCGGTCATGGGAACGGCCGGGGTGACGGTTTCCGGCCATTATATCTCTCCATCAAGATGGATGTTCAATTGTTTCAGGCGTGACCGCGCCAGAACCGTGCGCGCGGTCAATGAGCACGGCGGGCCGGCCGCTGTGGCAGCAGGGCGATGCAGGCGGCGATGGCGGCCAGCAGCACAAGCGTGCCGCCGTAGCGGCTCAGGGCCAGGCCGCCGTGGTCCAGCGGCTTGTCGAGGAAGTCTCCGACCACCGCGCCCAGCGGGCGGGTCAGGATGAAGGCCGACCAGAACAGCAGGGTTCGCGAGGTACGGGTGAACACATGGAGCAGCGCGGTCAGCGCCAGCAGCCCGCCGAACAGGGCAATGCCGCCGGTATAGCCCAGCCCCTGCGTATCGGCAGCCCAGTCGCCCAGCGCGGTGCCCAGCGTCTGCGAGAAGGTGATGGTCAGCCAGTAGAAGAACTCGCTGCGTGCGCTGGTGATGCTGCCCACCGCGATGCTGCCGGTGCGCTGCTTCCACAGCCACAGCGTGCCCAGCAGCAGCGCCAGCAGCAGGGCACTGCCGCCGCTGTAGCCGATGCCCAGCGAGCGGTCCACGTAGTCCGCCAGAGTGGTGCCGACGGTGGTGCTGGCGATGATGGCGAACCAGTACAGCCAGGGTTGGAAGCTGCGCGCGCGGATCTGCGCGCTCACCGCCAGCACGAATACCGCCGCGAAGATCGCGGTGCCGGCCAGATAGCCCAGCTCCATCGACATGGTGACCGCATCACCCCCCACTTCACCCAGCGTGGTGGCCAGGACCTTGATCAGCCAGAAGCCCAGGGTGACGGCGGGAACCTTGCTGGCGGTGCGGGTGAATGACATGGCAGGAGCCGGAGTGGATGTGCCCTCACTGTCCGGCCCCACCTGTCGGAGCTGCGTCGTAGGCGTGTATGCCCGGCGCGTGGATGCGTGCTGCGTTTACTGCTGGATCAGGCTGTAGCCTTGGTGTTCGAGCGTGCTGACCGTGGTCAATGCCGACAGCGCCAGAGTCACGTCGCGGCTGACCCAGCTGTAGTCGAACTGATGCTCGGCCACCGCTTGGCCGCAGACCGCCACGTCCACGCCCGCCTTGCGCAGCTGCGCGATCAGGTCCAGGTTGGGGTTGTCGCTGCCGAACTTCCCGCGGTAGTGCGTGTTGTCCAGCACCGACTGCGTGGCGGGGCCGGAGATGACCGCGACGAACTTGAGCTGGGACAGCGGCACGCCCGCAGCGACGTACAGATTCACCGTGCGCGCCACATGATCCAGCCCGCTGTTGACCTTGTCCGCGCTGTCCACGCCCTTGGTCACGGCGAAGACGATCCTGTAGGTCTGCGCCGGGTCGGGCTGGTAGGCCGCGTCCGGCAGCGCGTGGATCTTGCCGTAACCATGGATGGTCGGCGTCTGCCAGAAGCCATCCGCAGGCGTTGCCGCCACGGCGGGCAGTGCGGTGCCAAGGGTGAGCAGCAAGGGCAGGGCGAGCAGGGGGCGCATGGCGGTCTACCGTGTTGTTGGTCAAGGGATGCACGATACGCCGCTGCCGGTGGTGCGGATGTGGTGGATCGGCAGGCATGTGGGTTGCGGCTCAGCTTCGTGCAGCTGCGGCAGCTTTCGCGGACAATGCGGCATCGCCTGCTTCAATGGTTGCTCATGTCGATCTTCCTCACACCGTTCGCGCGCACGCGCCTGTTCCCGCGCACGCCGCGCGCCAACACCATCCGCGACTGCAGCGCCGAGGAATTCGAGGCTTATCTCAATGCTCACGCGCCCGATCGTGTGCTCGATGGCTATGCGCCGTTCTGCAAGCTGTACGTCTACCGCAACTGGACCAGCACCCGCTGCCTGACGGTGCCGATCACCGAGGACAACCGCCATCTGCTGCGTTCGGCCTACGAGGCACGCAGCCGCGAAGAACTGCCGGTGCTGGTGCGCTGGTTTGAAGGCGTGGAGCCGCCGGTGGCGGACTATCTGGTGGTCATCCTCTACGACCGCGAACAGATGGCGAAGGAAGGCAATCCCATCGATGCCGATTGGGGCGTGGTGGGTTGCCTGTATACCGCTGCGCCCGACGAAATTCCGATGGCGCCGATCACCATGATGCGCAATGCCCTGGGTGTGGAAGAGGGTGGCTCCGGCGTCGCGATCGACCGTGATGCATACCAGCGTGCCGTGCAGTTCTGGGAAAACAACGCCAACTGGCGTTGAGGCCTGCGCCATGCTTGTTGCTGCAGCGCCGGGCAACGGCGCAGCAGTACTTCCGCGCTTCGTCATGCGCGGAACCGTTCTTTAGCGGCTCTTAACGCGCGTTTCGCTATCATTGAACACTTGAGATTCTGAAGCCGTTGGCGCTGCGCGCCTGCTTCGGGTCTCCTGCGACAGTCGGCGTCTTCCGCCCTTCCAGGCCTTTTCCTGGTCTCTTCTGTCCTTTTCGCCGCCCTGGCCCCCGCCACGGGTGTTCATTCATGCCGTGCGCGTCACGGCAGGCGCGCACGCATCCTGTGCTTCGGTTCGCATGCGCCCTAAAAAACACAACGGGAGGACTGGTCCTGCATGTCCACAGGTGAATCCGCTATCCGCAACGAACCGCTCCAGATCGAACACATCACCGTCATCGACAAGGCCAAGGTGAAGAAAGCTGTTACCGCCGCCGCACTTGGCAATGCGATGGAATGGTTTGATTTCGGTGTCTATGGCTTCGTCGCCTATGCCTTGGGCAAGGTGTTCTTCCCCGATGCCTCGCCCAGCGTGCAGACCATCGCCGCGCTTGCCACCTTCTCGGTGCCGTTTCTGGTGCGCCCCTTGGGCGGCGTGTTCTTCGGCGTGATGGGCGACAGATTCGGGCGGCAGAAAGTGCTGTCGGCCACCATCATCCTGATGGCGATCAGCACCTTCTGCATCGGTCTGATTCCTTCCTATGAAAGCATCGGCATCCTCGCGCCGATCCTGCTGCTGATCTGCAAACTGGCGCAGGGCTTCTCGGTGGGTGGCGAGTACACCGGCGCGGCGGTGTTCGTGGCCGAGTTCGCGCCCGACCGCAAACGCGGCTTCCTCAGCAGCTGGCTGGATTTCGGCTCCATCGTCGGCTTCGTCACGGGTGCGGGCGTGGTGGTGCTGTTGAGCAGCATCCTGGGCGAGGCGCGCTTCCTGGAGTGGGGCTGGCGTGTGCCGTTCTTCCTTGCCGCGCCGCTGGGTCTGATCGGCCTGTACCTGCGCCACGCGGCCGAGGAAACGCCGGCCTTCACCGAGCAGCTGGAACGCATGGAGAAGGAAGACCAGGATGCCGTGAGCAGTGCGCCGCGCATCTCCTTCCGCGAGATCGTCAGCAAGTACTGGCGCGCGCTGCTGGTGTGCGTGGGTCTGGTGCTGGTCACCAACGTGACCTACTACATGCTGCTGACCTACATGCCGACGTATCTGTCGCACAACCTGCATTACTCCGAAGACCACGGCGTGCTGATCATCATCGTGGTGATGGTGGGCATGCTGTTCGTGCAGCCGGTGGTGGGCTGGGCGAGTGACCGCATCGGGCGCAGGCCGTTCATCGCAGCAGGCAGCTTTGGCCTGCTGGTGACGGCGATTCCCGCCTTCCACCTGATCAACAGCGGCAACATCGGGCTGATCTTCCTTGGCCTGTTGCTGCTGGCGGTGCTGCTGAACTGCCTCATCGGCGTGATGGCCTCGACCCTGCCGGCCATGTTCCCCACGCGGGTGCGTTACAGCGCCTTGGCCACGGCGTTCAACATCTCGGTGATCATCTGCGGCCTGACGCCCACGGCGGCGGCATGGCTGGTGGAGGCCACGCAGAACCTGATGATGCCGGCCTACTACCTGATGGTGGTGGCGGTGATCGGCCTGGTGACTGCCTGGTACATGGGTGAAACCGCCAACCGTCCGTTGCGCGGCGATACGCCCAATGCGTCCAGCCGTCGCGAGGCGCGCGAGCTGCTGCAGCAGGCCTATGACCGCATCGAAGCGAGCGTGGAAGACCTGGACGCGCAGATCGATGAACAGCGGAACCGCCTTGCCGAACTGCAGCAGCGCAAGCAGGCGCTGGTGGATCGGCACCCCGGTCTGGAGTGAGGCTCAGGCCGCCGGTGACAGCACCGGCGGCAGGCCGGCGATGAGTGCGTCGAAGTAGTCGCGGGTCAGGCGCAGCTGGGCGTCGGCGGTTTCAGCGGCATTGACCACGGCACGGAAAGCGGCGTTCTCGGGCCTGTCCTTGGCATACCAGCCCAAGTGCTTGCGCGCGATGCGCACGCCCTGCGGTTCGCCGTAGAAAGCATGCAGGTCACGCAGGTGGCCGAGCAGGATGTCGCGCACTTCCTGCAGCGAGGGCGGTGGCAGTTCCTCGCCGGTGGCCAGGTAGTGGGCGATCTCACGGAAGATCCACGGTCGCCCCTGCGCGGCACGTCCCACCATCACCGCATCCACGCCGGTCTGGCGCAGCACCTGCTCTGCCTTGCGTGGCGAGTCGATGTCGCCGTTGGCCAGCACCGGAATGCGCAGCATGGCCTTGATCGCGGCGATGGTGTCGTACTCGGCGCTGCCGGTGTAGTGCTGGTCGCGGGTGCGGCCATGGATGGCGAGCGCGGCGATGCCACTGTCCTCGGCCACGCGGGCGATGGTCGGCGCGTTGCGCACTTCGGCACACCAGCCGGTGCGGATCTTCAGCGTCACCGGCACATCCACGGCCTTGACCACCGCATCGAGGATGCGCTCCACCAGCGCCTCGTCGCGCATCAGCGCCGAGCCGGCCCAGGCGTTGCACACCTTCTTGGCCGGGCAGCCCATGTTGATGTCGATGATCTGCGCGCCGTGGTCCACGTTGTAACGCGCGGCGTCGGCCAGCTGCTGCGGCTCGGTGCCGGCGATCTGCACACTGATCGGCGCCGGCTCACCGGCGTGGTCCATGCGATGGATGGACTTGCGCGTGTTCCAGAAGCGCGGATCGCTGATGGTCATTTCCGACGCAGCCAGACCCGCACCCAGCCGTTTGCACAGCTGGCGGAAGGGTTTGTCGGTGACGCCGGCCATGGGCGCGAGCACCACGTTCGGCGCGATGGTGTAGGGGCCGATCTGCATGGGGGCCATTGTAGTGCCGGGCTTGGCCTGGCAGGGGTGGAAGACCATGGCGCAGCAGGGCTGCGCGTCATGGTGTTCAGATATCCGCAGGGGTCATGCGCGGCATCGACAGGGCCGCGCCTTCGTTCTCGGTGGAACGCGCCGCGTACTGATTGGCGAAGCGCACATGCTTGTTGAAAGCGGCTTCCGGCGCGTTGGCCAGCGAGGCGGCGAGGGCGCCGTTGAAGGCATCACCGGCACCGGTGGTGTCCATCACCTGCACCGACTCGGCGGCCACGCGGTAGTACGGCTGGCCGTCGCCACGCAGCTGTTCCTCGTCATGCGAGACGAACACGCCCACCGCGCCCAGTGTGACCACCACCGTGCTGGCGGACAGCTTGCGGCACAGTGCGTGCAGGCTGGCGCCATCCAGTGCGGCCACGTCGTCCGCTTCCACGCGCTCGCCGACATGGCGGCCGAGCAGGGCGGCGAACTCGGTTTCGTTCGGGGTGAGCACGTCGGCCAGCTTGAGCAGGCCGATGCTCGACGGTGCGTTGGCGGGCGCCGGATTGAGAATGGTCAGCACGCCGGCTTCGCGCGCCGTGGCCAGCGCCTTCTCGATGGTTTCGGCAGGCGATTCCAGCTGTGCCAGCAGCACCTTGGCGCTGCCGAGCAGGCCGGCGTTGCCGTCCATGAAGTCCGCGCTCAGCGAGGCGTTGGCGCCGGCACCGATGACGATGGAGTTGCGCCCGCGGCTGTCCACGTAGATGCCTGCGGTGCCGGTCGGCTCGCTGCTGGCTTCGGCCACCACGGCCAGGCCGTCGGCCGAAGCCAGCTGGCGTGCCAGCGCGCCGCCAGCGTCGTCGCCGAGGGCGCAGACGAAGGTGGTCTCGGCACCGGCTCGG
>DALZZG010000041.1:0-20494 GCA_031987665.1 Stenotrophomonas sp. | reverse complement strand
GCCAGGATCCGCTCGCGGTTGCCCGCGAGCCGTTTTTCCATCAGTTCCGAGCGTTTGTAAGCCATGGATTGATTCTATGTTCAATTTTTGAATTTGTATTCACTTTTTCGCAAAGACCCGCTAGGCTGCCCTCGAACGCCCGTGCTGACGGCCCTTTCCGTCAACCCCCACCCGGAGCGCCCACCCTGCCCTAGCTGTCGCGGAGCCGCTTCCATGCACGTACCCACCCTGTCCTTCGACCTTGGCGAAGAAATCGACATGCTGCGCGAGAGCGTGGCCCAGTTCGCCGCTGCGCATATCGCGCCCCTGGCCGAAGAAGCCGACGCCACCAACCAGTTCCCCAACGCACTGTGGCGCAAGCTCGGTGAGCAGGGCCTGCTGGGCATGACGGTGGAGGAAGCCTACGGCGGCAGCGGCATGGGCTATCTGGCGCATGTGGTGGCGATGGAGGAAATCTCGCGTGCGTCCGGCGGCATCGGCCTGTCCTACGGCGCGCACTCCAATCTGTGCCTCAACCAGCTGCGCAAGAACGCCAACGAGGCACAGAAGCAGAAGTACCTGCCCAAGCTGTGCAGCGGCGAGCACGTCGGCGCGCTGGCAATGAGCGAGCCGGGTGCCGGTTCGGACGTGGTGTCGATGAAGCTGCGTGCAGACAGGCACGGTGACCACTTCGTGCTCAACGGCAACAAGATGTGGATCACCAACGGCCCGGATGCGGACGTGCTGGTGGTCTACGCCAAGACCGACGCCAATGCCGGTTCGCGCGGCATCACCGCCTTCATCATCGAAAAGGGCATGAAGGGTTTTTCCACCGCGCAGAAGCTGGACAAGCTGGGCATGCGCGCGTCCAACACCTGCGAGCTGGTGTTCCAGGACTGCGAAGTGCCGGTCGAGAACGTGCTGGGCGACGTCGGCGGCGGTGTGAAGGTGCTGATGTCCGGGCTGGACTACGAGCGCGTGGTGCTGTCCGGTGGCCCGCTGGGCCTGATGGCCGCCGCGCTGGATGTGGTGCTGCCGTATGTGCACGAGCGCAAGCAGTTCGGCCAGGCGATCGGTACGTTCCAGCTGATCCAGTCCAAGCTGGCCGACATGTACGTAGGCCTCAACGCCTGCCGCGCCTATGTGTACGCGGTGGCCAAGGCCTGCGACCAGGGCCGCACCACGCGCCAGGACGCCGCAGGTGCCATCCTCTATTCGGCGGAGAAGGCCACCTGGGCGGCGGGCGAAGCCATCCAGATTCTTGGCGGCAACGGCTACATCAACGAATACCCGACCGGCCGCCTCTGGCGCGATGCCAAGCTGTATGAAATCGGCGCCGGCACGTCGGAAATCCGCCGCATGCTGATCGGGCGCGAGCTGTTCCAGAAGACCGCCTAAGCAGGTCGTGCCCCTTCTTCCGCATGTGGAAGAAGGGCGCATGCAACGCAGCGCCGCCACGACACGGCGACTGCACCAGAACCCCCAGGATTCCGGACATGAGCGTACTCACCACCCAGCTGCACAGCGGCAGCGACAGTTTTGAAGGCAACCGCGCCGCGATGCAGGCGCTGGTCGATGACCTGCGCACCACGCTGCAGGCCACCGCGCGCGGCGGCAGCGAGGCGGCACGCGCCAAGCACACCGCTCGCGGCAAGCTGCTGGTGCGTGACCGCATCGACGCCCTGCTCGACCCCGGCAGCGCGTTCCTCGAGGTTGCGCCGTTGGCCGCGCACGGCATGTACGACGACCCGGTGCCGGGCGCGGGCATGGTCGCTGGCATCGGCCGTGTGTCGGGCGTGGAGTGCCTGATCGTGGCCAACGATGCCACGGTCAAGGGCGGCACCTACTACCCGGTCACGGTGAAGAAGCACCTGCGCGCGCAGGAGATCGCCCAGCAGAACCGGCTGCCGTGCATCTATCTGGTGGATTCCGGCGGTGCCTTCCTGCCGCTGCAGGATGAAGTGTTCCCCGACCGCGACCACTTCGGCCGCATCTTCTACAACCAGGCCAACCTGTCGGCGCAGGGCATTCCGCAGATCGCCTGCGTGATGGGCAGCTGCACCGCAGGCGGCGCCTATGTGCCGGCGATGAGCGATGAAACGGTCATCGTCAAGGAACAGGGCACCATCTTCCTCGGCGGCCCGCCGCTGGTGAAGGCGGCGACCGGCGAAGTGGTCAGCGCCGAGGAACTGGGCGGTGCCGACGTGCATACCCGCATCTCCGGTGTTGCCGACCACATGGCCGACAACGACCTGCAGGCGCTGGCGCGCGTGCGCGCCATCATCGCCAACCTCAACTGGCGCAAGCCGGCGCCTGCCGTGGCGCTGCAGGCCAGCGAGGAACCGCTGTTCCCCGCGCAGGAACTGTATGGCGTGATCCCCACCGATACGCGCAAGCCCTACGACGTGCGCGAAGTGATCGCACGCATCGTGGACGGCTCGCGCTTCGACGAGTTCAAGCCGCGCTACGGCAACACCCTTGTCACAGGTTTCGCGCATGTGCACGGCCACCCGGTCGGCATCATCGCCAACAACGGCATCCTGTTCTCCGAGTCCGCGCTGAAGGGCGCGCACTTCATCGAGCTGTGCTGCCAGCGCAACATTCCGCTGCTGTTCCTGCAGAACATCACCGGCTTCATGGTGGGCCGCAAGTACGAGCACGGCGGCATCGCCAAGGATGGTGCCAAGCTGGTGATGGCCGTGGCCAATGCGCGCGTGCCCAAGTACACGGTGGTGATTGGCGGCTCGTTCGGTGCGGGCAACTACGGCATGTGTGGCCGTGCGTACTCGCCGAACTTCCTGTGGATGTGGCCGAACGCGCGCATCGGCGTGATGGGCGGCGAGCAGGCGGCCAGTGTGCTGGCCACGGTGAAACGCGACGGCATCGAGGCCAAGGGCGGGCAGTGGTCGGCGGACGACGAGGATGCGTTCAAGCAGCCCATCCGCGACCAGTTCGAGCAGCAGGGCCATCCGTATTACGCGAGTGCGCGGCTGTGGGACGATGGTGTGATCGACCCGGCCGATACCCGTCGCATCCTCGGCCTGGCGCTGTCGGCCAGCCTCAACGCACCGAGCCAGGACACGCGCTTCGGCGTGTTCCGCATGTAACGGCGAAGGGAGACTGCCATGTTCAACAAGATCCTGATCGCCAATCGCGGTGAAATCGCCTGCCGCGTCATCGCCACCTGCCGTCGCATGGGCATCGCCACCGTGGCGGTGTACTCCGATGCCGACCGCAATGCACGGCATGTGCGGCTGGCCGACGAGGCCATCCATATCGGTGCGGCACCGGCAGCGGAAAGCTACCTGCGCGCCGATGTCATTCTCGAGGCCGCACGCCGCAGCGGTGCGCAGGCCATCCATCCCGGCTACGGCTTCCTGTCCGAGAACGCCGGCTTCGCGCGCGCCTGCGCCGAGGCAGGCATCGTCTTCATCGGACCGCCCGCAAGCGCCATCGATGCGATGGGCGACAAGAGCGCGGCCAAGGCGCTGATGCAGGCAGCCGGCGTGCCGCTGACGCCGGGCTATCACGGCGAGCAGCAGGAGCCGGCATTCCTGCGCGCGCAGGCCGATGCCATCGGCTACCCGGTGCTGATCAAGGCCAGCGCGGGCGGCGGCGGCAAGGGCATGCGCAAGGTCGAAGCCAGCGCCGATTTCGAGGCGGCGCTGGCAAGCTGCCAGCGCGAGGCGCAGGCGTCCTTCGGCAATGCGCATGTGCTGGTCGAGAAATACGTCGAGCGGCCACGCCATATCGAAATCCAGGTGTTCGGCGATAGCCACGGCAACGTGGTGTATCTGTTCGAGCGCGACTGCTCGGTGCAGCGCCGCCACCAGAAGGTGCTGGAAGAAGCGCCCGCGCCCGGCATGACCGCCGAACGGCGTGCCGCCATGGGCAAGGCCGCCACCGACGCCGCACGCGCCGTGGGTTACGTCGGCGCCGGCACGGTGGAGTTCATCGCCGGCCCCGATGGCGACTTTTACTTCATGGAAATGAACACCCGGCTGCAGGTCGAGCACCCGGTCACCGAACTGATCACCGGTACCGACCTGGTGGAATGGCAGCTGCGCGTGGCCGCTGGCCAGCCGTTGCCGCTGCAGCAGGAGCAGCTGCGGATCCACGGCCACGCCATCGAGGCGCGCCTCTACGCCGAGGATGCCGACCGTGGCTTCCTGCCCTCCACCGGCACGCTGCGTCATCTGCGCCTGCCGCAGGCCAGCGCGCATGTGCGTGTGGATGCCGGCGTGGAACAGGGCGATGCCATCACCCCGTTCTATGACCCGATGATCGCCAAGCTCATCGTCTGGGACGAGGACCGCGACAGTGCGCTGCAGCGCATGCAGCGCGCGCTTGCACAGTGCCAGGTGATCGGCGTTACCACCAATGCCGCGTTCCTGCGCAGGCTGGTGATGACCGACTCCTTCCGCCACGCCGATCTGGACACCGCGCTGATCGAACGCGAGCGCGATGCGCTGGATATCCACCACGTTGCCGTCAACGATGCCGACTGGGCGCTGGCGGCGGTACTGGCCACGCGCACCACGGCATCCACGCACGACGATGCTTCGCCCTGGGCCATCGCCGATGGCTGGCGCCTTGCCGGTGCCGCCGCGCGTTCGCTCACGCTGGAGCATCTTGAGCAGCGGCGCGCGATGCAGGTGCAGCGTCTTGGCGACGGCTGGCAGGTGCGTTTCGACGACGGCAAACCGGTGCAGGTCGAAGGACAGCTGCAGGGGGACACCTACGCCCTGCAGGTGGACGAGCGCCTCCATCGTGGCGATGCCCTGCGCGATGGCGCGACGCTGTACCTGTTCGGCAACGAACGCCAGCTGCGCTTCACCCTGCATGATCCGGTCGCCGATGCCGACACCGCCAGCGACCACGGCGGCAGCCTGCTCGCACCGATGCCGGGGCGCGTGGTGGCGCTGCTGGTCGAACCGGGCAGCACCGTCAGCCGCGGCACGCCGCTGCTGGTGATGGAAGCGATGAAGATGGAGCACACCCTGCAGGCCCCCGCCGACGGAACCGTGCACGGCTTCCGCGCCAAGGCCGGCGACCAGGTAGGCGACGGCGCCGTGCTGGTGGATTTCGAGGCAGGCTGATCCGCGCGGCCATAGCGACCCCGCATTCGTAGCCCGGGTAAGCAACGCGCACCCGGGAGGCATGCGGGTTGTCGGCTCGCGGAAGGCCTGCAATTGCTTTCCTCACACACCCCGCGCCGGCATCTGTTGCGTTCTTGGCGAAGAGCCCCGGATGCGCTGCGCTTATCCGGGCTACGGGTGCGGATTACGGCGCGAGGGTTCGGCGTGGCTCGGTTGGGGGCCATTCGGCGCGGCCGCCGCCTTGGCGTTTGGCTTCGTAGAGGGCGCGGTCGGCGAGGTTGTAGGCCTCGTTCCAGTGCAGCTGCTCGCCGATCAGGGTCATGCCGATGCTCACCGAACTTGTGCCGGCGACGCCACCCGGGAAGTTCGCCAGATTGCCTACCGCGTCCAGCACGAAGGCGGCCACGCGTGACATGCGTTCCGGCGTGGCATGGCGCAGCAGGATGCAGAACTCATCGCCTCCCAGGCGACAGGCGATGTCGTCCCTGCCCACCACCGAGTTGAGTATCCGCCCCATGCACTGCAGCGCTTGATCGCCTGCCAGATGGCCATGACGGTCGTTCAGGCCCTTGAAGTCGTCGCAGTCGATCAGCAGCAGCCCCTGCGGCCTGCCCTCGCTGCGGTGCGAGCGGTGCAGATAGGCGGTGAGCGAGCGACGGTTGTGCAGGCCGGTGAGGTCGTCGCTGTAGACCAGCGCGCGGGTGTGATCCAGCTCGTGCGTGGCGCTGTACAGATTGCCCAGCGCCGTCTCCAACTCGTGGTTGCGGCGGCTGAGCTGGTTGATCAGGCTCTGCTCGCTGGAGACCACCCGCGCCAGCGTACGGCGCAGGAAGAACACCATCATCGCCGGGTCCTGGTCCACCAGCTGGCTGAAGCCTTCGGGGGTCAGCTCGATCAACAGCGTGTCGCAGCTGGCGCGTGCTTCGTGGTTGCGCGGGTGGCGGTCCGTCAGCGTGCCCAGCTCACCGAAGAAGTCGCCGCTGCCCAGCTGGCGTGTCGCAATGCCCGTACCGAAATCCAGGCAGACCGCGCCGTTGACGATGATGTACATCGACGCGGACGGATCGCCGCGCTGGTACAGCACTTCATCGGTGGCCAGCCGGCGATGGCTGCCGAACTGCGCGAACAGCGAGAACTCCGTCGCTGACAACTGCGCAGGCAACACCGCGCTTCCCGCGGCGTGATCCGCAAGCGGCTGAGACTGCTTCGCCATGCCCCCTGACACCATGTCGGTCATCCGTTGCCCCATGGACCACCGCAGCTGAATGCGGTGGATTTCACAAGACTATCACCAAAATGTATGCGCAAACGCACACTTCATGCCAACAGAATGCCGTGCAACCGTAAGAGTGCCGTCATGGCGGCGCGCGGTGCGGTAGGGACAGCCGCCAAAAAAGAAGGGGCTCACAGGAGCCCCCCAAGGTTGCTGCAGGATCGGTGATGCGGGACTCAGGCCACGGCTTCCTCGGTGGCGAACTGCTCTTCCTCGGTGGAACCGGTCAGCGCGGTCACGCTGGAAGCGCCGCCCTGGATCACCGTGGTGACATCGTCGAAGTAGCCCGCGCCCACTTCCTGCTGGTGCGAAACGAAGGTGTAGCCCTTCTCGCGCGCAGCGAATTCCGGCTCCTGCACCTGCTCCACGTAGTGGCGCATGCCTTCGCCGCGGGCGTAGTCGTGGGCGAACTTGAAGGTGTTGAACCAGTTGATGTGGATACCGGCCAAGGTGATGAACTGGTACTTGTAGCCCAGCGCGGCCAGCTCGTCCTGGAAGCGGGCGATGGTCTTGTCGTCCAGGTTCTTCTTCCAGTTGAACGAGGGCGAGCAGTTGTAGGACAGCAGCTTGCCCGGGCACGCTGCGTGGACGGCCTGCGCGAACTCGCGGGCAAACCCCAGATCCGGCGTGCCGGTTTCGCACCACACCAGGTCCGCATGCGGGGCGTAGGCCACGCCACGGCTGATCGCCTGCTCCAGGCCGTTCCTGACGCGGTAGAAGCCTTCCGCCGTGCGCTCGCCGGTGACGAACGGCTTGTCGTTGGCATCGAAGTCGCTGGTCAGCAGGTTGGCGGCCTCGGCGTCGGTACGCGCCAGCACGATGGTCGGCACGCCCAGCACGTCGGCGGCCAGACGCGCGGCGGACAGCTTCTGGATGGCCTCCTGCGTCGGCACCAGCACCTTGCCGCCCATGTGGCCACACTTCTTCACCGCCGCCAGCTGGTCCTCGAAGTGCACCGCGGCGGCACCGGCGGTGATCATGTTCTTCATCAGCTCGTAGGCGTTCAGCACGCCGCCGAAGCCGGCCTCGCCGTCAGCGACGATGGGCAGGAAGAAGTCGATGGCATCCTGCTCCTTCACCTTGCCGTCGATGATGTTCTTCCACTGGATTTCATCGGCGCGCTGGAAGGTGTTGTTGATGCGGCGGACCATGGTCGGCACCGAGTCGTAGGCGTACAGCGACTGGTCCGGGTACATGGTTTCGGAGGTGTTGCCATCGGCAGCCACCTGCCAGCCGGACAGGTACACCGCTTCCAGCCCGGCCTTGGCCTGCTGCATGGCCTGGCCGGCGCTGATCGCACCGAAGGCGTTGACGTAACCCTTCTTCGCGCCACCGTTGACCAGTTCCCACAGGCGCTGCGCGCCGCGCTTGGCCAGCGTGTATTCCGGCTGCACGCTGCCGCGCAGGCGCACCACGTCGGCGGCAGTGTAGGTGCGCTTGATCTGCTTCCAGCGCGGGTTGGTGTCCCAGTCCTGCTGCAGGGCGTCGATCTGTTGCTGGTAGGTGCTCATCGTGGCGTCCTCGAATGATGGAATGCGTGCGTAGGGGGGAAGGTCAATCGATCTGCCGGTAGGCCGGCAGGGTCAGGAACTCGGCCAGCTCGTCGGCACGGCTGAGCTGGTCGAGCAGGCCGATGGCCTGGGTGATGCGGCTGCCACCGGGCAGCGCGGAGGTATCGCCCAACCTGGCCGGCAGCGCGCGCAGCGTGCTGTCCAGCAGGGCGAAATCGATGGCGGTGCCGTCGTCCAGGTGCTGGCTGCCGGCATGCAGCCACTGCCAGATCTGGCTGCGGCTGATCTCGGCGGTGGCCGCGTCCTCCATCAGATTGTGGATGGGCACGCAGCCGTTGCCGTCCAGCCATGCGGCCATGTAACGCACGCACACTTCGACGTTGTTCTCGAAGCCGGCGCGGGTGATGGTGCCGGTGCACGGCGCGATCAGGTCCTCGCGACGGGCATGCACGTCACGGCGCAGCACGTTGTGCTGGTTCGGCGCGGGCATGTGCTCGTCGAAGATGGCGCGCGCCACCGGAATCAGCGCCGGGTGCGCCACCCAGGTGCCGTCATGGCCGGCGGTCACTTCGCGCAGCTTGTCGGCGCGCACGCGGGCCATGGCCTGCTCGTTGGCGGCGGCGTCATGGTTGATCGGAATCTGCGCGGCCATGCCACCCATCGCATGCGCGCCACGGCGGTGGCAGGTCTGGATCAGCAGCTCCGAATAGGCCTTCAGGAACGGCTGGGTCATCGTCACCTGCCCACGCTCGGGCAGCACCTTGTCGGCATGGCGGCGGAAGGTTTTCAGGTAGGAGAAGATGTAATCCCAGCGGCCACAGTTCAGGCCGACGATGCGCTCACGCAGCGCGTGCAGGATCTCGTCCATCTCGAACACCGCCGGCAGCGTTTCGATCAGCACCGTGACCTTGATCTGCCCGTGCGGCAGGCCCAGCATGCCCTCGATGTGCGACAGCGCGGTCTCCCACAGCGCCGCCTCTTCCATCGACTGCAGCTTGGGCAGGTAGAAGTACGGGCCGCGGTCCTTGTCCATCAGCGCGTGGGCGTTGTGGAAGGCGAACACCGCGGCGTCGAACAGGCCACCGGCGATGGGCTGGCCGTCGATCAGCACATGCTTCTCGTCCAGGTGCCAGCCACGCGGGCGCACGATCAGCACCGCCTGCTCGTCGTACGGGCGCAGCGTGTAGTGCTTGCCCGGCTTGCCGTTGGCGGCCGGCGCGGTGAACTCCAGATCGCCGCGCACTGCGCCGATCATGGTCTGCTGGCCGGCCAGCACATTGCGCCAGGTCGGCGAGGTGGAATCCTCGAAGTCGGCCATGAACACCTTGGCGCCGGAGTTCAGCGCGTTGATGACCATCTTCGGGTCGGTGGGACCGGTGATCTCGACGCGGCGGTCCTGCAGCGCGGCGGGAATGGGGGCGACCGTCCAGTCACCGTCGCGGATGGCGCGGGTGTCCTGGCGGAAATCCGGCGCGCCGCCCTGGTCGAAGAAGGCCTGCCGCTGCCGGCGCTCGGCCAGCCGCTGCTGGCGCTCCGGCTCCACCGCCCGGTGCAGCGATACCAGCAGCCCGAGTGCGCCTGCCGGCAGCAGCGCGGACTGGCCGGCCAGCTGGGTGGTCAGGGAGATGCCCGGGGTCGGGCGCGGGGTGGTCTGCGCGGGAATGGCTTGGGCGACGGCTGACATCGGAGGTTCCTGCGGGTGGCGGGGACTCCAACGTGCTTCCAAAGGGACTTATTTAACAAAACAGTTTTTGCAATGTTTCCTATAAGTTGTGCTAATAATTGGCGCGCCATGGCCAAGAAATCAGACGCAACCCCGCGTTTTTCCTACAAATCCGACAAGCTCAAGCCACTGCGTGCCTTCCTGCAGACGGTGCGCCTGGGCTCGGTTTCGCGCGCATCCGAAGCGCTTTTTGTCAGCCAGCCTGCCGTCAGCCTGCAGCTGCAGGCGCTGGAACGGGAGCTGGGGGTGGTGCTGTTCGAGCGCAGCGGGCGCCGTCTGGTGCCCAGCCGCGAGGGCCAACTGCTGTACGACATGGCCCAGCCACTGGTGGAAAACCTGGACGGGCTGATCCCCCGCTTCCGCGAGAAGGTGGGCGGGCTGGATGCGGGCGAGCTGAACATCGCCGCAAATTCCTCGACCATCCTGTATCTGCTGCCGAAAATCGTCGAAAACTTCCGCCGTGAGCATCCTGACGTACGCCTGATCCTGCACAACGCGATCAGCGCCGACGGCACCGACCTGCTGCGCAGCGACGCCGCCGACCTGGCCATTGGCTCGATGCTCGATGTACCGGCTGACCTGAGCTACGCGCCGGTCTACCGCTTCGACCAGGTGCTGATCACCCCGCCCGACCACCCGTTGGCGCGCAAGAAGAACGTGACCCTGGAAGACCTGTCCCCGTGGCCGCTGATCCTGCCGCCGCGCCGGCAGATCACCTGGCGGCTGGTGGATCTGGTGTTCCAGCAGCACCGCGTGCCCTACACGGTGGCGCTGGAAGTGGGTGGCTGGGAGGTCATCAAGCAGTACGTGGCGATGGGCATGGGCATTTCCATCGTCACCGCGCTGTGCCTGAACGACGCCGACCGCGACAAGCTGGCAACCCGTTCGATGAGCGACTACTTCCCTTCGCGCAGCTACGGCGTGGTGGTCAGGCGCGGCAAGGTGCTGTCACCGCAGGCACGCGCATTCGTCGAGCTGATCCAGCCGGATCTGTTCGCGCCACGGCAGTACGACGACACGGGGCATTCGGAGCGGTAGCCGCTGGTTGCGTCGCCATCATCCGCCTGTGGCGGGGTGGCCGAAAGCGCCCTCACAGCGTCTGCCACGCCAGCCCTTCGCCACGCCGCCAGTACACCGCCACCGCCTTGCCGTAGACGCTGTCGGCATCGACCATGCCGAAGAAGCGCCCATCGAAACTGTTGCCACGGTGGTCACCCAGCACCAGCAGCTTGCCGTCGGGAATGGTGATGCCGGCGATGTCCGGGCCACCGCCATCGCGCAGGTCCAGCTGCACCTGCTTGCCGTCGAAGGCCTCGTTGGCCAGCGACTGCTGCAACGGCTGGCCGTTGATGCTGAGGTAGCCATCGTGCAGTTCCACGCGGTCACCTGCGACGGCGACCACGCGCTTGATCAGGCGCGTGCCGTCCGCCGGTGAATCGAACACCGCCACGTCACCGCGCTGCGGTTGGCCGGCGGCCAGCAGCTGCATGTCGGTGAACGGCAGGCGCAGGCCATAGGCACGCATGTCCACCACCACCCGGTCGCCCGGCTGCAGCGTGGGCTGCATCGAGCCGCTCGGCACCTGGTAGTGGTTGGCCAGGCTGTCGCGCGCCGCGCCCAGCAACAGCAGCATCACTACCAGCGGGAAGGCTTCGCGCCGCAGCCAGGCAAGCACGGGATGGCGCGGAGGGGGAGCAGTGCGTGCGTCGTTCATGGCCGTTCCTGGCAGGGTGATGAGGCGATTGACCCGTTGCCGCGCGGCAAGTTCCGCAGCCCCACGCATTCAGCCCGAACCCGTATGCCGCGACCTGGAAGCCCCTCAAAGCTACGCAGTGTTTACGCCCCCTCGCCCGCCACGGCATGGCGGCTTTATGCCGCGCAGGCGCATCGTTTCACCACCGCGCCGAAGGGCGCTCGGCAAAGGTGTGACATGACCATCCTGTTGATCCGGAGCGCGCGCCAAGGTGCCGCGCCGGGCACTTCACGGCTCCCAGCCACGGTTGCCGGGCATGTGCTGTCCTGCCATGACTGCGACTCGCTGCCTGCATTGGCGCGCTGCCTGCAGCATGCGCACGGAAGCCAGCCGGCATGGGTGTTGATCGAGGCCGCTGCGGCCAACGCCGCGCAGTGGGAAACGCATGGCCCTGCCCTGCGTGCGGCACTGGACGCGCTGCCCGCGCCCAATATCGAATTCGCCCGCAGCGAAGCCGATGCGATGGATACCCATCTGCACCCGCAGCATGCGCCGGCGGTGCTGGTCTGCGGCAGCGAAAGCGACCGGACCTGTCAGCTGTCGCTGGCCATCGTCGTGCGCCGCCTGCAGGCGAAGAAGGAGGGCTGAGCCATGTCCATTTTCATCGTGCGCGGGCCCGAGGGTCGCGGTCCGCTGCAGCATGCGGCTGCGCCCATTCCCGATGTGGTGATGAAGTCGCTGGTGCACCGCGCGCTCGACACCGGCACCAGCATCGCGGTGCGTACCTGTCACTGCGAGCAGGAGCTGATCGAAGCGCTGTGCGCTGCCGACCACAGTGACGGCGAAGTCACCCTGCTCGCGCCGGGCGCCTGCGTGCACAGCGAACGCCTGCAGCGCCTGCTGCCGCGCCTGCGCAATGCCTACGTCGAAGTGCATGACGATGACGGTCATGCGCTGGAGCCGCATCTTGCGCCGCAGGGCTCGCAACGTCTGGGCGTGGCGCAGGGCTTCCGTGCGCAGAGCTATGTGCTGGCGCTGGAGATGGCGCTGGAACACCTGGGCTGCAGCGAGGCCGGCAACCGCGTGCATGTGGGCACCTGAGATGCGGCACGGGCATCAGTACGTCGCCGGTTACGAGATCTACGTGGACGGCCACCCGTTCTGGTGGGGCCATCTGGCGCTGCGCATGGAGGATGGCGACCCGCTGGAGGACGATCCGCAGGGGCTGCTGGATCGGCTGTGCGCGCTGGCGGCGCAGCGGCATGAGGTGTCTGCCGCGCAGGTGCGGTTGAAGATGGTGAGCCGGCTTTGAGGGGCGGGTGTCGTAGTGCGCCCGTCTCCGTGCCAACAACATCGGTTCCCGTAACGCCTGTGCGGCTGCCCTCAGCGGCTGCCCTCACCCCAACCCCTCTCCCGCTTTCGGGAGAGGGGCTTTCTTGGGTGCAGCGGCTTACTTCAGGCCGCGGTTGTGCAGCAGCGGTTCGACGCTGGGGTCCTTGCCACGGAAGTCGCGGTAGGCGGTTGCCAGATCGCGCGTGTTGCCGATGGACAGGATCTTGTCGCGGAACACCTGGCCGTTCTCGCGGGTCAGGCCGCCATGCTCTTTGAACCACTCGAAGGCGTCATGGTCGATCATCTCCGCCCAGAAGTAGGCGTAGTAACCAGCCGAATACCCACCGCCCCAGATGTGGTCGAAGTAGCTGCTGCGGTAACGCGGCGGCACCTGCGCCAGATCCACCTTGTAGCGCTTGAGCGCATCGGCCTCGAACGTGTCCACGTCCTGCAGTGGCGCATCGGCCCCCTGGGTGTGCCACGCCATGTCCAGCAATGCGGCGGACAGGTATTCGGTGGTCATGTAGCCCTGGTTGAAGGTCTTGGCCTTGGCGATCTTGTCCACCAGCGCCTGCGGCATCGCTTCCTTGGTCTGGTAATGCTTGGCGTAGTTGGCGAACACCTTCGGGTCCGATGCCCAGTGCTCGTTGAACTGCGACGGGAACTCCACGAAGTCACGCGGCACGGCGGTGCCGGCAACGCTCGGGTACTTGGCATTGGAGAACATGCCGTGCAGCGCGTGGCCGAACTCATGGAACATCGTGGTCACGTCATCCCAGCTCAGCAGCGCCGGCTGGCCGGCGGCAGGCTTGGTGAAGTTGCAGACGTTGTAGACCACCGGCTTGGCACCGGTCAGGCCGTCCTGTTCGACGAACACATCCATCCACGCGCCACCGGACTTGCTGTCACGCTTGAAGTAGTCCGCGTAGAACAGCGCCAGCGGCTTGCCATCGGCATCGCTGACCTCGAACACGCGCACGTCCGGGTTGTACACCGGCAGGTCCTTGCGTTCCTTGAAGGTCAGGCCGTAGAGCTGGTTGGCGGCGAAGAACACGCCGTTCTGCAGCACGTTGTCCATCTCGAAGTACGGCTTGATCTGCGATTCGTCCAGGTCGTACTTGGCCTTGCGCACCTGCTCGGCGTAGAAGTCCCAGTCCGAGGCGGCGGCCTTGAAGCCACCGTTCTGCGCGTCGATCACCTTCTGGATCTCGGCCAGTTCGCCACGCGCCTTCGCGGTGGCCGCCGGCACGGTGTCGGTCAGCAGCTTGAGCGCGTGCTCGGGCGTCTGCGCCATCTGGTCGGTGAGGTTGTAGGCGGCGTAGTTCGGGAAGCCGAGCAGCTTGGCCTTGGCCGCGCGCAGCTGGGCCAGACGCTGGATGATCTTGCGCGTGTCGTTGGCATCGCCGTGTTCGGTACGGGTTTCCGACGCCTCCAGCACCTTGGCGCGCACATCGCGGTCCTGCAGCGACATCAGCACCGGCTGCTGGGTGGTGTTCTGCAGGCTCAGCACCCACTTGCCGTCAAGCTTGCGGCCCTTGGCGGCGTCTTCGGCGGCGGCAACGTCACCGTCGGACAGACCGGCCAGCTTCGCCTTGTCGTCGATGGTCACCGCACCGGCGGCGGTGGCGGCCACCAGCTTGTTGTGGAAGTCGTTGGAGAGCGTGGCTTCCTCGGCGTTGTACTGCTTCAGCGTTTCCTTGTCGGTGTCGCTGAGCTGGGCACCGGCCTTCACGAAGCCCTTGTAGGTCTCTTCGACCACGCGCAGCTGCTCCGGGTCGAGCCCGGCGCTGGCACGGCCGTCATAGACCGCCTTCACGCGCTCGAACAGCTTGGCATCGAGGTGGATGGCATCGCCATGCGCGGCGAGCTTGGGCACCACGTCTTCCTGGATCTTCTGCCGCTCCGGGTTGGTATCGGCCTGCACCACGCTGAAGAACACTCGGCTGACGCGGTCCAGGATGGCGCCGGATTTCTCCATCGGCAGCAGGGTGTTGTCGAAGGTCGCCGGCTGGGTGTTGTCGGTGATCTGCCTGATCTCGGCCAGCTGCTGGCGCATGCCTTCCTCGAATGCCGGCAGGTAGTCGCTGTCCTTGATCTTGTCGAAGGCCGGCGCCTGGAACGGCAGCGTGCTGACCGCCATGAACGGGTTGGTCGAAGCGTCGGCCGGCTGGCCGGCGGGTGCGGGGGTGGTAGCGCTCACGGGTGGGGTGGACTCCTTGCCGGAACAGGCGGCCAGCGCAAGACTGATGGCGGCGGCCAGAACAACGGTACGCGACATGAAACAGCTCCTTGGGTACAGGCGTGGACCAGCCGACAACCCTACTCCCATCAGCCAGCGCCGGCATGTGCCGGTCGTGGTGCATGGGCAGGCGTTCATGTTGCGCCGCAGATGTGCAGCAGATGTGCAGCAGAGGTGCAGCAGAAACCCGGCTCAGCCAGTGCCGCGGTTGCGCCCCATCCACTGGCGGTACCACTGGCGGATGGCGGCCATGTCGGCCACGTCGTCGCCCGTGGTTTCCATTGCCGGGCCAAAGCCGAGCACGCGCTCGGGATAATGGAAGTACGCCGGGATGATCGGCACCTGCGCCATGCGCGCGATGCGCAGGAAGCCAGTCTTCCATTCCTTCACCGGCTTGCGCGTGCCTTCAGGTGCCAGCGCGAACCAGATGCGCGGGCTCTCCTGGATCATCGCCACCGCCTGCCCCACGGTGCCCTGTGGCGAGCTGCGGTCCAGTGGCACCACGCCCATGCTGCGCAGCACGTTGCCCAGCGGCCACCAGAACAGCTTGTCCTTGCCCAGGATGCGCGCCTCCAGACCCAGCGCCATCTTCGCCGCCAGGCCCCACAGGCCATCCCAGTTGGAGGAATGCGGCGCGGCGATCACCACCGCCTTGGACAGGTCGGGAATCGGCCCACGGATGCGCCAGCCGCCCAGCCGCAGGATGCTGCGCCCCAGCCAGCGGGTGAACGCATTGGCCTTGACCCGCGGCACGTTCGGCGGAATCTCGGGCACCACCGGCATGGACTTGCTCAAGCATTACTCCCAATTGCGTTGTGAACGGCCGCGCTTGATCTGCGCGCGTTCCTTTTTCTGGTCGAGCCGGCGCAGCTTGGAACCGTAGGTGGGCTTGGTCGCCACCCGGGCCTTGGGCACGGACAGCCCGGCCTGGATGAAGCCCACCAGACGGTCGCGCGCGTCCTGGCGGTTGCGGTCCTGGGTACGGAAGCGCTGGGCGTCGATCACCAGCACGCCTTCGCTGGTCATGCGCCGGTCGCGGCGGGCGAGCAGGCGCTCGCGCAGGGCGTCGGGCAGCGAGGGCGAATTGGCCACGTCGAAGCGCAGCTCCACGGCGGTGGAAACCTTGTTGACGTTCTGCCCGCCGGCACCGCTGGCGCGCACGAAACGCTCGACGATCTCCGTTTCCGGTATCGCCAGCCGTTCCGAGATTTCAATCAGACCCGTCCCCATCGGCGCATTGTAAGGGCTGGGGTGCTGCGGTTTGCTGCATTGCGTGCCGGTTCGGGGAGAAGCGGTCGTTCGTGGCTGTCATGGGGGAGTGTGCGAAAGGCGAAGGCACCCCTCCCCGGCCCTCCGCTTTGCTGCGCAAAAGGGAGGGAGAAAACCCCCTCCCCGGCCTACAGCAAAGAATGGGACGCTGAAGCCCCCTCCCTTTGCCGAAGGCAAGGGGAGGGCTGGGGAGGGGTAAGCTTTCAGCGCACCACCACCCTCACTCCCACTCCTGCGCCGCCCAGCGCCGCCAGGCGCGGTAGTGATGGATGGCGAAGCCGGCGAACGACGGCTCACCGCCCAGCGCGCGTTCCACCTTGGCCACTTCCTGCTCGAACACCTTCGGCCCTTCCTCATGGAAGGTGACCTTGTCGATGTCGTTGGAAGAAACCTCCAGCCCGATCACCACCTTCTTGCCCACCGTGTTGGCATAGGCGATCTCGCTTTCCGCATGCGACAGGATGCTGTCCCTGCCCTCGGCCTTGTCGCGGTAGTCCATCAGCGCCACGTAGTCGTACACGTCGATGGTGTGCTCGCTCACCGGCCTGCGCCTGCCCTTCCATTCCAGCTCGATGCCATCGAGCCAGAACGGGATGGCTGGCCCCACCGCCAGCGTGGCGCCGTGCTCGCGCTTGATCCGCATCACCGCCGCACTCATGTCCAGGAAGCCAGCCAGCAGCCCTTCGCGGGTGTCGTCATCCCACTGGTCGAGGATGTGCGGCTCGATGTCGAGGTTGGCACCATCGAAACGGGCGTCCTCGGGCGCGGTCGCGTTGTACTCCACCACGCGGCGGAACATCGCCTCGGCCTCTGCACGGTGCGAGGGCAGCACATAGTTCTCGGTGTTGAGATAGGCCGAGCCCAGCAGCGCGTAGACCTTCATGCCCTGCCCGTGCATGCGCGCGATGAAGGCGTGGTACAGCTGCGGTTGATCGACGATCAGGTTGCGGCCCTTGAACGCGTCCGCGTACAGGTACAGCGTGTCGATGTGCTGGGTCTTGAGATAGGCGATGGCTTCTTCGGCCACGTCCGGACTTTCGACCATGGCATAGGACTCGGCCTCCCACGTCCAGAACGCACGGCTGGCCTTCGCCAGCATCGTGGCTGGAAGACTGCACAGCAGCAGCGCCAGGCCACCTGCGAACCACGGCTTCATTGTGCACCTCCACTGCCGTCGACCGCCTGCAGCGGCAGATGGTAGCGCCCCTGGCCGATGGCCTTGCCGGTATCCGGGTCGGACGGGAACACGGAGACGAAGCAGCGCGCCGTGCAGTCGTCCAGATGCGGGAGTGCAAGCTGCACCTGCTGGCGCCCCCGCGCCGGCAGCTGCACCGCCGCGCCATAGATTTCCTTCAGCTCACGCCCCTGCTCGGTGGCCATCACCGCCAGCGGTACGAACACGCGGCTCGGCTTGGCGTCACCATTGCTGAACACCGCCGTGAGCTGCATGCCGCGCCCGTTCGCTGCGGCGGCCAGCTGCGCCGATTCCATCGACACGCCCTGCGTGACCGGCGCGGGTGCAGCCATCGTCTGCGTCGGCGGTGGCGCCTGATAGGCCACCAGCGTGGTCTTGCCGCCGTCCGGCATCAGCGCCTGCTGCTGCATGAAGGTCGCGTTGGCCTGCGTGTAGCGCTGCAGGCGGCGCAGCACCCAGTCGCGGGCTGCGGTGTCGTCCGTCTCGGCCAGATGCATGCCGTCCTGCAGCTCATAGAGTTTGCCGTCGCGCAGCCACCAGCGGTCGGCCAGATATTCCGGCGCGCTGGTCTTGGTCTGCTGCAGCGGCAGCACATGCGTGTTGCGGAAGCTCTCAGCCATGTCCAGCCCGGTGCCCAGCCACGCGGTCTGCGCTGGCCGCTGCAGGCCGTAGGTATTGGACAGCAGCGCCATCAGCGACGGCGTGACATCCAGCTGCGAGGACACCGCGCGGATGCGGCGTGGCTGCCTGAGCAGAGGCGAGTGGATGATCAGCGGCACATGGTAGCGATCCACATGCGCATCCATCGGAATCTCCGGCAGGCGGTGGTCACCGGTGATGACGAAAATGGTGTTGGCATACCACGGTGCCTTCGACACGCCGTCGAAGTAGCGGCGCAGCTGGTCATCGGTATACAGGATGGTGCTGTAGATGGCCGCGTCGCTGCGATACGCAGACAACCTGTCCGCCGGAATCTTCAACTCCTGAAGGCGCTGTTCCATGCGCGTGCGGTAGGCGTCCTGACCGGGAAACTCGTAGCTCGTATGCATGGACATGGTCTGCAGCGCCAGCAGGAACGGCGTGCGCAGCGTGTCGTTGTCGGCCAGCACGCGCGACACCACTTCCTTGTCCGGGTAACCCCAGGAGCTGAACGGGTTGCGCTGGTAGCCGCTGCCGAAACTGTTGAGATCCACCAGCTGCTGCACCTGCTGCAGCTCCATGTAGCCCTTCTCATTGTCGAACGTGGTGTCGGTGCCGTTGTAGAACGCCGTGTGATATCCCTGCTCGCCCAGCACGTTGAACAGCCCCGGATGCGCGGGCATCTTCGCGCCCAGCGCGGTGAAGCCCTGCTCGGCGAACGGCGCCGAGCCGAACAGCGTGGGCAGCACACCGAAGGTGCGGCCCTGGTTGGCGAGGAAGTTGTCGAAATACAGGCTGTGCGCGGCCAGATCGTCGAGGAACGGCGTGAAGCTGCCCAACGGTGCCTGCGGACCGGAGAAGGAACGCCCCAGCCCTTCGACAACGATGACCACCACGTTCGGCCTGCTGCCGTCGTGGCTGGGCATGAAGTAGTCGCCCAGCGCATCGGGCGTCTGCTCCGGGTGCAGGAAGGGGTAGGTCGGGTCGAGCGGTGGCAGCACGTCCTGCGCCGCGTCCGTCGATGCCTCGCCGCTGGCCAGATGTGCGGCATCGCCCGTGTACCAGCGACGCACGTCACTGCTGAACCATGCCAGCTTGTCGCTGGCCAGTTCGCGCGCCGATACGTCCTTCAGCGTGGTGGCACCGGTGGGTAGCGGCAGCACCCACGCCAGCAGGCCGGCGACCAGCAGCAGCGTGGTCCACAGCACCGAACCCTGCAGCGTGCGCCGGCCCCACCACCACAGCCATGCCCACAGCACCACCAACGGCAGCAGGAAGGCCAGGATGCTGCGCAGGTTCAACGGCGCTCCATCAGCGAGCGTGGTGCGGACTTCCGCCGCGCTGTAGCCGAACAGGTCTGCCCCCAGCGGCACATGCGCCACCTGGTAGTACTGGTCGAGCAAGGCCTGCACCACGACCGGCACCGTCCACAACAAGGCCAGCAGCAGGGCGCGCAGCACCGGACGACGGATGGCCAGCAGCGGCAGCGACAGCAACAGCAGCAGCGGCACCAGCCGCAGCAGCACCAGACCGGACTGCATCAATGCAACACCGGTGATGGCGCCACCCTGGCCGCCGCGCCATGCCCCGCCGTTGATCACCACGCCGGCCACCAGCACCAGCTGCGCCAGCAGCAGCGCCGGAAAGGCAGAGGAAAAGCGCGACCATGCGTTGCCGCTGTGCTCAACCGTCATCCTGCATACTCCTTACCAGCGCGTATACAGCGCGAACGACACCCGCTGCTCGCTGTAGCCACCATCGTCGTCGGCATGACCGGCGCCGAGCTTGAAGCCCCAGTTGGGCGCGACGTAGTGCTTCCATGCCACGCTGACAGCGGCGTTGCTGTCACGCACCACGCTGCCGAAGCGGTCCATGTCGGTGCTGCGGCCACTGCTGACGCTCACTTCCAGATAGTCGTCGGCATCGCCCTTGTAGTAGTTGCGCAGCATCACCCGATGGCTCCAGCTGCCACTGCCGACACCCGGCACATGCTGCAACTTGTAGCGGCCATACCAGTTGCCGGCATAGCGGCCCACGCCGACGCCGTAGAACTCGGTATCACCAGAGAAACGCAGGTGATCGACGCTGGCCGACAACTCCCAGCCATCGCCCACGCCCTGGAACACCTCCGCACGCCACGCCTGCTTGGGCAGCACGCCGCTGGAAGGCCCCTGCTGGTAGCGCAGGTTGGCATACGCGCGTGACCACAGCGGCGCATAGCCATCCAGTGCCCACGCGATGTTGCTGCTGCCGAAGTGATCCGCGCGCAGCATTTCCAGCCCCAGCGAGCCACGCTCGAAATAGCGGCGCAGCGACAGGTCGGCATCGTTCCAGCTTTCACGGCCACCGCTGAAACGGGTGTGGTCCCAGCCGGCGCTGGCGCCCCAGCGATAGCCGGCGACGTTGGTCACATCCGGATTGGCCATGCGCGGCAGCAGGCTCTGCTGCAGGCTGGCGACCTCTGCCGGGTCGGCACCAAGACCTGCAGCCGCGTCGAAATCCTCGCGCGCGGCGGCACGCTGGCCGGCATCGCGCAGTGCGC
>DALZZG010000040.1:0-22018 GCA_031987665.1 Stenotrophomonas sp. | reverse complement strand
TCAAGCTGTGCGAGAGTAGGTCATCGCCAAGGTTTTATCCCTAAACCCCCGCAGCTCGCTGCGGGGGTTTTTCTTTGTCTGTTTGATGCGCGGTAATCGCCTGGAATCCAAATATGCGTAGCCCGGGTAAGCGAAGCGCATCCGGGAGGCCGACGGAATTCGGATATCTGGAGATTTGTTCCGCGCTACCGATGGATCTAAAAGTCTGAAAGCCGGGCGCTGCCGGAATGAGAACGGCCCCGGGTGCGCTTTGCTTACCCGGGCTACGGGGTAGCGGTGCGATGGTTGGAATCTTTCAGACGTCGGTGGTGAGGGGGCGGCACTCGCGGCTGTACCACTGGGGCTTGCCGGGCAGAGGCGCGAACACGTGGCTGCGCTCCATCACTCGCTCGTAGACATGCACGGAGACGGCGATGTCTTGGGCGCTGCTGTTCTGCAGGGTGTGGAATTCGTCGGGCGGAATGAGGTTGCCGGCGCTGCCGCGGCAGCCGTGCAGGCATTCGCGCGGGGCGAAGCGGAACTGGCCGTCGTCGGTTTCGAGCAGGCGATACGGGGTGATCTCCAGCTGGCCGCGCCAGACACCCTCCACGCACCAGAGGCCGTCGTGATCGTGCAGGGGGGTGCCCTGTGAGGGGCCCCAGGTCATGGCGATGATGCTGTAGCCGTGGCGCGGGCTGCGGTAAAGCTCGCGGCGGGCGTAGTGGTCGCTGACTGGTGCGTGGACTATCGGCGGCAGGCTGATGCGCGGGTCGTTGATGGCCCGTTCCAGCACACGCTGCACCTGGATCACGGCAGCGGCGGCATCAGCGTTCTCCACGGCGGCATCGATGCCGTCGAGCAGGTGCTGACGGCCCGGGAAATCGGGGTAGTGCTGGAATTCCGATGTCATGCCCGCAGTGTAGGCGACCGGAGTAAAGATTCTGTTGCTGTCAGTGGCCTCTGGGGCCGGTGTCAGAACGTGCCGCGCTGGATGAAAGGGGCCTGCTGGTAGAGGCGACGCTCGCCACCGCGCGGATCGTCTGCAAGCACGGAATCTGCGTCGAACAGCATCGTCTGGCGGCGATCCAGCGCGTATTGTCGCCAATCCGGCATGCTCGCATGGTTGGGGTCGCCATGGCGCGCGAAGGCGATCAGGGCGTCGCTCATGACATTGGCGACGCGTTGGGCGCCTGCGCTGTTGCCCGTGCGGGAGCCGGCTTGCTGCAGGTTGCCGAACACCAACGGGATATCGAGGGTGTGGAAGGCGCGGAGCGGGGCGGCGTCGCCTTCCAGGTCATACCAGTCCAGCTGATAGGCCCAGGTGGGGGCGCCCTGACGGGCGCGCGCTTCCAGTTCCTCGACCGCACCGCGCCAGGAGCGGCCCGCGGTTGTGGCGGCGAAGAATACTTCGGAGGGGGTGTAGTGCGGATACAGCCGACGATACTCGGCGATGACGACCGATGGCAGCAGATCCACGTACTGCTGTGTCTCCAGACGAGCAGGCAGGTCGTCCCAGGTGAGGGTGTGGTTGCCGGGGTCGTTGCCCAGAAAGGCGCGGGTCTCGTCGTGGGTGTTGCCGATGACCATGGGGATATGGGCCGATTGCGCGGGTGCCTCCGGCCAGAACGGGTGGACGGGTAGATTGCGTGCGTCCAGCACGGGGCCGAGATACAGGCCGGTGTTCTCCACCCGGGAGGGATCACGCAGCTTCACCGCCTCCAGCAGCTTTGCTGCCGGCATGCTGCGCAGGGCGTTGGGATCGGTGACGCCGAAATGGCCAAGCACCTGCTGGGCACGCTGCGTGGCGGCGCGCGGGCCGGCGGCGGTGACTTGCTGGCCGCTCATGGTCCACGCGCGATGGAAGAGCCCCTTGGCGGCGGGCATGGCCATCAGCGAGGCGATCTTGGCGCCGCCACCGGATTGGCCAAATACGGTGATGTTGTCGGCATCGGCGCCGAATTCGGCGGCATGTTGCCGAATCCAGTGCAGTGCCTGGATCAGGTCGAGCTGGCCGACGTTGCCCGAGTCGGCCAGCGACGTGCCGCCGAGCTGGGCCAGATAGAGGTAGCCGAAGAGGTTGAGGCGATGGTTGACCGTGACCACCACGGCGTCGCCTCGTCGGGCCAGATTGCCGCCGTCGTACAGCGGGTCGCTGCCGGAACCGTTGTTGTAGGCGCCGCCGTGGATGTAGAACAGGATGGGCCGCTTGCCACCGTCGCGCAGGGCAGGCGTCCAGATGTTGAGATACAGACAGTCCTCGCTGCCGGGGCCGTCACTGCCGGCCTGTGGCGCTGCGGCACCGTACGCCAGCGCGTCGCGGACACCGCGCCAAGGCAGTTCCGGCAGGGCAGGCTGGAAGCGACGCGGGGCGGTGTCGGCACCGTAGGCGATGCCCCGGAAGACGTGGATGCCGTCTTCGGTCTGCCCGGCCAGGCGTCCACCCCGCACCTTCGCCAATGGGCTGCTGCCGGTGCGCTGGCCAGGTTGTGCCCAGGCGGTGGCGCTGCCTGCCGCGACAGCGGCGCTGAGGGTCAACAGGCTGCCCTGTCGCAGAAAGGTGCGGCGCTGGGGATCGGTCGGAACTCGGCTCATGGTGATGTCGGCGTTTCGGAGGTTGCGGGCGGCTGGGGTGTCTGCGATGCGATCCATTCCAGTGCCAACCGAGGCCAGATGGCGGTGGTCAGGCCGGCGGTGCCCCGTGTGCCGAAGCCGTGGCCCCCTTTCGGGAACAGGTGCATTTCGCTGGGCACACCTGCCGCGAGCAGGGACTGGTACATCAGCAGGCTGTTGCTGACCGGAACGACGTCGTCATCCGCGGCGTGCAGCAGGAAGGTGGGCGGCGTGTCGGCGCGAACCTGCTGCTGCATTGAGTAACGCTGCTGCAGCGCGCTGCCGGGCGTCGCACCGAGCAGGCGCTGGCGCGAGCCCGGGTGGGCGGCGCTGCCGGCCATGTCGATGACCGGATAGATCAGGAGCTGGTAGTCGGGGCGGGCGCTCTGCTGGTCGATGGCGTCGGTGGCCGGGTAGGCCGGGTGGTCGAAGCCGGTGCCCAGACGCGCGGCCAGGTGGCCGCCTGCGGAGAAGCCCATGACGCCGACGCGCTTCGGATCCAGCCCCCATTCACCTGCGCGATGACGGATCAGCCGCAGTGCCCGTTGGGCGTCGGCCAGTGCGGCATCGCGGTCTTCACGGCCCTGCTCGCCGGGCAGGCGGTAGCGCAGCACGAACAGGGTGGTGCCGCCCTGTTCGACGAAAGCGGGTACGAGGGCGGTGCCTTCCTTGTCCAGCACCACCCGCTGATAGCCACCGCCCGGGATGACCAGCAGGGCGGTGCCGTTGGGGCGATCAGGCCGGTAGGCCACGAGGTAGGGGGCGCTGACATGGTCGGTGTAACGGTCTGGCAGCGCCGGGTCGGTGCTGCGCTCGATGACGCGCTGGGCTTGCGGCAGCGGCTTGTCCCCCGGTGCCACTCCCAGCGGCCACAGCGCGATGCGCGCCGGCGAGCCGGGCGCCGGTTCGCCCGTGTCGGTGGCCAGCGCGGGACCGCCGAAAAGCGCTGACAGGGCGGCGAAAGCCAGCAGTGACAGGGGTTTCAGGGGCGAGGCAGGGCGCATGGCGACGAATCTCCCAAGAGGCCGGCAGGACTTCTGGTGCACTGCACATTGTCAGATGACACCGGTTTACCTTATACAGCCATGGACAGCACTGTCGATGGGCGGTGCAACAAAGCCATCAGGAGAGTCACTTGAGCAACATGCAAGGGAGCCAGCATCCGTCGGATAGCGGTCTGGACGAGATCGCCCGCAGTTTCGTTGAAGCACGTCGCCAGGGCCGCTCGCTTCCGGACTTCCCGGGCAGCATCCCTGATGACCTGGTGACCGCCTACCGCGTGCAGGATCTGGCGATCGCGCAATGGGGTGACGAGGTGGTGGGCTGGAAGGTGGGTTACATCGCCGCCGAGCGCCGCGATGCGTCCGGTGACGAGCGCCTGCTGGGCCCGATCTTCAAGCGCAATCTCTGGAATGCTACCGGTAGCATCGTAGACATCCCGGTGTTCTCCGCCGCCGGTGGCTTTGCCGCGGTGGAAGCCGAATACGTGCTGCAGCTGGAGGCGGATGCCCCCGCGGACAAGCTCGACTGGACTCCGGAAGAAGCCGAGGCCCTGCCCGCGCGCCTGTTCATCGGCGTCGAAGTGGCCAGCAGCCCGCTGGCGACGATCAATGTCTTGGGCCCGCGCGTGGTGGTTTCCGACTTCGGCAACAACAATGGCCTGGTGCTGGGTGCGGAAGTCACCGACTGGACCAAGCGCGATGAACCGGATCTGCGCGCGCAGACCGAGATCGATGGCGTCGTTGTCGGTACCGGTGGTGCCACCCACCTGCCCGGTGGCCTGCGCGCGGCCTATGCCTTCGCGCTGTCGCGTTCGGCCAGGCGTGGGCGTCCCCTGAAGAAGGGTGAGCTGATCGCGACAGGCAACGCCACGGGTATCCATGACATCAGCGTCGGACAACAGGCATTGATCCGCTTTGCCGGTTGTGGCGACATTTCTTGCAGGGCTGTGCCCGCCGGGTGATCCGGCGCGCTGGCGGAAGAGCGCGGGAGGGCGCGATGGTTACACGACGAGGTTTTCTCACCACCAGCCTGGGCGCGCTTGCGGCACCGATGCTGGGCGCCTGCAGCGCGGGCAGAAAGGCAGCGGCTGATGGCAGCCACCTGCTCACCGCCAGCGACGTGCATGTGGCCAACTACCCCACGGTCACGGCGGTGAAGTGGATAGGCGAGCAGCTGGAACGTGAAACCGGCGGCCGCCTGCGCATCAGCCAATACCACTCCGGCCAGCTGGGCCGTGAGTCCGAGGCGATCGACATGGCGCGCTTCGGTGCCATCGACATCACCCGCGTCTATTCCGGTGCACTGAACAACGCCTTCCCGCTGACCCGTGCGCTGTGCCTGCCGTATGTGTTCGACTCGGTGGCGCACATGCGCCGCGCACTGGATGGCGGCATCGCCGATGCGGTGCTCAAGGGCTTTGAAAGCCGCGACCTGGTGGGTCTTGCGATCTACGACTCGGGCGCGCGCAGCTTCTACAACACCAAACACCCGATCGTGGAGCCGAAGGACCTGCATGGCCTGAAGCTGCGCGTGGCCAGCTCGGACATCTTCCTTCAGCTGATGCGCCTGTTCGGTGCCAACCCGACGCCGATGTCGCTGGGCGACACGTTCTCCGGCATGGAGACGCACATGATCGACGGCGCCGAGAACAACATGCGCAGCTTCCATTCCAGCCGTCATTTCGAGGCGGCGCACTACTGGTCCGAGAGCCAGCACTCCTACGCGCCTGACATCCTGCTGATGTCGCGCCGCAGCTTCGAGACGTTCTCGCCCGCCGACCGCCAGCTGGTGCTGGAGCTGGCGCGGCAGTCGGTGGACGTGATGCGCAAGGAGTGGGATGCGTCGGAAAACAAGGCGCGCGAAGCCGTGCTGGCCTATGGCGTCAAGGCGAACGCGGTGGACATCCCCGCCTTCCGCAAGGCCGCAGAGCCGCTGCTGCGCGAGTACATGAACGAGGCGGACATCGCCGACCTCAACCGTCGCATCCGCGACTTCGCCTGAGGGGCCTGCATTGATGTCCGAGACCAACGCTACTCCGGCGCCGACCGGCTTCCAGTACCTGCTGGACAAGCTGGCCGACGTCGTCATCCATATCGCCGTGCTGGCCCTGCTGGGGCTGGTGGTGGTGCAGGGCTGGCAGGTGTTCGCCCGCTACGTGATCAACGATTCGCCCAGCTGGACCGAGCCGGTGACGCTGCTGCTGCTGAGCACGGCGATGAGCATGGGCGCGGCGGCGGGTGTGTACACCAACCGCCACTTCGGTTTCTTCCTGCTGGCCGAGCACATCAACCCGCTGGTGCGGCGCGTGATCGACCTGCTGGTGCCGCTGATCATCGCGATCATCGGTGGCTACATCGCGTGGTGGGGCTGGGTGCTGTGGGCCGACGGCCTGCACATCAAGGCCGCCGGCGCCAACCTGCCGCAGAGCGTGAACTACCTGCCGTTGAGCATCGGCGGTGCGCTGATGACGCTGTTCGCACTCAACCGCATGGTGCTTGCGCTGCGCCCGGCGCAGAGCGCCGGCACCGACGCCGAAGGAGACCGCTGAGCCATGGGTATCGCAATTCTGTTCACCGTGTTCGGCGTGCTGCTCTTGATCGGCGTGCCGGTAGCCTATGCGCTGGCGGCTGCCGCGCTGGCCACGCTGCTGTACCTGGACCTGCCCAGCATCGTTCTGGTGCAGCAGATCTCCGCCGGCACCGGTTCGGCATCGTTGATCGCCATTCCGCTGTTCATCTTCGCCGGTGAAATCATGATGCGCGGCGGCATCTCCGAGCGCCTGATCTCGCTGGCGGCCTCGCTGGTGGGGCGCCTGCGCGGTGGCCTGGGGCAGGTGTCGATCCTGTCCTCGCTGTTCTTCGGCGGCGTTTCCGGTTCGGCCATCGCCGACGTGTCGGCGGTGGGTGGCACGATGATTCCGCAGATGGTCAAGCGCGGCTACGACCGTGACTTCGCGGTCAACGTCAGCATCACCGCGGCGCTGGTGGCGCTGCTGGTGCCGCCGTCGCACAACCTGATCCTGTTCTCGGCCGCGGCCGGCGGTGGCTTGTCCATTGCCGACCTGTTCGCCGCGGGCATCGTGCCGGCGCTGCTGATGACGGTGGTGCTGATGATCACCGGCTACCTGGTGGCACGGCGCCGTGGCTATGGCGTGGAAGTGTTCCCGGGCTGGCGTGCGGTGCTGCTGCGTCTGGTCGCTGCCCTGCCGGGCCTGGGCCTGGTCGGCCTGATCTTCTTCGGCATCCGAGCCGGCATCTTCACGGCGGTGGAGTCGGCGGCGATCGCCGTGGTCTATGCCCTGCTGGTGACCACGGTGCTGTACCGCCAGCTGCGCGTGAAGGAGTTCATGGCCACGGTGGTGCATGCCGCGCGCAGCACCGGCGTGATCCTGTTCGTGATCGCCACGGCGGCGGTGTTCGGCTGGCTGCTGGCCTACCTGCAGGTGCCGGCGGCGGCGGTGGAGTTCCTGCAGTCCTTCGCCCACAGCAAGTACATGGTGCTGCTGATGATCGTGGTGATGCTGCTGCTGCTGGGCACCTTCATGGATCTGGCGCCGATGATCCTGATCTGCACGCCGATCTTCCTGCCGGTGGCCAAGGCCTACGGCATCGACCCGATCCACTTCGGTCTGGTGCTGGTGCTGACCGGTGGTCTGGGTCTGGTGACGCCGCCGGTGGGCTCGGTGCTGTTCATCGGTACGGCCATCGGCAAGATCACGGTCGGAGAAAGCATGAAGACCATCTGGCCGTTCTGGTTGGCCGGCCTGGCGGTGCTGCTCGCGGTGACCTTCTTCCCCGAGATGTCGCTGTGGCTGCCGGCGCTGTTACGCAGTTGATGTGAAATGCCGGGAGCGTCGCATCCCGGAGATGAGCATGGGCATGACAGTGGGTGCGGGACTGCCGGAACCACGGCAGCACCCGCCGGCAGCGCGGCTGGATCGGCCGCCCGGCCGATGGCCGTGGGAGGACGCAGGTGGGTGGGACCAGATGTCGCATATCGCTGGCAATCTGCGCCAGAGGGCAGGGAGAAGCACTCCCATGACCCCACGTTCAGAGCCGAAAAGACAGTGGAACACAGCATTGCACGGTCAAATTTGTCGCAGTACAGCGGTGTCACCTGTATTGCCGCCTTCCTGACCGGGCGCGGATCGATAGAATGAATGCATTGAACGGTTTCAAGGACATGGCCTTGCGCAAGAAGACCGATACCGACGGTTCGGCCCGGGATCTGGGGCGACCCGCCACGATCAACGACATCGCGCGACTGTCCGGCGTTTCCAAGAAGACGGTGTCGCGGATCATCAACAACTCCCCGCTGGTGCGCAAAGACACCCGCGAGAAAGTGGAGGCGTTGATGCGCGAGGTGGGCTACGCCCCCGACCCGCTGGCCCGTGGCCTGGCGTTCCGGCGCTCCTTCCTGATCGGCATGGTGTACGACAACCCCACCGCTCAGTACGTGGTGGACATGCTCAACGGCGCGCTGGACGCGCTGCGCGGCTCCAGCTTCGAGCTGGTGGTGCACCCCTGCGACACCCGCAGCCCCGGTTACATCGAGGGCGTGAAGCGCTTCGTGCAGCAGCAGAAGCTGCATGGCGTGATCCTGGTGCCGCGTGCGTCCGAAGACCAGGCCATGGCCGACATGCTGGACGAGATCGGCTGCCGCTTCACCCGCATCGCCTCGCTGCCGCTGGACGAGACCTCGCAGATGGTCATCACCCACGACCGCGACGGTGCCGCCGAAGCCGCCGACTACCTGCTGTCGCTGGGCCACCGTGACATCGCGCTGATCACCGGCCCGTCGGCCTACCGTTCGGCGCATGAGCGCACCGCCGGTTTCATCGAAGCGCTGCGCAACCGCGGCATCGAACTGCCGGCCGAACGCATCATCGAGGCCGGGTACACCTTCGAGTCCGGTGTGGCCGCCGCCGAGAAGCTGCTGCTGGGCAAGCAGCGCCCCACCGCCATCTTCACCGGCAACGATGAAATGGCCGCGGGCGTGTACAAGGTGGCGATGCGTGCCGGCATCAACATCCCGCGCGAGCTGTCGGTGGTGGGTTACGACGACAGTCCGCTGGCGTCGCGCCTGTGGCCGTCGCTGACCTCGGTGCGACGCAACACCCGCGATACGGGCCGCACCGCCGCCGCCATGCTGATCCAGCCGGAGGGCAAGAACACCTTGCCGATGGCCAGCGTGAGGCCGCATCTGATCGTCCGCGACTCCTGCCAGCCGCCGCAGGACTGAAATAAAAGCAAGTTGTTGTTCCATAAAGCAAACGCTTCTTCTTGCGCTGCGGAATGACACCGGTTTCCTAATTGGCTAGAATCACTCCGAAGCTGCCCGGAATCTCTTTCCCGGGCCGACCCGGATACGCCACGCAGCGGCAGCAGAACAGGCCGCTGCACCACCTGCCGGGCTTCCACCGGCACGCAACCCACACGAACCACCGCTCAGGGAGAGGAACACCATGACGAATCCATTCAGTCTCGAAGGCAAGGTCGCACTGGTAACCGGTGCCAATACCGGTCTGGGCCAGGGCATCGCCGTGGCGCTGGCTGCCGCGGGTGCCGACATTGCCGGCGCCGGCATCGTCCCGGCCGAGGAGACTGCCGAGAAGGTGCGCGCGCTGGGCCGCCGTTTCGTCAACATCGAGGCCAACCTGAGCAGCATCGAGCCGATCGAGCGCGTGGTCAGCGAGACCCTGGCTGGCCTGGGCCGTCTGGACATCCTGGTCAACAACGCCGGCCTGATCCGTCGCGCCGATGCGGTGGAGTTCAGCGAGAAGGACTGGGACGACGTGATGAACGTGAACATCAAGTCGGCGTTCTTCATGAGCCAGGCTGCCGGCAAGCACTTCATCGCCCAGGGCAGCGGCAAGATCATCAACATCGCTTCGATGCTGTCCTTCCAGGGTGGCATCCGCGTGCCGTCCTACACCGCCTCCAAGAGCGGCATCGCAGGCATCACCCGCCTGCTGGCCAATGAGTGGGCCGGCAAGGGCGTGACCATCAACGCCATCGCGCCGGGCTACATGGCCACCGACAACACCGCGCAGCTGCGCGCCGACGAAGACCGCAGCAAGGCCATCCTGGATCGCATCCCGGCAGGCCGCTGGGGCAAGCCGGAAGATCTGGGCGGCACCGCCGTGTTCCTGGCTTCCAGCGCCTCGGATTACGTCAACGGCGCGATCATCCCGGTGGACGGCGGCTGGCTGGCACGTTGATCGACGGCCGAGGGTGAGGCGCACTGCTTCGCCCCTGCCGCAGCCCTCTCCGGTGGACGGAGAGGGCAGAGAAGAATCCGCTTCCGTCGCGTGAGTGTGTTTCAGGCGACGAAGGCACCCGAAGGGCGGCTGGGGCGCCGTGTCATCGCACCCCGCCGCGCAACGATTTCCCAATAAAGAGAGTCATGCAATGAAGATCGCTTTGATGCAGGAGTTCAGCCAGGCCGCCAAGAACCCGGTGGTGCTGGAACAGCTCAACACCGTCGCCGCCCAGCAGGGCCACGAGGTGTTCAACGTGGGCATGGACGGTGACAACGACCACCGCCTGACCTACATCCACCTCGGCATCTGCGCAGCGCTGCTGCTGAACGCCAAGGCCGTGGACTTCGTTGTCGCTGGCTGCGGCACCGGCCAGGGCGCGATGATGTCGCTCAACGCATGGCCGGGCGTGTACTGCGGCTACTGCATCGAGCCGACCGATGCGTTCCTGTTCGCACAGGTCAACAGCGGCAACGCGCTGGCGCTGCCGTTCGCAAAGGGCTTCGGCTGGGGCGCGGAAATCAACATCCGCTACATCTTCGAGAAGGCGTTCGCTGGTGAGCGTGGTCAGGGCTACCCGGCTGAGCGCCGCGAGTCGCAGATGGCCAATGCCGGCATTCTGGCGCAGGTGAAGCAGGGCGCGTCGAAGGATTTCGTCGAAGGCCTGAAGTCCATCGACCCGGAGCTGGTGAAGCAGGCCGTGGGCGGCGAGCGCTTCCAGAAGGCGTTCTTCGACAATGCCAAGGACGCCGAGATCGTGGCGTACGTGAAGAGCGTGCTGGGCAAGTAAGCCCTGCCAGCTGCGGTATTGCCCACGCGGGCAGACAAGGGCGCCCTCGGGCGCCCTTGTTGTTTCCGACTCTCCCTCTCGTCCTTCGTTCCGCGGAAGAAGGGCATGCACCGTCAGGTTCCCTGCGATGAAATTCCACGCCCTGTGTGTTGCCGTGATGTGCCTTGCAGCGGGTGCTGCGCCTGCTGCCGAAACCTCGCATCGGGTGTTCATCGCCGGTGATTCCACCGCGGCCACCTATGGCCCGGAACGCGCGCCGCAGGCAGGTTGGGGACAGGCATTGCAGAGCTGGCTGGATGAAACACAGTGGCAGGTGCGCAACCACGCCATCGGTGGGCGCAGCACGCGCAGTTTCATCGACGAAGGTCGTCTGGACGCCATCGCGGGCGAGCTGACGCCCGGTGATGTGCTGCTGATTCAATTCGGCCACAACGATGCCAAGTTCGAGGACGCCACGCGTTACACGGACCCCGATGGCGACTATGTGCGCTTCCTGGAGCGCTATGTCGCCACCGCGCGTGCGAAGGGTGCGACGCCGGTACTGGTGACGCCGGTGGCACGGCTGCTCTATGACTTCGGTGCGCTGCTGGATACGCATGGGCGCTATACGCAGGCAGTGAGGCGTGTGGCGCAGGAACAGCAGGTGCCGCTGATCGACCTCAACAGCAGCTCGATGGCGTGGATACGCGCGCTGGGCGAGCAGGGCGCGAAGCCTTACTTCATGTTCGTGCCGGAGCAGAACAAGGCGGACGGCACGCACTTCAGCGTGGCCGGCGCCACGGCGGTGGCCTGTCTGGTGATGCGTGGGTGGACGGCGCTGGAGCCACGCCTGAAGGATGCGTTGAAGCGCGACATCGACTGCGGTGCGATCACTGCGCCTGCGGTGCAGGTCGCTTCGCCCAAGGGAGCCGCTACGGCGCCCGTCGCTGTGCCGAAGACCGCCGCTGGCAACCCGCATGGCTCGCAGGTGATCCGCGAGCAGAACATCGCGCGCCAGCAGCCCGGCCCGCATGGCGGCGCGGGGCCGACCACGGCGTATTCGTTCTTCGCCGATGTGGGGGATCTGCCGTTCGTCATGCGCAAGCGCGTGCTGCACAAGGGCGCCGGTATCGGCCTGCATCCGCAGCACAAGGACGAGATCTACTACATCGTTTCCGGCCGCGGCCTGTATGTGCTTGACGGCCAGCAGCACGAGGTCGGCCCCGGCCACGCGCTGCTGACGCGCACAGGCAGCAGCCATGCACTGCAGCAGGTGGGCGAGGAAGACCTGGTGGTGATGCTGGTCTATCCGGCGGCGCGCTGACGCCGGTTTACAGCTTGCCCGCCCACGGTTCCTTCTCCAGCCGTGCGGCGAGATAGTCGATGAGTGCCTGCACGCGCACCGGGCGATGCAGGCCGGGTGGCGTGACGATGCTCAGTGCCAGCGGCTCCACCGTCCAGTCGTCCATCGCGGTTTCGAGCACGCCGTCGCGCAGGTCTTCCCACACCAGGAATTCCGGCTGCAATGCCAGGCCCATCCCACTGCGCAATGCGGCGGCGAAGACTTCGGCGTTGTTGGCCTGCAGCTGGCGCGGCACGCTCTGTGCGAACTCGCCGTGGCGGCCATGACGGAAGCGCCAGGTGTTGCCGCCGCGCGTGTAGCTGTACTGGAAACCACGGTGACTGGCCAGGTCACGCGGATGCTTCGGCTTGCCGTGTGCCGCGAAGTAGGCGGGCGCGCCGACCAGCAGGATGCGTACCTGGCACAGGCGGCGTGCGCGCAGGCTGGAATCGGCCAGCGTGGAAATGCGCAGTGCCATGTCGAAGCGGTCGGCCACCAGATCCACCATCTCGTCGCTGAGCTGCACGTCCAGATCCACATCGGGATGGGCCTGCATGAAATCCGGCAGCTGCGGTGCCAGCCGCGACACGCCGAAGGACATGGGGGCGGCGACGCGGATCAGGCCACGCAGCGTGTTGGAGCGGTCGGCGATTTCCGATTCGATGCTCTCGCCTTCGCCCAGCATGCGCGCGGCGCGCTCGACCGAGGCTTCGCCCGCGTCGGTCAACGAGACACGCCGCGAAGTGCGGTGGAACAGGGTGATGCCGATGCGCGATTCCAGCCGGGTGATGGCCTTGGAGACGGTGGCCTGCGACAGCGACAGCTCCTCGGCCGCGCGTGCGAACGAGCCGGTTTCAGCGACCTTGGCGAAGATGGCCCAGGCTTCCAGATCGGGCAGACGGCTCATGTGCGTTCCTTGTGGTTGCCGCGCATCTTAGCCTGTCCGAGATGTCACAAACGGAAAGAATCAAATTCCATTGTTTCTATTCTCTTGGTAATGGCCGGCTCCTAGACTGTGCCCATCGAACAACGCACCGCTTGCAGGAGAACGCCATGATTGAACGTCGCCCGTTTGCCAGCCTTGGTGGAGCCAATCATGGTTGGCTCGATGCCAAGCACCACTTTTCCTTTGCCGAGTACCACGACCCCAAGCGCATGAACTGGGGCGCGATGCGGGTCTGGAATGACGACACCATCCAGCCCGGCACCGGCTTCCCGCCGCACCCGCATGCGGAGATGGAGATCATCACCTATGTGCGTGAGGGCGCCATCAGCCACCAGGACGACCAGGGCAACAAGGGTCGCACCGAGGCCGGCGACGTGCAGGTGATGAGTGCCGGCAGCGGCATCCGCCACGCTGAATACAACATGGAGCCGGGCATCACCCGCATCTTCCAGATCTGGATTTTCCCGGACCAGCGCGGTGGCCAGCCGTCGTGGGGCACCAAGCCCTTCCCGAAGGGCGAGCGCTCCGGCCGCTTCGTCACCCTCGCCAGCGGCATCGCCGGTGACGAGGACGCACTGCCCATCCGTGCCAACGCCCGGGTGTCCGGTGCGACGCTGAAGGCCGGCGAGACCGCCGAGTACCACTTCAGTGACCGCAGCCGCCACGGCTACCTGGTGCCCAACACCGGCAAGGTCGAAGTGGATGGCGTCACGTTGGATGCCCGCGATGGTGCCGCCATCACCGATGTGGACAGCATCCACATCCGCGCGCTGGAAGACACCGAACTGGTGCTGGTGGATACCGCTGCCTGAACAGGGCTGCAGTCCACTGACACTTTGACACGCAGTAGCACTACCACCGACCGCGGTCCACGGACCGCGGAACGGTACCGGCTTGCCCGATGCCAGCCGAAATCACCTCGTCACATGCTTGTTCAAACGTTCCACCGAACATGTCGTCAGCGATGACGGCGGTTCACCTCTCCGCTCCCCCACACTCTCCCCAAGGATGCATCGCCATGCCCACCGCTACCGCCACCGCCGCCAAAGGCCTGCTGGACCCGAACAACCACGCCCTGATCCTGGTCGATCACCAATCGCAGATGGCCTTCGCCACCAAGTCGATCGACGCCGCCCTGCTGCGCAACAACACCGCCCTGGTGGCACGCAGCGCCGCCGGCTTCAAGGTGCCGACCATCCTGACCACCGTTGCCGAGAAGAGCTTCTCCGGCCCGCTGTTCGATGAGATCACCGACGCCTTCCCGGCCGAGACCGCCATCGACCGCACCACCATGAACACCTGGGAAGACGCCAACGTCATCGAGCGCGTCAATGCCATCGGCAAGAGCCGCATCGTGTTCGCCGGCCTGTGGACCAGCGTGTGCATCGTCGGCCCGGTGCTGTCGGCACTGGAGCAGGGCTTCGAGGTGTACGTGATCACCGACGCCTCCGGCGACGTGACCGAAGAAGCGCACGAGCGTGCGGTGGAACGCATGATCCAGGCCGGCGCACGTCCGATGACCAGCCTGCAGTACCTGCTGGAACTGCAGCGCGACTGGGCGCGCGGTGAGACCTACGCGCTGACCACCGGCATCGCCCGCGTCAACGGCGGTGCCTACGGCATCGGTCTGGCGTATGCCTCGCAGATGTTCAACGCACACGAAGGCGGCCACTGAGCCTTCCGCGCCAGCCCGCTTCCCCCAACGGCGCCCGCGAGGGCGCCCACCAGAGAGAAAAGCCCCATGAATGATCACCTGCATGACCCTTCACGTCGCCGCCTCTTTGGTGCCCTGGCTGCGGGCGCCACGCTCGCCAGCCTGCCGGGCCACGGCTTCGGCAAGCCGGGGGAAGCGACCCTGACGGATCTGGTCATCCGCAACGCACGCATCACCACGCTGGACCCGCGCCAGCCGCAGGCCAGCGCCATCGCCATCCGTAACGGCGTGGTCGCCGCGATAGGTGACGAGGCCACGGTGATGGCCAAGGCCGGCAACACCGCGCGCGTCATCGACGCCGGTGGCCGTCGCCTGGTGCCGGGCCTCAACGACAGCCACACGCATCTGATCCGCGGTGGCCTGAACTACAACATGGAACTGCGCTGGGACGGCGTGCGCTCGCTGGCTGACGCCATGGCCATGCTCAAGGAGCAGGTCGCGCGAACGCCCGCACCGCAATGGGTGCGCGTGGTGGGCGGCTTCACCGAACACCAGTTCGCCGAGAAGCGCCTGCCGACGCTGGAAGAACTCAACGCCGTGGCGCCGGACACACCCGTGTTCATCATGCGCCTGTACGACCGCGCGCTGCTCAACCGCGCCGCGCTGCGGGCGGTGGGTTACGACAAGAACACCAAGGACCCGCCGGGCGGGCAGATCCAGCGCGATGCCGCGGGCAACCCCACCGGCCTGCTGCTGGCCAAGCCCAACGCGACCATCCTGTACGCCTCGCTGGCGGCCGGCCCCAAGCTGCCTGCCGAGTACCAGATCAATTCCACGCGCCACTTCATGCGCGAACTCAACCGCCTGGGCATCACCTCGGTGATCGACGCCGGTGGTGGTTTCCAGAACTATCCCGATGACTACCAGATCATCGAGAAGCTGCACGCCGATAACGAACTGACGGTGCGCATCGCCTATAACCTGTTCACCCAGAACAAGGGCAAGGAGCTGGAGGATTTCCAGCGCTGGACGCAGATGCTCAAGCCGCGCAGCGGCGACGACATGCTGCGCCACAACGGGGCCGGCGAGATGCTGGTGTTCTCCGCGGCCGACTTCGAGCTGTTCAACGAGCCGCGCCCGGAACTGCCTTCCGAGCTGGAGCCGCAGCTGGATGACGTGGTGCGCCTGCTGGTGGAGAAGCGCTGGCCGTTCCGCATCCATGCCACCTATGACGAATCCATCACCCGCATCCTCGATGTGTACGAGAAGGTCAACAAGGACACGCCGTTCGATGGCCTGCACTGGATCATCGACCACGCCGAGACCATCACCGAGCGCAACATCGACCGTGTGAAGGCGCTGGGTGGCGGCATCGCCGTGCAGCACCGCATGGCCTACCAGGGTGAGGAGTTCGTCGAGCGCTACGGCAAGCTGGCCGCGTCGCACACGCCGCCGATCCGTCGCATGCTCGAAGCCGGCGTGCCGGTGGGTGCCGGCACCGACGCCACCCGCGTGGCCAGTTACAACCCGTGGGTGGCGCTGTACTGGCTGACCACGGGCCGCACGCTCGGTGGGCTGCAGCTGTACGGCGAAGCCAACATGCTCAGCCGCGAGGAGGCACTGCGCCTGTGGACCATCGGCAGTGCATGGTTCTCCACCGAACAGGAGCGCAAGGGCGCGTTGTCCATCGGCCAGTTCGCCGACTTCAGCCTGCTCTCGGCCGATTACTTCAGCGTGCCGGACGAGGACATCAAGGACATCACCAGCGTGCTCACCGTGGTCGGTGGCAGGGTGGTGCATGGTGATGGGGAGTTCGAGCCGCTGGCACCGACGCTGCCGGCACCGATGCCGGACTGGTCGCCGGTGCGCCACTTCGGCGGCTACCAGGGCATCAGCATGGCCCAGGCCACCGCCGTGGTCAGTGCCGCGCACAACCACGCCCACGGCGCGGGCTGCGGCGTGCATGGTCACAGCCATGCCGCGCACCACCATGCCCCCACCAGCAACTACCAGGGCTTCTGGGGCGCGCTGGGCTGCTCCTGCTTCGCCTTCTGATCCTCACCACGCCGGCCCCTTCGCGGGGGCCGGCGTGCGCTCGTTCATTGCTGGAGACATCATGTCCGCAACACCGCCGTCGTCCGCGATGTCCACGCAGCCCAACACGGCTGGCCCGTGGTCACCGCTGGGCCAACCCACGTTCCGCATGCTGTGGCTGGCCATCCTGGTCGGCAACATCGGCACCTGGGTGCATGACGTCGCCGCAGCGTGGATCATGGCGGAGAACACCGGCTCGCCGTTCATGGTGGCGGCGGTGCAATCGGCAACGACCTTGCCGGTGGTGCTGCTTGCCATCGTCGCCGGCACGCTGGCCGACATCGTGGACCGCCGCAAATATCTGATCGTCGCGCAGCTGTGGATGCTGCTGGTGGCCAGTGCATTGGCCACGCTGGCGCACCTGGACATGCTGGGGCCGTGGACGCTGATCGCGCTCACCTTCGCGCTGGGCGTGGGTGCGGCGATGGCGATGCCTGCACAGCAGGCGACCACACCGGAACTGGTGCCGCCCACGATGCTGGGGCCTGCGGTGGCGCTGGGGTCGCTGAGCATCAACATCGCGCGTGCGGTGGGCCCGGCCCTGGGCGGTTTCATCGTTGCCCGCGCCGGCATCCAATGGGCGTTCGCGATCAACGCGTTGAGCTTTCTGGCGGTGACGGTGGTGCTGGTGGCGTGGAAGCGCGCACCCAGCACCTCGGTGCTGCCCCCGGAGAGTTTCGGCACCGCGCTGCGTGCCGGCCTGCGCTACGCGACGCAGGCGACGGTGCTGCAGGCGGTATTGATCAAGGCGGCGGCGTTCTTCGTGTTCGCCAGCGCGCTGACCGCGTTGCTGCCCATCGTGGTCAAGAAGGAGCTGGGTGCCAGCGCGGGCACCTATGGCCTGCTGCTGGGCTGCATCGGCATCGGTGCCATCACCGGCGCGGTGCTGCTGCCGCGCCTGCGCAAACGCTGCAGCCCCGATGCGCTGGTGCTGGTGGCCAGCCTGCTCTACGCCGGCTGCATGCTGGCGCTGGCCACGGTGCGCAACATGCCGGTGCTGTACGCGGTTTCGCTGGTGAACGGCTTTGCGTGGATCACCGTGCTGTCTTCGCTGCAGATCGCCGCGCAGACCTCGGTGCCGGCATGGGTGCGGGCGCGCGCGTTGGCGCTGTACATCGTGGTGTTCTCCGCCGGCATGGCGGTGGGCAGCCTGGGCTGGGGCACGCTGGCGCAGCAGACAGGCAGCACGCTGACGCTGATGGTTGCTGCAGCCGGCACGGTGCTAGCCGCGTTGTTCGGCCTGCGCTATCGGCTGGCGGATGCGGCGGGCGTGGACAACCGCCCCGCAGGCCACTGGCCGGAGCCGCAGCCCGTGCATGACGTCGCGCATGATCGCGGCCCGGTGCTGGTCACCGTGCACTACCACGTACGGCTGGAGGAGCGCGAAGGCTTCCTGCTGCTGATGCACGAACTGGGCAAGGGCCGCCGTCGCAATGGCGCGGTGCAGTGGAGCGTGGCCGAGGACACCGCCGAGCCGGGCCGTTATCTGGAATGCTTCCTGGACAGTTCATGGCTGGAACACCTGCGCCAGCACGAACGGGTGACCGAGGATGAACGCCGTCTGCAGGAACGCATCTGCGCGCTGCTGGTCGATCCGGAAAGCAAGCCCAACGTGCGCCACTACATCGGCGGTCTGCCGGGGGCGCCGTTGCCCGAAGCGAAGCCTGCGCCGATGGTGTGAGTGTGGCTGCCGACCGGCAGTCATTCACGCACGCGCATGCACCCTGATGGGGCGCTAGTGTGGAATCAAAGGGATTCAAATGGCCGGGTCACGACGAGCGTTTCGGGCGTCTCACACTGGCAAGCCAGTGGCCGGCGGGGTCGCAGGTTTGGGCCTGCAACAGAGAGACATCATCGGGGGGATGACGGACGGGCCGAAGCCCGTCAACGACAGAATTCCATTTGCCGTGTGTACGCCGCGTCGTTAAACGATGAATTGAGGATGGCGAAATTTTCGCCATTCATGCAATGCGCGCCTACTTCTTCTTCCGGCTGGCGCTCTTGCGCTTGCTGGCCGCGCGTACCGGTTCGACCACGGTGTCGGTGCCGCTGAGCGGTTCCATCCACGTCAGTACGTCAACGTATGCGATGAAGTGCTGCAGGTAGTCGGGGCTGACCTCCTGCATCAGCGCCATGGCGCGGTAGGTGAGCACGCTGGAATGCAGCGGGCCGGCATCTTCCGGCAGCGCATCCAGACACTGGCGCAGCAGGCTGTCGATGCGGATGCGCGTCCACAGCTGCTGGAACTCATCGAGCACCGGCAACAGCGGCGCTTCGTTCGCCTCGCCAGACGCTTCACCCTGTGCGTTGCCCTGCGCAGGCGTGGCGTGCAGCGGCAGCGGGTACTGCAGCGGCACGCTGCCGAGCTGGTCGAGCAGCGCCTTCAGTGGGCTGGGCGCTGGTGCCTTCGCATCGGCAACGGGTGGCGCGGTTGCAACGACCTCGGCATAGGCATCGGCCAGTTGCGCCAACCGCGCATCCAGCTGCGCACGCACCTGCCCCTGCTGTGACGCGGCACGGCGCGCGAGCGCGCTGATCAGGCCGAAGCGCAGCGGGTCGATGCGGTCGGCGCCTGCTTCGCGCCAGGCCTGCAGACGCTGCTGCATGGAGGGCAGGTCAGCGTGCATCCGCCTTGCTGTCCTGCTTGGGGCGGGGAATGGGCGCGATCTCGACGCGGCGGTTCTTCGCGCGCCCGGCTTCATCGGTGTTGGAACTGACCGGCTGCTCGGAACCGAACGCGGCGGCGAACACCGATGACGCGGGCACGCCGTCAGCGATCAGCGTGCGGGTGACGGTGAGCGCACGTGCAGCGGACAGCTCCCAGTTGTCGGCGAAGCGGGCGTTGGTCACGCGCACCGGCTGGTTGTCGGTGAAGCCGCTGACCATCAGGATTTCCTCGCGCGCGTGCAGGTACTCGCGCAGCGGGCCGGCGATGCTCTGCAGCAGCTCGCGGCCTTCCGGCTGAAGCTGGTCGGAGTTGAGCGCGAACAGCACGCTGCCACTGATGCCGATGCGGCCATTGATGACAGTGACGCGGCCCGCCGCCAGCGGTGCGGCCAGGGCCTGTTCCAGCGTCTTGAGCTTGGCGGTCTCGGCCTGGCGCTGCTTCACTTCCTCGTCCAGACGGTTGTGCAGCAGCAGCTGGATGCCGATGACGCTGGCCAGAATCAGCACGAACGCGCCCAGCAGCACCGACATCAGGTCGCCGAACGCCGCCCAGGTGGTGGCGCTGGACTCGGCATCGAACTCGATCTCGTCGCTCATGCCGCGCCAGCTCCGTTGCCGTCGCGTGCTTCGGCCAGCTGCTGCAGTTCACCGATGATCTGCTTCTGCGAGAGCATGCTCAGGTCGATGACCTCACGCGCCTGTGCCACGTAGTAGGCCAGCTGCTCGTCGCTGCGGGTCATGGACTTGTCCAGCGCGGTTTCGATCAGGCGCAGGCGCTCGTCCAGCGCGCCGGTGGACTGGCCGAACAGCTGCGCCGCGTTGCCGAAGGCTTCGCCCAGGCTGGCCACTTCCACGGCGCTGCTGGTGACCTGCGCGGCGGCGTTGTCGAGCTTGCCGGTCTCGTTCTCGATCTGGTTGCTGAAACGCTTGCCCACGCGCTCCAGCAGATCCGCCGAGGTGCTGACCAGTGCGTCCACGGCGCTGCGCTGCTCGGTGGACGCGTGGTTGACCGCATCGAGCAGGGTTTCCAGCGTGGCCAGCAGCTTGCCGCGTTCTTCCAGCATGGCGGTGTCGCGCACCATGCTGTCGGAGAGCTTCTGGCGCAGTTCGGCCACCACTTCGGCGGCGGCGCGTGGCGCTTCGGAAGCACTCTGCACCAGCTGCGAGATTTCGTTGATGGTCTGACGTGCCTGCTGCTGCGACTGCTCGCTCATCGCCTGCGCGGTCTGCGCCAGGGTCTCGCAGATCTGCTGCTGGCGCTGCGCGACCTGCTCACCGTTGCGGCTCCAGCTTTCATCCAGCGTGCTGACGATGCCGGCGAGGTTCTGCGACCACTGCTGCAGGCGCTGTTCATCGCGCGCGGCGAAGGCGGCCTGCAGTTCTTCGTGCGACTGGCGCAGCGTGCCGACCAGCGCGCCTGCATGCTGCTCGAAGCCGGCCGAGGCGGTGAGCAGCGCCTGCTCGTTGCGCTGTGCCAAGGCGTCCTGCGTGCTCTGCTGCTGCGCGAGCGCGCTGTTCCATGCCTCGGCGGTGCGGCTTGCGTTGTCTTCCAGGCGGGTGGCCACTGTGTCCAGCAGGCTGGCCGAACGCTGCTCGAAGCTGCTGCTGAACTGCTGCAGCGCCTGCTGCAGCTCGGTGGTCAGCGCGCTGTTGCCGCGCTGCTGTTCGGCCAGTGCGTCGCTCCAGCTCTGGTTCGCGGCCTGCGAGGCCTCACGCACCATGTGGGTGAAGCCGTCCAGCTGCGTATGCACGGCACTGTCGATGGCGGCATGCAGCGCAGAGGTCTTCTCGCTGAGGCCGGCCATCGTCGCATCGACCACCGGCAGCAGCGCCGCGCCTGCAGCGTTGGCCTGCTGCTGGATGCCTTCACGCATGGACTGTTGCAGGGAGGCGGCCAGCTGCGTGTAGCCGGCTTCGCTGCGCTGCTGGAACTCCTGCTGGCTGGCCAGCAGGCGCTCGTTGCTGGCCTGCTGGGTCTGCTCCAGCGTGCTGGCCAAGGCCTGCAGGCGTTCGACCAGCGCGGGCATCAGCGCGTTGTGTTCCTGCAGCAGGCGGAAAGTCTCGCCGCGCTGGAACGACTGCGAGTGCTGGCGCAGGTGGGTGGCGATGCCCGCATCCAGCTCCTGCACGGCCTGCGCACGTTCGCGGCGGAACAGCGCCGACAGCAGGCCGAGTGCAGCGGAGCTGGCCACACCGGCGATGGAGGTGCCGAAGGCGAAGCCCAGGCCTTTGACCGGTGCCGCAAGCGAGGCGCGGATGGCATCCAGGTCGGTGGCACTTTCCAGTGCCAGACCCGTACCGCGCAGCGTGGCCATCATGCCGAGCAGGGTGCCGAGCATGCCCAGCAGCACCAGCAGTCCGACCAGATAGGGCGTGAGCGCCGGTGCCGGCAGGCCCACGCGCTCGCCTTCCACGCGCAGCCGCACCGCGTTGCGCAGGCCCGGCTGCAGGCGCGACAGCCAGCCGCCCAGGTCGTCGCCCGCTTCGTTGATCGCCGGCAGCGCATCCACCAGCGTGGCGGTGGCCTGACGGTAGCGGAACAGCTCGTAGGCACCGACCAGATAGCAGGCGGCGATGATGGAGGCCACCACCGCGGCCAGCGGATGGGTGCCGGCATAGCCCACACCGATCCAGCACACGGCCAGCAGGCCCACGAGGAAGACGACGATTGCGACGGAATTTCTGAGCATGGGCGG
>DALZZG010000039.1:0-22297 GCA_031987665.1 Stenotrophomonas sp. | reverse complement strand
GATGGCCGCATAGCTCCACTTTTGGCAGCCGCTAACAGCGGGGGGATTACCGTGGACCACGCCCCGCGCACGTGCTCGAAAGTGCCCGCGTGCTTAACGAAGCCGCCCGCTCGTTTGTTCCCCGTTACGAGCTCTTTGTCCGCTTGGCGCGTCAGCGGTTGAACGTCGCTGCCTAAGTCCGTGCTGACGGGCCGTAGCGGGGGCTTGGGCTTTCGGCCTCAGCGCGCCGGCGCAGCCGACGAGACCGGAGAGAGACCGGCGTCTACCGGCCGGCCAGAAGCGGTCGTTCACCTCGGTTATACAGCCAACCTATCGCCGCGCTCCGGGCTTGACGGTCGCATCCAGGCTAGTCGCGTGATGTAATCGTCTGCGTCAAATTTCCAGGGGGGCAATGTGAAAATTCTTAGCGCAAATACATCAGGTAACTGGATAGGACCTCCGCTGCCTGCTCCCCCGGATTCGGGCGAAGTAGCAAAACCGGACGCGGCCACGCAAGAAGCTCGCCGTGTTCTCTCGGATCTATTCCGATGCAATAACCTCGTTGTCCTATCAGGGCTTGGAACGTCCCTGTGCGTCAAGCCTCATCCTGATGGGGCCGCACCTCCAACGATGAAGGTTCTCTGGGATCTTGTTGCAACGCGTGTCAATGACGAACTGGTCGCAGGCGTGCCCAGCTTTTCGGAAGTGTTGGATGTCGTTGGATACACAGGGCTCCCGCATGATATCGAGGCCCTCTTGTCGCGTTGTCGGTTGGCCGAGAGCTTTCTTGCAGACCCACAACGCGCTGCCGTTATTTCTTTTATTACGCTTGCGGAAGATGAGATAGCGAAAGCCACCAATTTTGTTCGGGCAAACCATGATCTGCCTGTGCATTCGGAATTTCTCCGTCGCACAGCAAGACGCACCAATCGCAAGTCACGAACTAAAATTTTCACAACAAACTACGACCGATGCTTTGAAGAAGCTGGTCGGCAGGGCAGATATATCGTGTTGGATGGCTTTTCGCACACAAGCCCTCAGACGTTCGACGCAGTCAACTTCACCTACGACATTGTGCGAAGGTCGAAGGAAAGTGACACCCAGGACTTTATCCCGAACGTCTTCCATCTCTACAAGCTGCACGGATCCATCGACTGGACCCGAGACGCAACAACCGGCGAAATATACAAATGGCATGGAACCGATAAGCCGCTGCTGATTTATCCGCGCAACTCCAAGTTCGAGCTCGCATTTGAGCAACCTTACCTGGAAATGATCGCGGCACTGCAAGCGGCTCTCCGCGAACCAAACACGGGGCTACTCGTTATCGGCTTTGGCTTCAATGACACACATATTGCAGAGCCGATCATGTCAGCTATCCGGTCGAACCTCAGCCTTAAGGCTGTCGTGGTTGGGCCATATCTCGCACCTTCGGCGCCAGCGGAAGGACAGGTGCCCACCCCTGGCGAAGCGCTAACTAATAGGTATCTGAAGCGAATTCAAGATCTCGCGGGCTCCGGTGACGCGCGCCTCGCGCTGCTGAACTGTGGATTCGAGACCCTCATGCCTTATGTGCCGGATCTGGCTGCCGAGTCAGACATGGAGCAGCACGTGGAACGCCTGCGCCGAGCGGAACGGCCATGAGCAGCCTTGTCATAGCCCCCTTCGACCAAAGCCGTTATGTCGGGACGGTGTGCCACGTGCGTCCCAGAAGTGTCGAGGTGAATTTACCTCTGGCATCTACACCCGCAGGATCTCATTTCGCCGGATTCTCGGTCCCGGGCGGCCAAGTTGGGGAGTTCGTAGTAATCGAAGGCGAAGATCATGCGGTGCTGGGACGGATCATCGAGGTCCGCCTTCCCGAACGCGACCGCCTAAGTGTCGAGCCGACCTCGGAGCAAGCATCGTCACCTCATCCACTGGGCGTTATCCAACTCTTGACGGCTATGGACTTGGAGACAGGGGCTTCTCTCAGGGGCGTACCCATCCATCCACGCATTGGCCAACATGTCTTTTCGGCACACCCGCGCCTGATTAAGCAGGCAGTGGAAGGGAGCAATCATTCAGAGGCGAACAAAGTGCACTTGGCGGTCTTTCCGCACGCCCAAAATACGAGTGTCTCAATCACCCCTGCGCATATCTTCGGACGGCATTGCGCCGTACTCGGCACCACAGGTGGTGGTAAGAGTTGGACACTGGCCCACCTTGTCGAAGAGATCGCCCGCCTCGGAGGCAAAGCCATCCTCTTTGATGCCACTGGGGAATACCAAGGGCAAGGGGAAGGCATCGACCATGTCCACCTTGGCGGCCTCCGAGAGGTTGAAGGAGACCCCCGCAAGTTCGTGAGCTTCCCCTACAGCCAGTTTTCGGAAACCGACCTGTTCGCAATGTTCCGCCCGAGTGCGAGCGCCCAAGTCCCTAAGCTTCGCGAGGCCATCAGGAGTCTCAAGCTTGCCCACCTAGCCCCAAGCATTTCAGTTGACGGGCTTGTGCGGAAGGCCGATCAATCAAAAGTGGCGTTTGAAAACGCACTGCTCCAACACGGATCGGTGCTAACGGAGATCGGGGCAGATTTCAATATTAATCTCCTTGCGAAGCAAATCGAAGAAGAATGCGTCTGGCTGACAAGCAATCGCGGGGCACGAATGTGGGGGGGCGCCAATGCCAGTGAGCTTGGCTTCTGCACCACTCTTATCTCTCGCATCTCCTCAGACGTAAGCTCAGCGCACCTCGCTTGCGTGTTTCAGCCGCATCGCCTTGATGAGCCGCTTACGACGTCCATTGATCGATTTCTCGGAGATTCGACGAAACGCGTTCTGCGTGTGAGCATGGAGTACCTGCCCTTTGAGCACAACACAAGGGAGCTTGTCGCCAATGCTGTGGGCCGCTACCTCCTTCGTCTCGCCAGGCAAGGTCGGTTCAGCCCGAACCCGCTTGTAGTCCTTCTAGATGAAGCACACCAATTCCTCGATAAGAACATCGGTGACGAATTCTCGAAGACCCCACTAGATGCATTCGGCCTCATCGCCAAAGAGGGTCGCAAATACAGTCTGACTTGCGTCCTCGCGACGCAGCGCCCGCGCGACATTCCCGAAGATGTTCTCAGTCAGATGGGCATGTTCATTGTCCATCGGCTCATCAATGAGCGAGATAGGAATGTCGTGGAGAAGGCGTGTGGCAATCTCGACTCTAGCGCAGCATCCTTCCTACCTACATTAGGCCAAGGGGAAGCCATAGTGGTAGGCGTCGACTCACCCATACCACTCCCTGTACTTATTCGCGCTCCAAAATGGCCGCCGCAATCCCGTGGCGCTGACTATGATCGACTTTGGACCGCGCGTCCCGCAGGAACATGAATGGGCGCGAAAGATTGGACACAGTTTCTCCCGATTAGCTAACCCCGATAAGCGATTTTATCGAGGCCTACCGCTAGGGAAGAGACCGCGCGGCGACCGCTGAGTAGCTACGATTGAGGTCCGCCTGCTTATCGGGGCAATTCGGTGCAGCTGAATTCAACTTGTGAACGTCCGCTTTGGGTCGGGAGCAGTCGCTTGGCATCGGACTGACTCTACGCTCACTGAGCCCATGGATCGACGATGCATGAACTCATCCGCGGACTACCCACTACTGCTATGCCTTAGCTCGTCCAGGTAGTTCGCCCAAGCCTGCATCATCTTCTTGCGCTCTTCCAGATGGGTAGTCCTGTTGTACGCCCGCCCCAGCGGATCCCGCACCGCATGGGCGAGTTGATGCTCGATGAAGTCCGGCCTAAACCCAAGCACCTCGTCCAGTATCGTTCGCGCCATGGCCCGAAAGCCATGGGCAGTCATCATCGTGCCGTCGAACCCGAGGTTCCGTAGAGCGGCGTTGATCGTGTTCTCACTGATTGGCTTCTGGACGCTCCGCACGCTCGGAAAGACGTACTGGCTTTTCCTTGCATAGGGTCGGACATCTTCCAGGAGTTCGACTACCTGCCCAGCCAAGGGAACGATGTGCTGGGTCTGGGTCTTGCTGGTGATGTAACGCCACTCAGCCGCATCCAGGTCGATATCCTCCCAGCGCGCGGCACGGAGCTCGCCCGGCCTGACGAAGAGGAGCGCCGAGAGTTTGAGCGCAGCGGACACGATCGGCGACCCTTCGTAGCCGTAGATCGCCTTGAGGAGCTTCGCCACCTCCTCTGGCTCAGTCAGACTGGAGAAGTGCTTTGTTTTCGTAGGGGTCAATGCACCGGCAAGACTTAGGGCCGGGTTGTTCTCGGCCCGGCCGGTGGCAATGGCATAGCGAAAAACCATGCCCGCGGCGGCGCGAGCCCGATGTGCCGTCTCGACTGCTCCACGGGCCTCGATCTTCCGGAGGGCCTTGAGCAGGATTGGCGCAGTCACGCTCCGAACGGGCAGATCACCGATGCTCCCCAAATCGCGTTCCAGCATCCGGCGCTCCCGAACGACTGACCCCGGGGTCAGCTTCTTGGCCCGTTGCGTCACCAGCTCCTCAGCAAGCGCGCCAAAGGTATTGCCGGCCTCTTCCTCCTGCGCCGCCCGCTCGATCTTCACCACCAGCGCTGGGTCCATGCCCTTTTTGAGCTGGGCCCGGGCCTTGTCCCTCTCGGCGCGAGCTTCCGCCAAGGAAACCGCCGGGTAGTCCCCGATGGTCAGCATGTTCGCCTTGCCGGCGAACCGGTAGCGATAGCGCCAGATCCTGGCTCCAGAAGGCCTCACCTCGACGCACAGCCCATTGGCGTCGGCGAGGCGATAGACCTTGCCCTGAGGCTTGAGGCTGCGCAGCTTGGTGTCCGTCAACATGGCTGTGAGTAAGCTGTATGTGAGTAAGCGATGACCTTCCGGCCATCTTACTCGCACCGTTACTCACGTTCCAGCTGGATGGGGGTGCACACCACCGGACCCGGCTGGACACGAAAGCCACGGAGCACAGCCACTTTGCTAGGATATTCGGAATGATCTGGACGTGGTCGGATCAGTAGATGGTGGGCCCACCAGGATTCGAACCTGGAACCAAAGGATTATGAGTCCTCTGCTCTAACCGTTGAGCTATAGGCCCGCGCTGGTTGCACAGTGTAGTGGAGCAGGCCACTTCCCGACTACTTCTCCACGCCTTTCCTGGCCCCTTCTCCCCACCACGCATCCAAAGAAAAACCCCGCCGAGGCGGGGCTTTCCAGTGTTGCTGCTTCAACCAGCCATCAACCGACGGATCAGTCGATGTCCAGGAAGCTGCGCAGCTGCTCGGAGCGGCTCGGGTGGCGCAGCTTGCGCAGGGCCTTGGCTTCGATCTGGCGGATGCGCTCGCGGGTCACATCGAACTGCTTGCCCACTTCTTCCAGCGTGTGATCGGTGTTCATGTCGATGCCGAAGCGCATGCGCAGCACCTTGGCTTCCCTCGGGGTGAGGCCAGCCAGCACGTCACGCACGGTTTCCGACAAGTTGATGTTGGTGGTGTTCTCGATCGGGGACTCCACGTTGGTGTCCTCGATGAAGTCGCCCAGATGCGAATCCTCGTCGTCGCCGATCGGGGTTTCCATCGAGATCGGCTCCTTGGCGATCTTCATCACCTTGCGGATCTTGTCTTCCGGCATGTCCATTTCCTTGGCCAGCTCCTCCGGCGTGGCCTCGCGGCCGTACTGCTGGAGCATCTGGCGGGAAATGCGGTTCAACTTGTTGATCGTCTCGATCATGTGCACCGGGATACGGATGGTGCGGGCCTGGTCGGCGATCGAACGGGTGATCGCCTGGCGGATCCACCAGGTGGCATAGGTCGAGAACTTGTAACCGCGACGGTATTCGAACTTGTCCACGGCCTTCATCAGGCCGATGTTGCCCTCCTGGATCAGGTCCAGGAACTGCAGGCCGCGGTTGGTGTACTTCTTGGCAATGGAGATCACCAGGCGCAGGTTGGCCTCGACCATTTCCTTCTTGGCCTTGCGCGCCTTGGCTTCGCCGTAGGCCATGACGCGGCTGATTTCCTTCAGCTCGTCCAGGCTCAGCTGGGTGTCCTTCTCAAGGTCGATGGTGGCCTGCTGTTCGGCAACGATCTGGTCCTTGACGTCACGCAGGGCCGACGACCACTTCTGCTTACGCTTGATCGCGTCTTCCACCCACTCCAGATTCGTCTGGTTGCCTTCCCACGAACGGATGAAATCCTTACGCGGCATACGGGCAGTGATGGTGGCCAGGTGCAGCACGCGGCGCTCCTGCGACTTGACCTGACCCATGGTGTCGCGCAGCAGGCGCACCAGCACGTCGGTCAGCGGCAGCGGCAGCTTCAGGGTGACGAAGGTGGCCGACAGCTCTTCGCGCAGCTTGGCCTGGGCCTTGGTGTCACCCTTGGCCTGAGCCTTCTTGAACTTGGCCAGGTCGGCGGCCAGCAGGTCCATGCGGCGCGCGACTTCCAGCGGGTCCGGACCGGTCGGGCCGGTGTCCTCCTCGCTGTCGACGTCGTCCTCGTCCTCGTCGGCCTCGGAGTCGCTGTCGTCGCTGCTGTCGTCGCTGTCGGACGAGGCGGCGGCTGCCGGCTCTTCGTCCACCAGGTCGTTGAAGCCGACGATCACTTCGGCAAGGCGCTTCTTGCCTTCCTTGTGGGCTTCGTAATCGGCCAGCACCGATTCCACGGCCAGCGGGAAGGTGCCCAGTGCAGCCTGCACCTGGCCCAGGCCTTCCTCGATGCGCTTGGCGATGGCGATTTCGCCTTCGCGGGTCAGCAGCTCGACCGTGCCCATCTCGCGCATGTACATGCGCACCGGGTCGGTGGTGCGACCACCCTCGGTGTCCAGCGCGGTCAGCGCGGCGGCGGCTTCTTCGGCGGCGGTGTCATCGACTTCGCGGTTGCCGGTGTTGCCGTCGCTGAGCATCAGCGTGTCGGCGTCGGGGGCAACCTCATGGACGTCGATGCCCATGCCGGTGATCAGGCCGATGATGTCCTCGATCTGCTCCGGGTCGACCATGTCGTCGGGCAGGTGATCATTGACTTCGGCGTAGGTCAGGTAGCCCTGTTCCAGGCCCTTGCTGATCAGTTGCTTGATATCGGATTGCTGGGCAGGACGTTCGTTGGCCATGTAATGCTCGCGCCACCGGCGGGTTGGAAGATAGGGAACCTAGCATTATACCAGCGCAGGGTAACGCTTGCCGGGCGGTGGTTTCACGGCGCGTCACGGTCTGAGCAGAAAGGTCACTGGCCCGTCGTTGACCAGGCTGACAACCATATGGGCCCCAAAGCGCCCGGTTTCCACCCCTGAAGTGTGCTTTTCACGGCAGATCGCCACCAATCGGTTGAATAACCGTTCAGCCTCGGCCGGCGGGGCGGCGCTGGTGAAGCTGGGGCGCATGCCGGAACGGGTGTCGGCGGCCAGCGTGAACTGACTGACCAGCAGCAGGCCACCCCCGGTGTCGCGCAATGAACGGTTCATTTTGCCCGCGTCGTCGGCAAACACCCGGTAGCCCAGCAGGCGGTCGGCCATGCGCGCCAGCGCCGCTTCATCGTCCCCCGGCTCCACGCCCACCAGTGCCAGCAGACCGGGGCCGATCTGCCCCACCACCTCCTCATCGACGGTGACCGAGGCCTGGGTGACGCGCTGGATCAGGGAAAGCATGAGGGCTCCTTGCAGGTGGGCAGGCCATGGTAGCCGGCGCCAGCGGCTAGACTTGCAGGGATGAAACCGCAAGCCACCGCCAAGCTGTACTACCGCCTCGCGTCCGCCCTGACCCGCCTGCCCTGGTCGTGGCAGAAGGGCATGGCCGACGTGCTGGCGTGGGCGTGGCTGCGATTGAATGCCCGCGAAGCCCGCGTGACCCGGCGCAACCTGGAGCTGGCCTACCCGGAGCTGGACGACAACCAGCGCCGGGGCCTGCAACAGGACATCCTGCGCACATCTGCCCGCCAGGTCATGGAAACCCTGTACCTGTGGACCCACGACCCGGCCAGCAACCTCAGCCAGCACCTGAAGCAGCGCCACGGCCAGGCGCTGTATGACGCAGCGCTGGCCAGCGGCAAGGGCGTGATCGTGATCGCGCCGCACTACGGCAACTGGGAACTGCTCAATCAGTGGCTGGCCTCCCGCGGCCCCATCGCCATCGTCTATGCGCCCCCGGAAAACCCGGTGGGCGATGAGTTCCTGCAGCTGGTGCGTGGCGGCGACAACGTGCGCCAGGTGCGCGCCGAAGGCCCGGCGGTGCGGCAGTTGTTCAAGGTGCTCAAGGACGGCGGTGCCACCGGCATCCTGCCCGACCAGCAGCCGAAGAACGGCGATGGCGTGTTCGTGCCCTTCTTCGGCGTGCAGGCGCTGACCATGACTCTGGTCAACCGGCTGGCCGAGCGCACCGGCGCCACGCCGCTGTACGCCTGGTGCGAGCGCATCGGGCCGGATCTGGAGTTCGCCCTGCATGTGGAATCCGCACCGCCTGAAATCGCAGACCCCGACCTGCAACGTGCCACCGGCACGCTGAGCGCGGGCATCGAGCGCATCGCCCGCCGCGACCCTGCCCAGTACCAATGGACCTACAAGCGCTACACGCTGCGGCCACCGGGCAGCGGCGAGCATGACCCTTACGCCACCGCCGAACACCCGCACTGACAGCGCTGCTGCAACACTGCGTCACCGCCGCCGTTGATTGATTCCACGCGCTGCGGCCCCCATAAGGTCACCGATGAACACCCAGCCCCTCTCCACCGCCGCTGCCGGCCCTTTCGCTGAAACCGCCGCCATCCGTTGCGAACGTGCCGCCGCTGAACTACGCGCGGGCCGCCCGCTGGTGCTTGTGGACGGCGACCGGCGGCTGGCGACGCTGGCCGTGGACAGCTGCACGCCCGACAGTTTCGCCCGCTTCGCGGCGGCTGCCAGCCAGCAGCATTACCTGTACCTCACTGCAGCGCGCGCGCAGACGCTGGGCATCAACGCCACGCACGGCATCCATGTGCCCTTGGCGGGGCATGAGGTCGGTGAGCTGCCGGCACTGGCCTACCTGCGCGACACCACCGCCCCCACCGACGCCCTGCCCGCCGGCGATGAACTGGACGCGGCCAGCGTCGAAGTCGCACGCCTTGGCCTGCTGCTGCCGGCCATGGTGTCGGTGCGTCTTGGCGATGCCGCCAGCGCGTTCGATGGCTGCCTGCATCTGGACATCGCCGCGTTGCGCGAAGGTGCCGTGCAGGCCGGCCAGGACTACGAGCTGGTCACGCGCTCGCCGGTGCCGCTGCGTGACGTGGGCATGAGCGAGTTCGCCGTGTTCCGTGGCGGCGTGGCGCAGCGCGACCAGGTGGCGGTGATCGTCGGCAACCCCGACCTGGGCGGCGTGGTGCCGGTGCGCGTCCACTCCTCCTGCCTCACCGGCGACCTGTTCGGCTCGCTCAAATGTGACTGCGGCGACCAGCTGCGGCGCGGCCTGCGCACGCTCAAGGAACTCGGCGGCGGCATCCTGCTGTATCTCGATCAGGAAGGCCGCGGCACCGGCATCGCCGCCAAGATGCGTGCCTATGGCTACCAGCATGAAGGGCTGGACACCATCGATGCCGATGCGCAGTTGGGCTTCGGCGCCGACGAACGCCGCTACGGCAGTGCCGTGGCGATGCTGCGGGCGCTCGGCGTGCAGCGCGTCCAGCTGCTGACCAACAACCCCACCAAGGTGCAGCACCTGCGTAACGCGGGTATCGAAGTGGTGGGCTGCGTGCCGGTGACCGGCGAGATCACCGCCGAGAACGAGCAGTACCTGCGTACCAAGGCCGCACGCGCCGGCCATCATCTGGATGTGGATGCACTGATCATGGCGGCGCAGTAAGCCGACGCGCAGCACCTGTAGCCCGGGTAAGCGCCAGTGCACCCGGGGCTGTTCGCTACGAAGCCAAGGTTTCCGTTGATCTGAAGCTTTCCTGGCTTTCCCGGGTGCGCATGCGCTTACCCGGGCTACGGGAGCTACGGGAGCGGGAATCGCGGGCGCTGCGGCTTCACTCGTCACGGCACTCCGGCTATCGTCACCGCATGACCGAGCCGCCTGAACTTCCCGAACTGCCCCCCGTCCACGATGACGGCCAGTGGCATCCGCTGCCGCCGCGTGGCGCGCTGTTCGCTGCCGCGGGTGGTGCGATAGGCACGGGCATCTTCTTCGCCGTCATCGGCGGTGTGCTGGCACTGTTGCTGCAGCTCCCTGATCTGGTGTTGAGTTCGCTGGGAGGCGCGCTTGGCGGTGCCTTGTTCGGCGCGCTGCTGGGCGCATGGTTCGGCTGGCGCCGCCACCGGCTCACCTTCTGGCGGCTGGACAGTCAGGCGCTGGGCGTGCGCCGTGGCCACCTGTGGCAGAGCGAGAGCCATGTGCCGATCTCGCGCGTGCAGCACCTTGACCTTGGCCGTGGCCCGCTGCAGCGCGCGGCGGGGCTGGCCACGCTCACCGTGCATACCGCCGGCACGCGGCTGAACACCGTGGCCATCACCGGGCTGGAACTGGCCGATGCCGAACGCCTGCGTGACCGGCTCGCCCGCCAGCTCGACCACGACGACGACGCGCTGTGAGCACTCTGCCAATCGACGCACAGGAATACCGGCTGCACCCGTGGTCGTGGCTCTTCGTGCTGCAGCAGCAGATCCAGCAGCTGCTGCTGCCGCTGGTGGCGCTGCTGGTGTTCGGTGGCCGTCGGCAGGATGACGGCATCGCCTTCCAGCTGATTTCGCTGTCGCTGATCGTGGTGCTGGTCGCGAGCGCGGTGCTGCAGTATTTCACCTACCGTTACCGCATCGGCAGCGACACGCTGACCATCCGCAGCGGCGTGTTCGAGCGCACCCGGCGCGAGATTCCCTTCGCCCGCATCCACAACGTGGTGGTGCACCAGAACCTGCTGCATCGCCTGTTCGGCGTGGCCGAGCTGCGCCTGGAATCAGCAGCGGGTGACAAGCCCGAAGCGCAGATGCGGGTGCTCAAACTGGCGCAGGCGCTGGAGCTGGAACAGCTGATCCGCCAGCGCGGCAGCGCCACTTCAGGCGCAACCGCCGATGCCGCCGCACCGGAAGCGGACGTGCTGCTTACGCTGCCTGCGCCGGAGCTGGTGCGGCTGGGGCTGGTCTCCAACCGGGCGATGGTGGTGGTGGCTGCGGGTATCGGTGCGCTGTTCCAGATGGTCCCGCGCCAGACCACCGCCGATTTCTTCGAGCAACAGACCCGGCAGGTGCTCGGCTATGCCAGCCAGCTGCATCTGGGCACCTCCAGGTGGGCCGCCAGCATCGCGCTGGCCCTGCTCACCGCGCTTGTACTGATGTGGCTGCTGTCGATCGGGCTGGCCTTCGTGCAGTACCACGGCTTCCGCCTGAGCGAGGCCGACCGCCGGCTCACGGTGGAACGCGGCCTGCTCACGCGGCTGCGCAGCAGCGTCGCGCGCCGCCGCATCCAGGCCTGGACCCTGCGCGAAGGCGTGCTGCAACGCCTGTTCCGTCGCCGCCAGCTGCGGGTGGATATCGCCAGCGGTGGCGGCAGCCAGAACCAGGAGGGCCGCGCATTGAAGGAACTCGCGCCGCTGGCGACACCCGCTGCCTGCGATGATCTGCTCCAGTACCTGTTACCGCAGCTGCAGTGGCCGCCCGAACAGTGGCATGCGGTGTCCCTGCGGGGCTGGTGGCGACTCTGCCTGCCCGCGCTGGTGATCTGCGCGGTGCTGGCGGCGGGGCTGACCTGGCAGTTCGGCCCGCTGGGTCTGCTAGTGCTGCTGTGGCTGCCATGGTCCGCGTTCAAGGCGCGACGCCAGGTCACACGGATGGGCTACAGCATCGACGCGCAGCGCGTGGCCGTGCGTGGTGGCTGGTGGAACCGCTGGTGGCGCATTGCCGAGCTGGACAAGCTGCAGGCGCTGCGGCTGGACCGCTCACCGCTGGACCGCCACTTCGGCACCGCCACCCTCACCCTGGACACCGCAGGCGCGTTCGGCTCCCCTGCCCTGCAGCTGCACTTCCTTGAGGTGGACACCGCCCACGCACTGATGCAGCAGCTGGGCCGCGAGATGGCCAGACGCAAGCTGCGCTGGTAAGCGCTCAGCGCGCCGAGGGGCCCCAGTAACCCAGGTCCTTGCGGATCTGCAGCCCACGCAGCAGGCTGCCGAACGGCTTGCGCTGCAGCGGCCCCAGCTCGCCCTTCAACAGACTTTCGGTGGCGGCTATCACCCGCTGCGAGGCGTGGCCGTCGCGATAGGGATGGATGTCGTCGGCATAGGCGGCCAGCGCTTCGCGCAGCAACGGGTCCGGATTGAACGCACGCTGCAGCATCTGCGGCAGCTGCTCGGGCACATCGAAGTCGATCATGTGCGGCTTCGGCGCGCGGTTGCGGAAGGTCACCACCGGCTTGCGCTGCACCACGAACTCGCTGACCACCGAGGTGGTATCGGCCACCAGCACGTCGGCGGCGCGCTCGGCGCTGACCAGCTGCTCAGTCTCCACGAACACCGCGTTGGCACCGGACAGCGCGCGGTAACGCTCCACCAGCTCGGGCGCGCACTTGGGGTGCAGGGTGAGCAGCCAGAAGCGCTCGCCCGAAGCCACCTGCGCGGCAATCGGCTCGTAAAGGTGCGGCGCGGCGCTCAGGCGCTCGGTGAAGGTGGACGCGAACATCACCACCTGCCGGCCACCGGCCTGCGCGCGCCACTGCTGCGCCAGCGCATCTTCCGGGCCGAACAGCGGGTCCAGCTTCGGCCAGCCGGTCTCGACCACTTTGAAATGCCCGGCCTGCTCGGCCAGCGCGCGGAACGGCAATGTCGTGGCCGGCCCCTGCGTGCAGTACAGATCGAACATGCCGCGCACGCGGAAGTGGCCCCGCGCGGCGTCACGCTTCTCCACGTTGAAGCCATGGAACAGCTGCACCTTGGGGCCGCTGACGAAGGTGGGCACCCAGTTGGCCGCGCTGAACACGGCACGCGGGCGCAGCGCCACGGCCTGCCGCGCGTTGTCGATGACCTGCACCGGTGCCGGCAGGCGCGAACCGGCCGCACCATCGACGAACCACGCATGCACACCGTGCCCAGCCGCTTGCAGCGCGTCGCTGAGGGGCTGCAAGATGGGCAACGCATAGCGTTCCGTCGCAAACAACAGGTACTGCGCCATCAACGTTTCCTCACCCCAGCGGGTTCCGATCTCGGCCTGCATTATCGCGTTTAACGAGGCCGACCGCATTGGTGACTGCCTGGCATCCCTGCGCTTCTGCGACGAAGTGGTGGTGGTGGATTCGTATTCCAGCGACGCCACCGTCGCCATCGCCGAGGCAGCGGGCGCGCGCGTGCTGCAGCGGCCATTCGACGGTTTCCGCAGCCAGAAGGACCATGCCGTCGCCCAGGCCAGCCACGACTGGGTGCTGTGCCTGGATGCCGACGAGCGGGTCAGCCCCGAGCTGCGCGCCGCCATCGAGGCCGCGCGTGACGGTGGCTTTGAGGGCGCGGCGGGCTTCCGCTTCGCACGCCTGTCCGATTACTTCGGCAAGTTCCTGCGCCACGGCAACGCCTACCCGGACCGCGTGCTGCGCCTGTTCGACCGCCGCCGTGGTGGCTGGCGTGGCAAGCGTGAGATCCATGAGGCGGCCAGCGTCGATGGTGCCGTGCGCACGCTGCCGGGCGATCTGATCCACTACCCCTACCGCTCGCTGGAACAGCAGCTGCTCAAGACCCAGCGCTACGCGCGCATGATGGCCGAGCACGAATTCGCGCGCGGCAAGCGCGCCACCCTGCCCAAGCTGGTGCTGGCGCCCGCGTGGCGTTTCTGGCGCGGCTACCTGCTGCGCGGCGGCTTTCTCGATGGCTGGCATGGGCTGGTCTACGCCTATGTGCGCGCCAACTATGTGCGGCAGAAGACCATCATGCTGTGGCTGCTGCAGAACGGCCAACCGGTGGCGACACCGCCGTCCAGCGAACGGCAGGGCTGAGCCATGTGTGGAATCGCAGGCGCCTGGTCGCCCCGTGCCGATGCGGATGCCTCCGCGCTTGAACTGCTTGGCCGCCGCATGGGCGACGCCATCGCCCACCGTGGCCCGGATGATCACGGCACCTGGGCCGATCCGCATGCCGGGCTGGTGCTCTCGCACCGCCGTCTGTCCATCGTCGATCTGAGCCCTGAAGGGCACCAGCCGATGGTGTCCAGCGATGGCCGCTGGGTGATCGCCTTCAATGGCGAAATCTACAACCACCGCGTGCTGCGCGCCGAGCTGGAAGCGCTCGGCCACGCTTTCCGTGGGCACTCGGACACCGAAGTACTGTTGGCGGCGATCGCCCAATGGGGCGTGCAGGCCACGCTGGAGCGCGGCAACGGCATGCTCGCCTTCGCCGTGTGGGATCGCCATGAGCGCGTGCTGTGGCTGGCGCGCGACCGCGTCGGAAAGAAGCCGCTGTACTACGGCTGGGCCGGTGACGGCACGCTGCTGTTCGGCAGCGAACTGTCGGCACTGCGCGTCCATCCGGCGCTGCAGACGGAGGTCAACCCCGATGCGTTGGCACTACTGCTCCGGCTGGACTACATCCCTGCGCCCTACGCCATTCTGCGCGGCGTGCACAAGCTGCCAGCGGGTTGCCTGCTGCGGCTGGACGAAGCCGCACTGCGGGCTGGCAATGCAGACCATGACCCGCTGCATGCGCCCCAACGCTGGTGGGACGCGCGCCAGCAGCAGGAAGCCGCCATCGCCCGTGGCTTCGATGGCGACGACGACGCGGCACTGGATGCACTGGACGCCCTGCTGCGCGACGCGGTGGCGCTGCGCATGGAGGCGGATGTCCCGCTGGGCGCGTTCCTCTCCGGCGGCACGGATTCCTCGCTGGTTACCGCCTTGATGCAGGCGCAGTCCACGCGCGCGGTGCGCAGCTTCTCCATCGGCTTCGACAACGCCGGGCACGATGAAAGCGCCTATGCCGCTGCCGTCGCCAAGCACCTCGGCACCGAACACACCGAACTGCGTGCCGATGGCCACGCCGCGCTGGACCTGGTGCCCGACATGGCACGCATGTTCGACGAACCCTTCGCCGATTCCTCGCAGCTGCCGACCGCACTGCTGTGCCGTCTGGCGCGCCAGCATGTGACCGTGGCGCTGTCCGGCGATGGGGGCGACGAACTGTTCTTCGGCTATGGCCGCTATACCCGCGCGCTGCGCAACGACGCGCGGCTGTCACGGCTGCCCCGTCATCTGCTGGCGCGCCTGGCCGGCAATCCGGGCGAGCGTTCGCGCCTGGGTGGGCTGGCCGCGCTGCGTGCCGAACTGGCCACCATCAGCCTGCAGGACGTGGCGCTGCAGCGTGTCAGCCGCTGGCGCCAGCCCGAGCAGGTGGTGCGTGGTGCGCGCCGCGTTCCCACCGCCTATGACGACCCGTCCGCATTGCCGCGTAACGGCACGCCAGCTGACCAGCTGATGGCGCTGGATTTCGCCTGCTACCTGCCCGAGGACATCCTCACCAAGGTGGACCGCGCCAGCATGGCGGTGGCACTGGAAGCACGCGCACCGTTGCTGGATTGGCGCGTGGCCGAGTTTGCATGGTCCCTGCCGCTGTCGATGAAGTACCGCGACGGCCAGTTGAAATACCTGCCCAAGCAGCTGCTGCAGCGCTACCTGCCGACGCAGCTGGTGCACCGGCCGAAATCCGGCTTCGGCGCGCCGGTCGGCGACTGGCTGCGCGGGCCGCTGCGTGACTGGGCCGAAGCCCAGCTGGACGAGCGTCGCCTGCGCGAGGAAGGGCATTTCGATCCTGTCGCGATCCGAGCATTGTGGGGCCAGTTCCTGGGCGGGCAGCGCAAGTGGCACACCCATCTGTGGGGCGTGCTGATGTTCCAGGCGTGGCGCGAGCAGTGGCGCTAAACCTGTGCGGATGGAACACTGAATCGGTAGACAGTGACACCCACGCACATTGCTGCACGCGCGGGAGCCAGCGCTTCTGACAGGTTTCGGATGACAGGCACGCGGACGCGGAAATGACGTCAAACGATGCCTATGATCGCCGCCTCACAGCCACGCATCCGTGGCTGCGGGTCTCCCGATACGGCGTCATGTCTTCCGATGAATATTCTGTATACCGACTTCCTGCATGGCGATGGCGGTGGGCAAGCCACCTATGGGCTGTCGCTGGCGCGCGCACTGCATGGGCAGCACCACTTCCATATCGCCGCGCCACGCGACAGCCGCCTGCTGCGCACCGCCGAGGCCGAGGGTATCGCCACGCCCATCGCACTGGATTTCGGTAGCGGCCTGACCACGCTGCCGCGCCAGATGGCCGAACAACGCCTGCTCAGGGAACTGGTCAAACGCGGCAGCATCGACCTCATCCACGTCAACGGCACGCGTGATCATCGCTTCGTGATGCAGGCACTGCTTGGCGGCCAGCGCCCCCCCATCCTGCTCACCAAGCACAACAGCAAATCGACGCGGACGCTGGGCAACACGCTCCGCGCGCGGTTGGTGACGGACCGGGTGATCGCCGTATCCGAGTACACCCATCGGCTGCTGAAGCAGGGGCCCTACCGCGATTGTCCCATCGACGTCATCCTCAACGGCGTGGATGTCAGCCATTTCACCCCCCTGCCTGCCTCCGCCGGCCAGGCACTCCGGAAGCAATGGACGATGGACCGCGACGCACTGGTCTTCGTCAGCAATGCAGGCACCGACGCCAGCAAGGGCTGGATCCATCTGGTCGAAGCCATCACGCGGCTGCCTGAAAGCATCCGCACGCATGTGCATGTGGCGGTCGCAGGGCGTGCGCCACCGGTACAGCTGCATGAACAGGTCATCGCCATGGGAATGGGCAGGCAGGTGCATTTCGCGGGCCTGCTGGCGGATACGCGCCCCTTCATCGCCGCGGGCGACGTGGGCTTCGTGCTGTCCTACGAATCCGAAAGCATCTCTTTCGCGTGCCGGGAAATGATGGCCAGCGGCAAACCGGTGATGACCAGCGACTTTGCCGGCCTGCCGGAGAACATCCGCCCCGGCGTGGATGGCTGGGTGATGCCGGTCGCTGACGTGGCGGCCATAAGCGCGCAGGTGGAACTGCTGTATCGGCAGCGGGCAGAACTGCCGCTGTACGGCGCTGCGGCGCGATCCCATGCAGAAGCCGAGTTCGGCATCTCCACCTTCATCGCGCTGACCGAAGCCAGCTACAAGGCTGCCCTTGCCGCCGGTTGAGCCGGCGCTCCCGGCCACGACAGCGCAAGCAGCAACGCCACCCATACCGCGTAGAAGGCGGCCACGCGCATGTCACGCATCATCATCTCGGTAAGCCCGAAGATGGCGAAGGCCGAACAGAGGGACAGCCCTGCGGCGGCAGCCAGGCGCGACGTCTGCGGGCCGCGACGCAGCCGCTGCGCCAGCAGCACCGCCGGTGACAGATAGGCCAGCACCAGCCCCAACCCGCCCAGCACGCCGAATGTGGCGGTGAAGTGGAGGAAGTCGTTGTGGGCCTCGCCGAAATCCCTGGCCACGAACGGCGAGATGGCACCGGCCTCGGCAAGGCTGGCCAGTTCCTCACGGAAGCGATCACCACCGCCCACACCGAACACCGGCGCTTCGCGGATCATGTGCAGCGCACTGCGCCACAGCTGCAGACGGATGCAGACCGATGTATCGGCCAGATGACCGGCGCTGCAGTCGTCGTATTCGCTGATGCCCGCGGCGATGCGCCCCTTCAGTGCACCATCGTGCGTGGCCGCGGCCATGGTGGCGACCACCAGCAAGGCACCTGCGACCGCCCGCATCCAGCGCAGGCGCGGCCCCGTCACCACCAGACCGATCAGCAGGAAGCAGGGCACCGCCAGCAGGCCGCCGCGGGTCTGCGTCCACAGGAAGGCGACCACGCCCAGCAGGCCGGTGAGCAGCTTCAGCGCTCTCTCGGCACCGGGAAAGGGCGTCAGATCCATCCCCATCGAAAACAGGCAGATCACCGACAGCAGCAGGGTCAGGTTGCCGTAGGTCACAGAGTTGAACTGCGGCGTCTCCGGCCGCCCGTCGGTGACCAGCACCAGCCAGCCGATGATCGCGGCGGCACACCATACCGCTGGCATCACGCCCAGCAGCGCGCGCGCCAGCAGGGCCCGCGGCACACGCAGCGCAGCGGCCAGCACCAGCATGGAGCACAGCAGGCGCAGGGCCTTCTCCACCTCCGAGCCCTTCCACAACCCATGCACCGCCAGACTGGCAAGAACCGCCACCAGCAGCATGGCCATGCCCGCAGGCAGCCAGCGATGGCGATGTGTCCAGTTGCCCGTCACCTCCATCGGCGCCCGCAACAACAGCGCGATGGAGAGCAGGAAGATCAGGTGGAACGCGACGCTGCCACCGCCATCGGTGGTCATCAGCAGGACCGGCAGCAGCGCGATTGCCAGCGTGAATGCCGTCGCTAAGAGACGGGTGGAACCCCACGACATGACCGGCGCGGAAACGAATTCGGTGGACAAGGGGGGCGGGCTCGCTGGGCCGGCACGCCGCCGGTGGCTGAGGCGATTCTAGAGCGCATGCCATGACGGCTTGCGGTCATGGACGCATCTTGCCAATTCCCGCTTGCATTCCGTCGACATCACCCAAAGCGCCCATACCTGCGTGAAGGGCGCGTACTGATGTCAGCACATCACGCGCCGGAAATTTTCCTGTCAGGTATTGACACGGAGGCCCGTCGGCGCGCCGCCGCATCCAGCAGGGAAAACCCGGCCAAGATGCCGACCAGACTGGTGTAGGTACTGGCGGAAAGCTGATGCGCGAACATGGACTGGGTCAGGCCGCACAGCACGTAACAGACCACCAGCATGATGCCGGCCGCCGCCGGGCCGCGGAACTCGGTTTCGCCACTGCGCCGGTGCAGGCGGATGAACAGCCACAATGGCAGGCCGTAGACGGCCAGCAGCAACAGGATGCCGGGGACACCCTCGGTCGCCCCCCACTCGGCCAGGTCGTTGTGCGCGTGGCCCAGCTTGCAGCGGGCCTCGGAACGATCCGGCAGGCGGCAGGCCGGGACACGCAGCATCGCATCATCGAAATGACCAATGCCGACACCGGCCAGGGGTTGCTCCAGGAACGTGTCCCAGGCCACCTCGAGGCGCTCCAGGCGCGCACCCGCGGAGGAGTTGACGTCGCCGTTCTCGATGCGCTGCACGTCGCTGTGCAGCTCGGTCAGCCGGGTCATTTCGCGCAGCTGCGGCACGCTGAGCACCAGCGTGATCGCCACCAGCGTCAGACCGATCAGGGTCATGAACCGGAACCGCCCGCTCTTCCAGCGCACCGCCAGGGCCATGGCCACCAGCAGGCTGAGCAGTGCCGGCCACACGCCACGGCTGCCGCTGAGCAGGATCACGCCGCCCCCTGCCGCCATGCCCAGCACGATGAGCCCCCAGCGTGCGGGCGGCCGGCAGAACACCAGCAGCACCATCAGGACCAGCGCGGTGTCGGCCAGCACGATGGAATTGGTCCAGCCTTCGGCGCGATCGGCGCCATTGAGCACCTGCCAGCCGCTGATCGCCACGGCCACGAACAGGCCCAGCAGCGCGCCCCACCACAACGCCTGCGCGCGCGGTCGCAGCGCACACACCCACAGCACCAGCCACGGCATCACCACGAAGCGCGAACGGTTGCCTTCGTCCACCACCATGCCATCAACCTTCAGGATGGACAGCAGGCCAAGGCCGATCGCCGCCACCGCCAGCCAGAACAGCACCCGCGACGCCGGGCGCGCCTGCAGGCGGGCACCCCACAGGTAATCGGCACCCACGATGCTGCTGCCAACGAACAGCAAACCGAAGGGAAGCAGGTTCAGGGGTGAGCTGATCAGCAGCGCGGTGAGCAGGAACAGCGCCACCGTGGCGGCGCCATGCAGCAGTTTCCAGCGTGTCGTGACGGAGGCGGGACCAGCATCGGTCCCGGTCGGGAAAGAGAGGTTCATCTGCAGATACTGGATCCTGGGCTCTGAACCAATTCCCGCTACGGAACCGTTCCATGTCTCGAAGTCCGGACATGATAGCCACCCTTCACATCAATGGCAGTATGTCAGGGCACTGGTCCCTGCTCACGACGCGCATGTGCGCGCTGGGCCTCGGTGGCCACGCATTCACCTCTTACGGCGTCGGCAGGCACCAGCCACCAGAGGCGGCTGCTCAGCCGGCCCACCTGCTCGCTGCGGTCGCGGTCGATGCAGCCCAGCACGGCGGCCTCCTGCACCAGCAGCCAGCGCTGCTGCGGGGCCTGTCGCTGCCAGGCGGCAGCCATCTGCATCTGCTGCTCCCAGGGCCGCACGAAGCCGAAGATTTCCACCGGGCGCCCGGCCATCAGCAGGTTCTGTTCCTTCCAGGCCACCATGCCCAGCTCGGCATCCGGGCCCAGCCGGTGGTTCACCGCACGCATCAGGCCACGCCCCGAGCTTGAATCGGAGATCAACGGATTCAGCACCAGTCCCTGCACCACCCAGATCAGCGCCAGCACCGACGCGAGCACCGGCGCTGGCCATTGCCGCCCCCAGCGCAGCAGGGCGAAGACACCCCAGAGGCCGATGCCCAGCACCGCCCAGGCGATCAGCTGCATCGAGCCCACGGACAGTTCGCGCCGTGCCAGCAGTTCATAGGGGCGGCTGCCTTCGTAGCCCAACAACACACTGCCGGCAGCCAGCAACAGCACCGCCGTGATCAGCCCGCTGAACGCCAGCAGCAGGATGCGGAAGCCACGCTTGCGCAGCAGGCCGGGCAGCAGCGGCGCCAGTGCCAGGCAGAACACCGGCAGCGCCGGCATGATGTAGACATCACGCTTGCCGTGGGGGATGGAGAAGAACACCACCACCATCAGCCACCAGCCGAGCAGCAGCAGATAGCGTGTGTCATGGCGGCGCAGGCGGCGCCACCACGCTGGGAGTGCCCAAGGCAGCGCAAGCGCCGCGGGCAGCCACAGCGTCGCCATCACCCCGAGTTGATACCACGGTGGATTGTGGTGATCCCACGAGGCCGTATAACGCTCAGCGGTCTGCCGGAACAGGATGTCGCGCAGGTAGGTGTGGTGCGCCGGGTCGTCACTGGCGAGTGCGGCGCCGACCATCGGCCCCAGCCATAGCGCGGTGGCGAACACGAAGGCCAGCGGCCCCAGCCAGAAGCGTGCGTCGGCGATGCGCAGCATGGGCCGCTGCCAGTTCATCGCCACCGCCACCAGCGCCGGCAGCAGCATGCCCAGCGCCAGCATGCCCACGCCCTTGGTGATCACCCCCAAGCCAGCGGCGAACCAGCCGATGCACCACCAGCGCCAGTCCGGCCCGCGCAGCAGGTGCCGCAGCAGGCCGTAATTGGCCAGAGTGATGAACAGCAGCAGCAGCGAGTCGATCTGCGCCTTGCGTGCCTGGAAGGTGAACTGCAGCGCGAACAGCAGAATCCACGCGGCATACACGCCCACGCGGCGCGTCCACAGCCGGCGGCCCAGGTCGTATACACAGGCCAGCGTGCCCAGTGCGGCGAGCAGCGAGGGCAGCAGGAACGCCACCCGCCAATCGCGCACCAGCAGATAGCTGGTGGCCTGCAGCCACATCAGCATCGGTGGCTTGTCCGAATACAGCTCGTTGCCGCGCAGCGGGAACAACCACTGCCCGCTCTCGATCATCTGCCGCGCCACCAGCGTGAAGCGCGGCTCGTCCGAAGGCCAGGGGTCGCGCAGGCCCAGACCAGCGCCCAGCACCAGCAGTGCCGTAAGGGCCAGCAACCAGAAATCCCGCTTCGCTCTGTACTCCATCGCAGCGCCGCTATCTTCAATGGCACCGGATGATAGCCAGCTCAGCCTAAATCACCCTTTACCAAGCGTGCTTGGAAGAAGCCGTCACCGCCCTGCTCGCCCGGCAGACGCTGGCGGCAGCCCTGATCGTCATGGCCGAAGGCTTCGCCCAGCGGCTGCAGCCGTGCATCCGGGGTGCGGGCCAGGAAGGCCGCGACCTGACCGGCATTCTCGCGGCGCAGGATCGAGCAGGTGGCGTACAGCAGCACACCACCCGGGCGCAGCACCTGCCACAGCGCATCCAGCAGGCGCGCCTGCAGCGCGACCAGCGCGGTGATGTCCTCGGCACGACGGTGCAGCAGCACGTCGGGCTGGCGGCGGATGATGCCGGTGGCCGAACACGGCGCATCCAGCAGCACCGCATCGAACGGCTGGCCGTCCCACCAGGCGGCGGTATCGGCCGCGTCCACCGCACGCACCTGCGCGTCGGCACCCACGCCGGTACGGGCGAAGGTCTCGCGGATACGCTGCAGGCGGCGCGCGTCCACATCCAGCGCCAGCAGCTGCAGCGAAGGGTCACGCTCCAGCAGATGCGCGGATTTGCCGCCCGGCGCAGCGCAGGCATCGAGCACGCGCGCGCCGATGGGCGGCGCCA
>DALZZG010000038.1:0-22890 GCA_031987665.1 Stenotrophomonas sp. | reverse complement strand
CTTGCGCCAGCCGGTGATCTCGCTGCTCTGCCACGGCTCCAGCACATAGCCGGACTGCTCAGGCGAGGCCGTCTGGCCGGTGATGGCGTTGACGCCGTCCACCGACAGCACCACCAGCACGCGCTCGCCGGTGCGGTTGCGCAACTGCACGCCGTAGCGGTGGCCCGGGGCACCGGCTACCCAGCGCTGGCCGCGGTGCGGGTACTGGTCCAGCTCGCCGCCCTCGTCGCGGTCGATGACGGACAGCTCCACCGGCGCGTCCGGCGGCGGCATGGGCCGGAAACCACACAGGGCGATGATGGACAGGACACTGGCACACAGGCGGTACATGGCGGCGCTCCTTGGCGGGGTACGCAGCCATGAACGGACGGGGGCGGCCAATGGGGTTGCCGGCAGGGCCCGGCCATGGGGGTTACACTGGTCCGGTTCATTCCCCCGTCACGTTTTCGTTCATGACTACCCGCGTCCTTACCGGCATCACCCCCTCCGGCACCCCCCATCTGGGCAATTACGTCGGCGCCATCCGCCCGGCCATCGCCGCCAGCCAGGCCTCGGACATCGAGAGCTTCTTCTTCCTGGCTGACCTGCACAGCCTGATCAAGGCGCAGGAGCCCGAGCGCACCCAGCGTTCGACTCTGGAAATCGCCGCCAGCTGGCTGGCCTGTGGCCTGGACCCGGACAAGGTGTGGTTCTACCGGCAGAGCGACATTCCGGAAACCACCGAGCTGATGTGGTTCCTGACCGTGGTGGCCGGCAAGGGCATCCTCAACCGCGCCCACGCCTACAAGGCGGCGGTGGACAAGAACCGCGAGGAGCAGCTGGACGACGATGCAGGCGTCACCGCCGGCTTGTTCATGTACCCGGTGCTGATGGCCGCCGACATCCTGATCTTCAACGCCAACAAGGTGCCGGTGGGTCGCGACCAGATCCAGCACATCGAGATGGCGCGCGATTTCGCGCAGCGCTTCAACCACATCTACGGCAAGGACTACTTCGTCCTGCCGGAAGTGATCATCGACGAGCAGGTGGCCACGCTGGCCGGCCTCGATGGCCGCAAGATGAGCAAGAGCTACCACAACACCATTCCGCTGTTCGTGCCGCGCGATGAGCTGAAGAAGCTGGTGTTCTCCATCGTCACCGATTCGCGTGCGCCGGGTGAGCCCAAGGACACCGAGGGGTCGGCACTGTTCCAGATGTACCAGGCCTTCGCCACGCCGGAGCAGACCACGGCCTTCGCCAAGGCATTCGCCGACGGCATCAGCTGGGGCGATGCCAAGCAGCAGCTGTTCGAGCGCATCGATGGCGAGCTGTCGCCGCTGCGCGAGCGCTACAACGCGCTGATGGCTGAGCCGGAGAAGATCGAGGCCATCCTGCGCCGGCGTGGCCAGCAGCTGCGCGAGCAGTTCGCCATTCCGCTGCTCAAGGAACTGCGCCATGCGGTGGGCCTGCGTGACCTGTCCGCCGCCGGCGACAAGCCCAACGACAAGCCCGGCGCCGAGGCAGCCAGCAAGGCCGCGCTGCCGCTGTTCAAGCAGTACCGCGAGAAGGACGGCCGCTTCTACTTCAAGCTGCTCGATGGCGAAGGCGAACTGCTGATCCAGAGCGAAGGCTTCGATTCGCCGCGCGATGCGGGCCAGCTGATCGCGGTGATCAAGCAGGCCGAGCAGGGCGATGCGCTGCAGAGCGAGCTGTTCAAGCTCCAGACCGAAGTGGAGCCGGTGCTGGCGGCATTGCAGGCACTGCGCGACGCGGCGGCCAAGGACTGATCCCACCCGGGCGGAGAACACATTGATGGCATGGTTGTCGTTGTTGCTGTTCCTGCCCTGGTTCTGTGTGATGGGCGCGCTGTACTGGTGGTTTCCACGCCAGCCGCGCACCCGCGCGCGCACGCTGTTCGACAGCACCATGCTGGTGCTGGCCCTGCTGGTCAGCGCCGGCATGATGCATTGGGGCTACCGCGTGGGTGCGGCGGAAGCGGCTGATGGCCTGTGGAAGCAGATCATGGCCGTGCTGTATGCCTACGGCGGCTTCCTTGCGGTGATGGTGATGGCGCTGATGCTGCGGCCGCGCGTGCTGCGCGGCTGAGCGCGTCTGCAACCAAGGTCGTGGTTGAGCCTGCCGGCATGCGCTGGCAGGATCGAAGGCGGTTCCCGAGGAGTTGCGCTGATGGCCGTTGAACATGGCATCCACACCATCGACACCGCGTTCCAGCGCGACCATTTCGATGCCGCCTATCTGGTGGTGCAGGACGGGCGCGGTGCCTTCATCGACTGTGGCACCGCACTGGCCGTGCCACGGATGCTGGAATGCGCCGCGCAGGCGGGCCTGCAGCCAACGGACATCGACTGGCTGATCCTCACCCATGTGCATCTGGACCACGCCGGTGGCGCGGGTGCGCTGATGCAGCAGCTGCCCAATGCGCGGCTGGTGGTGCACCCGCGTGGCGCGCCGCACATGATCGATCCTGCGCGGCTGGTGGCAGGCGCCACCGCTGTCTATGGCGAGGAGGAGATGGCGCGCAGCTATGGGCAGATCGTGCCGGTGCCGGCCGAGCGGGTGGTGGTGGCGGAGGATGGCCACCGAGTGTCGCTGGCCGGGCGCGAACTGCTGTGCATCGATACGCCCGGGCATGCGCGCCACCACAACTGCATCTGGGATGAAGCCAGCCGCAGCTGGTTCACGGGTGATACGTTCGGCCTGTCCTACCGCGAACTGGATGGCCCGCAGGGGCCTTTCATCATTCCCACGTCCTCGCCGGTGCAGTTCGATCCGGAGGCGCTGCACGCCTCCATCGACCGGCTGATGCAGAACGCCCCCGACGGGATGTACCTCACCCATTACGGCCGCGTAGGCGATGCGGCGCGGTTGGCGGTGGAGCTGCACGAGCAGATCGATGCGATGGTGCTGATCGCGCGCCGCTGCGATGGCCTGCCGGATCGCCACACGGTGCTGTCCGAAGCGCTCACCGCCCTGTACGTGGCACGCCTGCGCAAGGCGGGCAATCCACTGGATGAGTTGATGGTGCGGCGCGTGCTGGGCATGGACATCGAACTCAACGCGCAGGGCCTGGAGTGCTGGCTGGACAGGCACCCGCGCTAGGCGGCGGGAGACCGTAGCCCGGGTAAGCGCAGCGCACCCGGGGCATTCCGCGAATGGCTCCCGGGTGCGCTCTGCTTACCCGGGCTACGAGTGCGGTCAGGGTGATGCGATCTGCCCGACAAGGTGAATCGCTCGCGGTTTCGTCTGCTTGCCGCCTTCCTTATTTCCGGCATCGAACTAAACTTGCAGGCCCTGCTTTCAAGTCCGTGGTCGCCGCCGTGAACCCCATGCGCATCCTGCTGCTTTCGTCCTGCCTGTTCGTGGGCGGCATCGCCAATGCGGCGAACGACCTGCCGGGCGGTGGCATCGATCCGGAAGCGCTATCGCGGCATGTGCGGGTACTGGCCTCCGATGAGTTCGAGGGCCGCGCGCCGGCCAGCACGGGCGAGCAGCGCACCGTTGATTATCTGGTGGAACAGTTCAAGGCCAGTGGCCTGCAGCCGGGTGGCAGTGACGGCGGCTGGGTGCAGGAAGTGCCGCTGGTGCGTGCGCAGGTGGACGGCGAGGTGCAGGCCAGTGTCTCGCTGGCCGGAAAGCCCCAGCCGCTGCGCAATGGCGAGGACGTGACCCTGCAGAGCCTGCGCCCGCAGGGCGAGGTGGCCATCACCGATGCGCCGCTGGTGTTCGTCGGCTACGGCATCACCGCACCGGAGCGGCAGTGGGACGACTACAAGGGCGTGGACCTGCGCGGGAAGATCGCGGTGGTGCTGATCAACGACGCCGATTTCCAGGCTGACGCCCCGGGCGCTTTCGATGGCCGCGCGGTGACCTACTACGGGCGCTGGACCTACAAGTTCGAGGAAGCCGCGCGCCGTGGCGCCGAAGGCGTGCTGATCGTGCACGAGACCGAGCCGGCGGCCTATCCATGGGCGACGGTGAAGGCGTCCGGCACCTCGCCGTTGTTCGACATCGAACGCAGCGAGGCCGATGCGCTGGCCCAGCACACGCCGCTGCGTGGCTGGATGCAGCGCGCACTGGCCGAGCGCATCTTCAGCGCTGCCGGGCTGGATTTCGAGGCCCAGAAGCGCAAGGCGATGCGGGCCGATTTCCAGCCGAAGGTGCTGGGTGACGCGCGGCTGTCCACGCACTTCAGGCTCAAGCGCGAGCGCGTGATCAGCCGCAACGTGGTGGCGAAACTTGAAGGCAGCCAGCATCCTCAGGAATCGGTGATCTTCTCCGCGCATTGGGATGCGTTCGGCATCGGTGAGCCGGATGCCGCCGGCCAGACCGTGCGCCACGGCGCCATCGACAACGCCACCGGCGTGGCGTCGGTACTGGAGCTGGCGCGCGTGTTCGCCGCCGGCCCGCGGCCGCAGCGCAGCCTGTATTTCCTGGCGCTGACCGCCGAGGAGAAGGGCCTGCTTGGTGCCAGCTACTACGCTGCGCACCCGCTGGCACCGCTGGAAACCACCGCTGCCGTGCTCAACATCGAAATGTTCAGCCCGGACGGTGAGACCGCCGACATCGCCACCTGGGGCAATGGCCGTGTGTCGCTGGAAGGTGATGTGGACCGCGTCGCCAAGGCGCGTGGCCGCCGCTGGTCGCCGGACCCCAATCTTGAAGCGGGTTTCTACTACCGCGCCGACCACTTCGCCTTCTCCCGCAAGGGCGTACCGGCGATCACCGTCGGTGCGGGGTTGGACAAGCGTGATGGAGGCGTCGCCGCAGGGCGCGCCCTGCGTGATGCCTATTTCGCGCGCTGCTACCACCAGCCCTGCGATGCGTGGTCGCCGCAGTGGGATGCCCGAGGTCTGGCCGCCGATACGCTGCTGGTCTACGACCTGGGCCTGGAGTTGGCCAACAGCCGCCAGTGGCCAACATGGCAGCAGGGCGCCGAGTTCGAGGCCGCCCGCAAGGCCAGCGAGTCCGCCCGCCGCTGAGGCCGCGCATCAGCCCGCTCCCGTAGCCCGCTCATGTAGCCCGGGTAAGCGCAGCGCACCCGGGAGCTGTTCGCGGAAGGCCCCGGGTGCGCTGCGCTTACCCGGGCTACGGGGATTCGCTGGGCACCTGCGCGTGCTGTTCAACGGGATGCCAGCATCCGCCATCCCCATCAGCACGGGGATGACGGCACAGAAGCTGCCGTTGTAGCCCGGGTAAGCGTAAGCGCACCCGGGGCTTTTCGCGGAAGGCCCCGGGTGCGCATGCGCTTACCCGGGCTACTGAAGCGCGTTTGGTTACTTCTGCGTGCCGTCCAGCCAGTTCGGGCCTTTGTTCTTCAGGAAGAACACGTAGACCACCAGCGACACGGCGATGACTGCGGTGACGTAATAGGCGAAGTCATCCACATGGCCGGTCTTGAGCGCGGCCTGGTACAGCAGCGGCGCGGTGCCGCCGAACAGCGAGTTGGCCAGCGCATAGCCCAGGCCGACGCCCAGCGCGCGGATGTGCGTCGGGAACAGCTCCGCCTTCACCACAGCGTTGATGGATGTGTAGCCGGTGAGGATGACGAAGGCCAGCGCCAGCATCAGGAACGCCCGCACCGCGTCGTGCTGCTGCGGCAGCTGGGTCACCAGCGTCCAGGTGTAGAGCACGCCGCCGATGCCGAAGAACACCAGCAGGCTCTTGCGGCCGATGATGTCCGACAGCCAGCCGCCCAGCGGCTGCAGCACCATCAGGAAGGTCAGCACGCCCAGGTTGATCAGGGTGCCGGTCATCACGTCGTTGCCGGCGAAGGCGCTCTGGATCATCTTCGGCCCGTTCACCGAATAGGTGTAGAACGCCACGGTGCCGCCGGCGGTGATCAGGAAGCACAGCAGCAGCGGGCGCCACTGGTTGACGAACAGCTCGTACATCGAGCCCGACGCCTTGGCCTCGCCCTTGCGGGCCGCTTCGATGGAGGATTCCTGCAGCGATTCGTCCATGCTCCGGCGCAGCCAGAACACCACGATGGCGGCGATGCCGCCGATGCCGAAGGCGACGCGCCAGCCCCAGTCAGCCACATGGGTCTTGTCCCAGAACAGCAGCATGCACAGCAGGGTCAGCTGGGCCAGCACATGGCCGCCCACCAGCGTGACGTAGTGGAACGAGGACAGGAAGCCGCGGCGGCCGGGCAGGGCGGCTTCGGACATGTAGGTGGCGCTGGTGCCGTACTCGCCGCCGGTGGCGAAGCCCTGCAGCAGCCGCGCGAACAGCAGGATGCCCGCCGCCCAGCCGCCGATGTGCGTGGCGCTGGGGGTGATGGCCACCAGGAAGGAGCAGCTGGCCATCACCGAGATGGAGACCGTGAGCGCCTGCCGCCGCCCGTAGCGGTCGGCGAAGCGGCCGAAGTACCACGCGCCGATGGGGCGCATCAGGAAGGTGGCGGCGAAGATCGCCCAGACATAGATCGTGGAGTTCTTGTCCTCGCTGGAGAAGAACTGCGACTCGAAATACACCGCGAACACCGAGTAGACGTAGACGTCATACCACTCGACCAGATTGCCGGCCGACCCCTTCAGGGTGTTGGAGATGGAGCGCCGGAGGGCGGCGCGGTCGGACGGGGCGTTGGCCGTGGGAGTGGTCATGCGGCGGCGGTCTCCTGACTGGGGCAGCGGGCGGCGCGGGCCCATGGCCGCGGCGTCTCCGGGTTCGACCCTAGCGCAGCCAGGCGAAAAATCATGTCACGGGCGGCAGTTGGCGAAAACAGCTTGCTGTTTTCCACACTGATGCCGGGCCGCGCAGTGCCATAGAATTGCAGCGTTCCCCGCCGGCCCCCTTCATGTCCGCTCCCGTTCCTGAGAAGGCCGCCCCGAAAGGCGGTCTTGTCGTCATCGCCCTCCTGCTGGTCTATGTGGTCTGGGGCTCGACCTACCTTGGCATCCACCTGGCCCTGCAGAGCGGCCTGCCGCCACTGTCGGTGATCTCCGGCACCCGCTTCGTCATCGCGGGCAGCGTGCTGTATGCGCTGCTGCGCTGGCGCGGCGTGCCCGCGCCCACCCGTGCGCAGTGGCCGACGCTGGCGGTGATGGGCTTCTGCCTGCTGTTCCTGGGCAACGGCATGGTGGTGATGGCCGAGCGCGACGTGTCCTCCGGGCTGGCCGCCGTGGCGGTGGCCTCGGTGCCGCTGTGGATGGCGCTGTTCGCTGCCTTCCGTGGCGAGGAGGTCACCCTGTTTGAATGGGTGGGTATCGGCATTGGTTTTGCCGGCGTGGTGTGGCTCAACGCGGGCAGCAGCCTGACCGCCACGCCGACGGGTCTGGTGCTGCTGCTGATCGCGCCGCTGGGTTGGGCGTTCGGTTCGATCTGGTCGCGCGGGCGCGACCTGCCATCGCCCTTCATGACTGCGGCAGCACAGATGCTGTGCGGCGGCGTGATTCTGGTGGCGGTGGGCCTGCTGCGTGGCGAGCGCATGCATGAACTGCCCAACCTGCAGGGTGTGCTGTCGGTGGGTTACCTGAGCGTGTTCGGTTCCATCATCGCCTTCACCGCCTATGTATGGCTGCTGCAGAACGTGCGGCCCGTGCTGGCCGGCAGCTATGCCTACGTCAACCCGGTGATCGCCGTCGCGCTGGGCGCATGGCTGGCGCACGAGCGCTTCGGCAGGGCTGATCTGGGCGCGATGGTGGTGATCCTGCTCGGCGTCGTGGTCATCACCGTGGCGAGGCTGCACCGCGCATGAGTTTCTCCGCCGAATACCGCAAGGGCCTGTGGGCCGCCACGCTGGCCTTCGTCATCTGGGGCCTGTTCCCGTTGTACTGGCATCTGCTCAAGCAGGTGCCGTCGGACCAGATCATCGCGCACCGCATCGTGTGGAGCGCGGTGCTGCTGTTCGTGCTGCTGTTCGCGCGCGAGCGGTTGACGTGGCTGAAGACGATCCGCGCGGTGCCGCGCACGTTCTGGCTGCTGGGGCTGGCCAGTCTGGTGATCGGCTTCAACTGGAGCCTGTACATCTGGGCGGTCAACGCCGGCCATGTGGTGGAAACCAGCCTGGGCTATTTCATCAACCCGCTGCTGAGCGTGCTGCTCGGCGTGCTGGTGCTGCACGAGCGGCTGGGAAAGCTGCAGTGGTTGGCGGTGGCGCTGGCGGCGGTGGGCGTGGCCTGGCTGACCTGGCAGGGCGGGCGCGTGCCGTGGATCGCCATCGGCCTGTCGATCTCCTTCGCGCTGTATGGCCTGCTGCGCAAGCTGACCGTGGTGGAACCGGTGGCGGGCATCGGCATGGAAAGCCTGTTCCTGTTCCTGCCCGCGCTGGGCTGGGTGCTGTGGGCCGAAGCGGGCCACGGCGGTGGTTTCACCGGCACCTGGGGCTGGGGCACGCTGGTGCTGCTGGTGGCGTCCGGCGCGGTCAGCGCGGTGCCGCTGATCGCCTTCACCTACGGCGTGCGCCGCATTCCGTTGAGCGTGGTCGGGCTGCTGCAGTACATCGGCCCGACGCTGCAGTTCCTGTGTGGCGTGCTGGTATTCCGCGAGCCGTTCGGCATGGACCGGTTGATCGGCTTCGGCTTCATCTGGGCCGGGCTGGCGGTGTTCGCGGTGGCGGGCTATCGCGCCGCGCGGCGGATGCGGGCCGTGCGGGGGTAGTTTCGGGGTTGTCCGCTGGGAGCGACCCCTCCCCGGCCCGTCCGGCCCTCCGGGCGTTCATCAGGCCGCGCGCCAGTGGCGCGCAAAGGACCTTCTTCACCCCCTCCGCTTCGCGCAAGGGAGGGGGCAAAAGCGCATCGCGGTTGCTGACAGATCGCTGCAAACCGCTTCTCTCCCTCCCTTGCGCCGAAGGCGGAGGGGAGGGCCGGGGAGGGGTAAAGCCCTTTACTCAGCAGCCGCCAACACAGGCGCCGGCCCACACTGCCCATCGGCCGCTTCGGCGAACCAGTCGTTGACCACGCCGGACAGGCGGTCCAGCCGCATCGGCAGGGTCAGGTGGTCTTCGTTGGCCACTTCCAGATAGCGCGCGTTCGGTGCGGCTGCCGCGAGGGCGCGGCCCTGCGACACGGGGATGTGCTGATCCTCGCGACCATGCACCAGCAGCACGCAGGCAGGCACCTGCGCCAGCGCCTGGCCCACATCCACCTTGTCCAGATCGATGCCCAGCCGGCGGTCGGCGGCGGCGATGGCTTCGTCCAGACCGGCACCACCGTACTGCCAGCGCGCCAGCGGCAGCGCGACGTAGTCACTGAGCCGTTCCGGCGGCTTGGACAGCATGTGCGGCACCATCGTGCGGATCGCCTGCCCGGCGTTGTCGAAGGACTCCATCGCCACGACGCTGCGCAGCTGCGGGCCAAGTTCACGCGCGGCGAAGATGGCCGTGGCGGCGCCGTAGGACACACCCAGCAGGTGCACCGGGCCGCTGATCTGGCCTTCGGCTTCCAGCGCCTTCAGTGCGGCCACCACGTCCTCACCCTCGCGGGTGCCGTAGCCGGACGGCGCGTGGCCGGAGCGGCCATGGTTGCGCAGGTCCAGCGCGACAGTGCGGTAGCCGTTCTGGGCCAGCTCCAGCGCCCATGGCAGCAGCGAGCCACCGTCCATCATCCAGCCGTGCAGCAGGATCACGGTGCCGCGCGGCGGCTGCGGGGCCGGTGCCGGCGTGGTGGCCTGCAGCGAGAACTCGGGGAAACGCGCGCCCTTGCCGAGGTAGCGGTAGTCCATGTGGTAGTCGCCCGGCTCGAAGGCGACCCAATGCAGCTGCACGCCATCGGTGCCGGCCACGCTGCCCTGCTGATGGGGCAGGCGCGCCAGCAGGGCGTCGATGCGTTCGGTGGGCACCAGGGGCGACGTACCGCCTGGAGCGGCGAGGCGTTCGCTGAGCGAGAACGAAGGAACGGGCGAAGAAAGGGCAAAGCCGGCCAGCATCATGCAGACGCCGGCCAGCGCCAGCGAACGAAGCATGGCGGGGTCCGGATTGAGGGCCGGCTACCGTAGCGGCCATCCGTGGCCGCTGCTACCGCGTTGCCATGACAACAATATGACCGTTGCCCTGTGTTTGGTTTCGCCGCCCGCTCAGGTTTCGCGCAATGCGGTGGTGATCGGCAGCCGCGCGGCGCGCAGTGCCGGGAACAGGCCACCCACCAGACCGATGCCCAGCGCCCACTTCAGGCCGCTCCACAGCAGATCGGGCGATACCTTGAACTGGAATACCACCTGGCTGAAGTTGTTGCCCAGCGTGGAGACGGTGAAGTTGTTGAACGCCAGCCACGCGATCACGCCACCGAGCAGACCGCCCAGCAGGGCGAGCAGCATGGTTTCCAGCATCACCGCGGTGACCACTGGCAGGCCACGGAAGCCGATGGCGCGCAGCGTGGCGATTTCACGCGCACGCGTGGCCACGGCGGCGTACATGGTGTTGAGTGCACCGAACACCGCACCCACCGCCATGATGCCGCCGATCACTGTGCCCAGGATCTGCAGCAGCTTGTTCAGGCCGCCACCCTGCTTGCGGTAGTACTCGCCGGTGGTTTCCACATCCAGCTTCAGGCGCGGGTCGCCGGCCACGGCGGCCTTGAACGCCTCGAAGCCCTGCTTGCCTTCGGTACGCACGCTGATCGACTGCCACGCGCCGCGGTTGTAGGTGGTGGCCAGCGTCTGTGCGTCGGTCCACAGCTCCGAGTCGTGGGCGTCGCCGGATTCAAAGATGCCGACCACCGTCCATGTCTGGTTGCCCAGATTCAACGTGCTGCCCACGTCCAGATCGCGGAACTGCTTCTGCGCGCCACGGCCGGCGACGATCTCGCGCAGACCGGTGCCGAACTTGCGGCCTTCGACCAGACGCACCTTGTCGTGCACGGCCCAAGCCTGTTCGCCGACACCACGGAACTGTGCGTTGACGTCGGTGCCGTCGCTGCGCGAGGTCAGGTTGACCACCTGCGAGACTTCCGCCGATACCAGTGGGCGACCGCCTTCATCGCGTGCCACGCCGGGCAGGGTTTCCAGCAGCGGCACTTGGTCGCGGGTGATGACTGAGTTGGTCTCGGCCTGCGAGCCACCGCGCAGCACGATGGCGGTGGTGTCGTCGCCGGTGTTGTTCAGCGTGGCCTGGAAGCCCTGGCCCATCGCCAGCATCGCCACCAGCACGCCGACCACGCCGGCAATACCGATCACGATCACCGAGGAGGCGCCCCAGCGTTGCGGCAGACTGGCCAGCCCGATGCGGGTTGCGGCAAGCGCCAGCCGGCCGGTGCGGGTGAGCAGCAGCCACAGCGTGATTGCCACCGCGACCACGGCGACGCCGATCCACGGCAGCGCAATCCATACGCCCAGGCCGACGATGAGCAGCACGATCACCAGCGCATTCGAAAGAAAATTCTTCATGTCGTTCTCCTCAGCGCCCGGCCAGTGCGTCGACGATCTTCAGGCGCTTGGCCCGCAGGGCTGGCAGTACGCCCACCACCAGGCCGATCACCACGATCAACAGCGCACCCACGATCCATGTCTGCGAAGGCACCTGCGGTGGCAGCAAGCCCATGGTCTGCGGTGCCATCAGCGGCAGGGCCAGGGCCGCCAGCCCCAGGCCGATGACACCGCCCAGGCCGACCAGCAGCACGGCCTCGACCATCACCAGCATGAGCATGGTGCCGTCGGTGAAACCCAGGGTCTTGAGCGTGGCCAGTTCGGGGATGCGCTCGCGCACCGCCTGCGCCATGGTGTTGCCGGTGAGCAGCAGCAGGGTGAAGAACACCGCGCCCATGATCGAGGTGACGATCATGCCGATGTCCGCGAACTGCTTGAGGAAGGCCTGCTGGAACGCCGATTCTGTCTGGCTCTTGGTTTCGTGGTCGGAGTTGGCCGAGATGGCATCGATGGCCTGCGCCACGCGCGAGGCATGGTCGGCGTTGTCCAGCGACACCGTGTACCAGCTCACCTGGTTCTTGATGTAGTCGTTGGATTCATCGAAGTACTTCCAGTTCATCATCAGTTGGCGTTCCTCGTTGGCCGCCACTGCGGTGTTCTTCGACTTGAAGATGCCCACCAGCTGCAGCGGCCAGTCATTGCTGCCGCCACGCGGAAAAATGGTGGCCTGCAGCGGAATGGTGTCGCCGATCTTCCAGCCGAACTGTTTGGCCAGTGCCTCGCCCGCGACCGCGCCGGTGCGGGTGTTGCGGAAGGCTTCCACCTGGTCCTTGGGAATCTCGAACTCGGTCATCAGGTCGAAGTAGTTCGGCGCCACCGAGAAGTTCGGAAAGAAATTTTTCTGGTCCTGGTAGATGCCGCCGAACCACATGGCGTAGGTGACGTCACGCACGCCCTGGATCTGCCGGATCTGCGGCTCCAGCCGGATGGGCAGTGACTGGGTGATGGACAGGCGTGAGCTGACGATCAGGCGGTTGGCGCCGGCCACCGAGTTGCCGCTGGTGGCGAAGGCCACACGCACCGAATCCAGCATGCCGAACAGCAGGAACGCGGTGACGATGGACAGCAGGGTGAACAGGGTGCGTGTGCGGCTGCGGAACAGCTGCGCCCATATCAGTGAGAAGTACTTCATGGCGTGCTCCTCAGTGCACCGGGGCGTCAACCAGCTCGCCCTTGTCCAGATGCACGGTGTGGGTGGCGTACTCGGCGGCCTTGGGATCGTGGGTGACCATGATGATGGTCTTGCCGTGTTCGCGGTTGAGCAGCTGCAGCAGGCCGAGCACTTCTTCGGCGCTGTGGCGGTCAAGGTCGCCGGTCGGTTCGTCGCAGATCAGGAAGGTGGGGTCGGAGACGATGGCGCGGGCGATGGCCACGCGCTGCTGCTGGCCGCCGGACAGTTCGTTCGGGCGGTGGTCGCGGCGGTCTGCCAAGCCGACGAGGGTCAATGCGATCTGCGCGCGGCGCTTGCGGTCGGCGGCGTTGAGGTGGGTGAGCAGCAGCGGCAGTTCGACATTCTTCTGCGCGGTGAGCATGGGCATGAGGTTGTAGAACTGGAACACGAAGCCGACGTGCTGGCTGCGCCAGGTGGAGAGCTGGCCGGCGCTGAGCTGGTCGATGCGCTGGCCTTCGATGTTGATCTCTCCGGCGGTGGGGTTGTCCAGGCCGCCGATGAGGTTGAGCAGGGTGGTCTTGCCGGAGCCGGAGGGGCCCATGAGGGCGACGAAGTCTCCGCTGGCGATGTCCAGGTCGATGCCGTGCAGTACCTGCACTTTCTCGGGGCCACGCTGGTAGGTCTTGGTGATGTCGCGCAGGGAAACGAGGGTGCTCATGGGTGATCCTCAGCGGTGATTGGGTACGGAGGGGGCGGGAACTGGAAGCGGATGAGTGGTGATCTGTTACACGGCAACGGGAAGCAAGGTGCCGAACGAAGTTGCCTTTGCTTGTTCCCCTCCCTTGCCCAAAGGGCAGGGGAGGGCCAGGGAGGGGTGTAGTAGCTTGTGCTTCTGTTCTGGCTCTTGAACTTGATCCACCGGGTTCCCTTCCGCAGCGACGGAGCCGACGGACAAGACCCGGATGTCTTGTCGAAAAATCCCGGCGGTGGAGTGAACCCAGGACGCGAAGCGGCATGGGCGCGGCGGCAGGGTGTGCTTTCTTTGGGCCACTCTTTCTTTGCACAAGCAAAGAAAGGTGCGCTCGCTCCCCTTCAGGGGAGCGAAAGCTCTTGCTCTTGCTTCTGTTTTCGTTGTGCTTCCAGCTTTATTCGGGCTGACGAAAGCACCAACGAAAGCAACGTCAAGGGCTTTCACTCCCCTTACGGGGAGCGAGTTACTTCTCTTTGCTCGTGCAAAGAGAAGGTAACCAAGAGAAAGCACGCCCTGCCTGCGCGCCCGACGTGCTGCGCACGCCGGGTTCACTCCACTGGCAGGATTTTTCGACGAGACATCCGTGTCTCGTCGAAAAACGACGCACATCCATGTGCGTCGCCCCATCCGGGGTCCTATCTGCCAGCTCCGTCGCTGCGGAAGGGCACCCGGTACGTCAACAGCCAAAGCGTCAAGCCAAAGCGTCAAGCCAAAGCGTCAAGCCAAAGCGGTTGCGACGTTGGGTGCGGAGATCAGCAGCGCAGGCAGTGCGCGCTTACTTCTCCGCGCCCTCCAGCGCCACCTTGTCGCCATCCTTCAATTCATCCGGCGGATTGATCACCACCGTCTGCCCGGCACTCAGGCCCGACAGCACCTGCTTGTCCTTGTTCAACGACTCACCGAGCTGCAATACCTGCAGCTTCACCTTGTCGTCGTCCTGCAGCACGAACGCCACCGGCTTGTTCTCGCGCTGCACGATGGCCGTGGCCGGCACCCGCACGCCCTTCGGCGGCTCCGCACCCTCAGCGGCCTTCTTCTCCAGGAAACTCACCCGCACACCCATCTCCGGCACGATGCGCGGATCCTTCAGGCCCAGCGCCACGCGGACCTTCACCGTCGCCTTGCCACGGTCGGCGGTCGGAATGATGGCGATCACCTCGCCCGGAATCTTCCAGTCCTGATAGGCGTTGAGCACGATCTCCACCGGCATCTTCGGCTGCACGCGGCCGATGAACGCCTCGCCCACCTCGACCTCGACCTCCAGCGAATCCATGTCCACGATGGTGCCGATGCCGGTACGCGTGAAGCCGCCACCGGCCGACAGCGGCGAGACGATCTCGCCCGGCTGTGCCGCCTTCGCCGTGACCACGCCGGTGAACGGCGCACGCACCACGTTGTTGTCCACGCCCAGGTCGGCGATGGCCAGTGCGTCCTGCGCCACCTGCGCGTTGTTGCGCGCGGTGGCCAGCTGCGCGCGCAGGCTCTCGCGCGCGGCAACCGCCTGGTCGTACTGCGAGCGCGACACCAGCTGCTGGCTGACCAGCGACTGCAGACGTTTGGCCTCGGCCTCACCCTGCGCCAGCTGCGCCTGCAGGCCGTTGATCTGGCTGCGCGCGGCGGCGAGCTGCGCGGCACTGAGGCGGCGCTGGGCGTTGGCATCGATGGGGTCGAGGGTGGCCATCACCTGGCCCTCTTCCACACGCATGCCTTCCTCGATCATCACCTCGCGCACCTTGCCGGTGATCTTGGCCGATACCGTGGCCATGCGCCGCGCCACCACGTAGCCACTGGCATCCAGCACCGCCGTGCTGCCGCCACCGGCCTGCGCCATCGCCACCACCGGTGCGGTCTCCACCGTGGCCGCGGGTTTGCCGCTGAACAGAGCGCCCACCCCCAGTGCGATGAGCAGCACCAGCACCAGCCCGACCACCACCCACAGCCAGCGCCGGGACGAGGACGGCCCACGCGGCGGCGGCGCTGCCGAGCGGTCGATGCGGAGTTCCTTCAGCAGTTCGGCAGATGCATTCATGTAGGACAGGACGGCGCGTGGTTGGGAATGTGACCGAAGGTAACCCAAACCCTCGTTATCGGTGGGTAGGCATGGGGCGGATTCTAGACAGCGCCATGGCCGCAGACAGGTGACGGGTGTCATCCGCTTTGCCTGACCGGCCCCACTGCGCCGGCGGCGGGCACGCCCGTAGCCTGTGCCCATTCCCGGAAGAGGTGCAGGCAATGCGAGCAGACACGGAGGTACTGGCCAGCCTGCAGGGGGTCAGCAAGCGCTACGGCCGGCAGCTGGCGCTGGACGCGGTGAGCCTGGAACTGCAGGCCGGACAGGTGCTGGCGCTGCTGGGCCCCAACGGGGCCGGCAAGACCACCACCATCGGTCTGCTGCTGGGCCTGCTGCGTGCCGATGCCGGGCAGGTGCGGCTGTTCGGGCATGACCCGCAGCAGCTGGCCGCGCGCCGGGGCGTCGGCGTGATGCTGCAGGACGCCGCGCTGCCCCCGACGCTCAGGGTAGGTGAACTGCTGCGCCTGAGCGCGAGCTACTACCCGCAGCCCAGGCCGCTGGCCGAGAGCGCGGCGCTGGCCGGCATCGACGACCTGCTCCAGCGCCCCTACGGCGAGCTCTCCGGCGGCCAGCAGCGCCGCGTGCAGTTCGCCATCGCCATCTGTGGGCGTCCGCGCCTGCTGTTCCTGGACGAACCCAGCGTCGGCTTGGACCAGCCCGCGCGGCAGCGGTTGTGGGCCACCGTGCGCGCACTGGTGGACGAGGGCACGGCGGTGGTGCTGACCACGCACTATCTGGAAGAGGCCGAACAGCTTGCCGACCGCGTCTGCGTGATGCAGCACGGCCGCATCATCAGCGACGGCAGCGTGGACGCCCTGCGCGCGCGCGTGGCCAACCGCGTCATCCGCTGCCAAACGCGCCTCGACGTGGACGAAGTGGCCGCCTGGCCCGACGTGCAGCAGGCCAGCCGCGACGGCGAGCGCCTGCAGCTCAGCAGCACCCGGGTGGAAGCGGTGGTGCGCCGGCTGTTGGATGCCGATCCCCAGCTGCATGCACTGGAAGTGCAGGCGGTGGGGCTGGGCGAAGCTTTCACCGATCTGATTGCCGGCATTCCCGAAACACAACCCTGCGAGGCTGCCTGATGCACACCCTGTCCCCTGCGTCATCGCTGCCCGCCGCCATGAACGGCCGGCGCATGCTGGGCGCCTACCTGCAGGAAACCCGCGCCGAATGCCTGCGCTACCTGCGCAGCCCCGGCTTCGTGCTGCCCACGATGCTGTTCCCGGCGGTGTTCTACCTGATGTTCGCGGTGGTCATCGGCAAGAGCAATTCGCCCGATGCCCCCCGCTTCCTGCTTGCCGCCTATTCCACGTTCGGGGTGATGGGGCCGGGCCTGTTCGGCTTCGGCATGTCGCTGGCGCTGGAGCGTGGCAACGGCCTGCTCACCCTTAAACGCGCGCTGCCCATGCCGCCCGCCGCCTACCTGCTCGCCAAGATGGTCATGGCGATGATGATGGCGCTGATGATCGCGATGCTGCTGCAGCTGCTGGCGGTGTTCGTGGCGCATGTGCCGTTGCAGGCGGGGCAGGTGCTGCACCTCACCCTGGTCTGCGTCAGCGGCGCGCTGCCGTTCTGCGCCCTGGGCCTGCTGCTGGGCACGCTGATCAAGGGCGAGGCCGCGCCGGCCGTCATCAACATGCTGTACCTGCCCATGGCCTTCCTGTCAGGCCTGTGGTTCCCGTTGTCGATGCTGCCGGCGCTGATCCGCAACCTGGCACCGATATGGCCCAGCCATCACCTGAACATGCTGGCGCTGGGCGCCGTGGGCTTCGACACCGGCAGCGCATGGCCGCATGTGCTGTGGCTGCTGGTATTCACCGTGGCGGTAACGGCACTGGCGGCATGGCGGCTGCGCCGCCATGGCTGATGTGTCCGTTGCACACATGCTGCATCCTGCGCTTGGCTTCCCCGGGATTGCACGGCATCGCCGCGCCATTCCAACCTTTGCCCCGGCACCGTAATGCATCGCGCTGGCCACGCCGGTTGCGCTGGAAGGGGTGGCATCATTGCCAACAACGAACAAGGATTCCGCCGCTGATGCCTCCCTCTCTCACCGCCTGGTTGAAGCCGGCCCCCGACTCGGTGGTGGCCGACAACATCCGGCTGGGCAAGTGGGCCTGGCTGGATACCGTGCATCTGTTCTGGACGGTGTGGGTCTTCATCACGCCGATCTTCGGCCCCGGCTACACGCTGCGCTGGGCGTTGATCACCCTGTGGTCGTACCCGCTGTTCATCGCGTTGTACCTGCTGGTGCTGACCAGCCCACGGCGGCGTGCGCCGCTGTTCGCGCTGGCGATGATCGTGCTGTCGGTGTCCCTGATAGCGGTATACCCATCGGGCCTGAACTACTTCATCTTTGGTTGCGTGATGCTGCGCAGCAACCGTGCCGTTTCCACAGCGCGTTACCTGATCGAGTTGTTGGTGTTGAATGCGGCGTTCATCGCGTTGATATCGTGGATAGGCTACCCATGGCAGGTGACGGTGTGGGTGCCGGTGCTGTCGATCATCATCGGCCTGATCGTCAGCGCCGAGCGCGCCAGCAGCGAGCGCGATGCCGCGCTGCGGTTGTCGCATGAGGAGGTGCGGCGGCTGGCCGCCACTGCCGAGCGCGAGCGCATCGGGCGCGATCTGCATGATCTGCTCGGGCACACACTGTCGCTGATCACCTTGAAGATGGAACTGTCGCGCAAGCTGTTCGAGCGTGATCCGCAACGGTCGCAGCGTGAGCTGGCCGAAGCCGAGCAGATCGCGCGTGACGCGCTGGCGCAGGTGCGCAGCGCGGTCACCGGCTTCCGCGCCGCCGACCTTGCCGCCGAGCTGGCATCGGCGCACCTGCTGCTGGAGTCCTCGCATGTGCACCTGCGCTACAGCCCGCCACCGGCGATGCCGGGCTGGATCGAGGGCGGGCTGGCGATGGTGCTGCGCGAAGCGGCTACAAACATCGCCCGCCATGCGCAGGCCAACGAGGCATCGATCACCCTTCAGAGCGATGCCAACGGCGTGGTGATGGAAGTGGCCGACGATGGGCGGGGTGGTGCGACGATGAACGGTAATGGTCTGGCCGGCATGCGCGAGCGCGTGATGGCGATGGGCGGCACGCTGGAAATCGACTCCCCCCACGGGCGCGGAACGCGGCTCAAGGTGTGCGTGCCGGTGCGTGAAACAGCGATGCCTGCGACCACACCTGCTGCGGCCGGTGGCGCTGCGGCGGGCGATGCAATGCAGGAGGTGCGCGCATGATCCGCATTCTGTTGGCCGAGGATCAGGCGATGGTGCGCGGCGCATTGTCGGCACTGCTCAACCTGGAGACTGATCTGGAAGTGGTGGGCACCGCTGCGGATGGCGAGATCGCGTGGCGCGAGTTGCAGCGGCTCACGCCCGACATCCTGGTCACCGACATCGAGATGCCGCACATGACCGGCCTCGAGTTGGCGCAGCGTGTGCAGCGTCATGGGCTGCCGGTGAAAGTGGTGATCGTCACCACCTTCGCCCGCAGCGGCTTTCTGCGCCGTGCGTTGGATGCGGGCGTGCAGGGCTATCTGCTCAAGGATGCACCGGCGGAGAAGCTGGCCGAGGCACTGCGGCAGGTGCAGCGCGGCGTGCGTGCCATCGACCCGCAGCTGGCGGTGGAAGCATGGTCCGAGGCCGATCCGCTCAACGACCGCGAGCGGCAGGTGCTGCGACTGGCCGGCGAAGGACGCTCGGCCAACGAGATCGCCGAACAGCTGGGGCTGTCACACGGTACGGTGCGTAATTATCTGTCCGAGTGCATCGGCAAGCTGGGCGTCGCCAACCGCATCGAAGCGCACCGGCTGGCACGCCAGAAGGGCTGGTTGTAAGGACAGCGCGCTTTGTAGCGCCGAGCCATGCTCGGCGGGGGGTGTTGCCGGTAAAGCCCCGGCGGAGCATGGCTCCGCCCTACAGGGCACCGCTAAGGCCGCTTTTCGCCACGCGCCATGGCCTGGAACACGCCGTCACGACGCACCCACAGATGGAACAGCGCCGCGCCCACATGCACCAGCACCGTGGCGAACAGCAGGTAGGCCAGCAGGCTGTGTGCGCCGCGCAGCAGCGCGTACAGCGACGGCGTGTGCGGCACGATGGCCGGCAGCTGCATGCCCGGCCACAGCACGATGGGGTAGCCACCGGCTGAAAGCATGGCCCAGCCCACCAGCGGCATGGCCAGCATCAGGGCGTACAGCAGCCAGTGCGAGGCCTTCGCGGCGAACGCCTGCCATGCCGGCAGATCGGCGGGCAGCGGTGGCGGGCGGTGGCGCAGGCGGTTGTACAGGCGCAGCAGCGCCAACAGGAAGATCAGGATGCCCAGCGGCTTGTGCACGCTGATCAGCGCGGGACGCAGGTGCAGGGACGCCACCATCGTCACGCCGACGAACAGCATCGCCACGATCATCACCGCCATCGACCAGTGCAGTACGCGCGCGGTCAGGTTGAAGTGTCCGTTGCTTTGGCTCACGGGCGCGCCTCCTGGTTGCCGAGTTCGGCCGCCTGCTCGGCGCGCTCGCGCTCGCGGCGGTTGAACGACTGCGAGTAGATCGACGAGCGTGCGGCCAGCACCGGATCGTCGCTGCCGCTGATGCCATCGGGCAGGATCAGCGGATCGAAGTTCAGATCATTGCAGGCGGCGTGATCCTGCGGTTGCGTCTGCACCAGCTGCAGCACGCCGGCCTGCACCTGCTCACGGTCATCCGGCCACGGAATCGATGGATTGTTGATGTCGTCCTGCGGCCCTGCCAGCGTCACCACCAGATTCCACTGCACCGGGCCGGCAGCCAGACGGCGCTGCAGGTCGGCACTGAGGAAGTCCACGCCTGCCTGTTCGCGCGCCTGCGGGTCCAGTGGCGTGGCGGGAATCTGCGGTTGCCAGCGCCAGCGCACCGCGTGGCGTTGCCCGTGCGTATCGGTGAACCAGAAACTGTTGATGCTGTTGAATTCGGTGCTGGCCCAGCTGTCGGTCCACGGTGCGGTCTTGGCCCACTGCTGGAACGCGCGCACGCTGGGGTACTTGTCGGCGAGGGCGGCCATGCGCGCCGGGTCGGGTTTGCCGGTGGCCGGGTCCGGCACCTGTGCGCGGGTCTGCTCGAAGAACGCTTCGGGCGTCGGCACGGCGAAGAACGGAAAACTGTTCATCGCCATGCGCCACTGCTGGCCATCATCGCTGCTCAGCTGCAGCGCGATGCTGCGCACGCGCGCGCTGTTGTCGGCGCCGTGCGGATCACCGCCACCGATCGACAGCCGCCCCAGCACCGGCACGCGCTGCTGCTGGAACACCCGCGCCTTCGACAGCGTTGCCGCCTGTGTGCTCGGCGCGAACCAACCGGTCACGCAGACGCCCTTGCTGTGCGCGCGGCGGAAGCCCGGATGCTTGCCGCCACTGCTGGCTTCGATGGTGTTGGTGAATTCCTGGGCGGTCAGGCGGTCGCGGCCTACCCAGCCTGCAAGCCACGCGAAGGCCAATGCGACAACACCGAGAATGACGGCGATCAGCGCCAGCCAGGGCAGGGCCGAATGCGTCTGTGTGGAAGAGGTATCGCCGTGACGGGGAAACTTGAACAGAGACATGCGTACTTCCTGCCTGGCAACGGGTCAGCGTAGGGCGGTGCGAACCTGCGCCACCGTCGCAGAAAGTCGTGCAGGTAACCATGCAGACAGCCTGTTGCGCAGAGGTGCGGTTCAGCAGGACGCAGCATCGCTGCGCCAGCGCACGGATGCAATGTGCCGCGCAGCACAGTCATGGCGATTGATAGGCTGAAGCGCGCAGTCAGGCACGGGTTGCGGAGGCATTCGGCACATGCGCATGTTGCCGTGCATCATGGAATCCACTGGCTGGAAGCACGCGATACACGCGCTTTCCATCCATCAGAAACGAAGTTGCCCGCGGGTTACGCGGGCAACAGTGCTGCAACACGGACAGCGGAAACGGCTCAGCCGCCGAAGCGCGCCTTGAGCATGGCCCAGGACGAACGCAGTGCCAGTGCCTCGCCGCCGGCAGGGCGCCCGGGGCGCTCGCCGTCGTTCCATGCGTACACATCGAGGTGTGCCCACACCTGGCCTTCGCTGATGAAGCGCTCCAGATACAACGCGGCGGTGACCGAGCCGGCCATGCGCGAACCGGCGTTGGCCAGATCGGCGATGCCGCTGTTGAGGTAACGCAGGTAAGGACGCCACAACGGCATGCGCCACAGCGGATCGCGGGTGGCGTCGCCGGCCTGCAGCCACTGCTGGGCCAGCGTGTCGTCGTTGGCAAACAGTGCCGGCAGATCCGGGCCCAGTGCGATGCGCGCGGCACCGGTGAGCGTGGCGAAATCGATGAGCGTGTGCGGCTGCTGTTCGCTTGCGTAGGTGAGTGCATCGCACAGGATCAGGCGGCCTTCGGCGTCGGTGTTGTCGATCTCCACCGTCAGGCCCTTGCGCGTGGTGATCACTTCACCCGGACGGAAGGCATTGGGGCCGACTGCGTTTTCCACCGCCGGCACCACCAGCGTCAGCCGCACCGGCAGCTGCTGCGCCATCACCAGCCCGGCGAGCGCCAGCGCGTGCGCGGCACCGCCCATGTCCTTCTTCATGTTGCGCATGCCGTCGGCGGGCTTGAGATCAAGACCACCGGTATCGAAGCACACGCCCTTGCCGACCAGCGCCAGATGCGGCGCGTCCTGCTGGCCCCAGCGCAGCACGATCAGGCGCGGCGCACGGTGCGAGGCGCGGCCAACGGCGTGGATGGTGGGGAAGTTCAGTTCCAGCAGTTCGTCGCCGGTGATCACTTCCAGCGCGCCGCCGTGTGCCTGTGCCAGCTCGCGTGCAGCGTCTTCCAGCTGCTGGGGACCCATATCTTCGGTGGGCGTGTTCACCCAGTCGCGCACGCGCAGGCAGGCGGTAATCACATCCAGCACTTCCTGTGCCGGCTCGGCCAGCAGCTGTGCAGGCAGGCGTGACGGCTTGCGGTAACGGGCGAAGCGGTAGCTGCCCAGGCCCCAGCCCAACTGCAGGTTGGTGGTGCTGGCCGCGTCCAGTTCATTGGCCAGCTTCCAGCTGCTGCCTGCCGGCAGCGCGAACGGCGCGTGCGCGTAGGCGTAGGCATCAGCGCGGTCACCCACGCCCAGCACGGCACCGGCAATACCGGCCTCGCCCGGCAGCAGCACCACGCTGGCCGGCGAGGCGTTGAACTGCTGCGCCGCCAGCCATGCCTGCAGTGCCGCCGGCTGCTGGTCGCGCCATGCGCCGAAGCCGTCGCGGTCCAGCACGTACAGGGGCAGGGCGTTGCTGGAATCGGTGGTGAAGCCGTTGATCGGGGTCATGTCAGTGTCTCGTTTACGCAGATTGCCGTGGCTCAGCGCGCTGCGGATGCGTTGGCATCCAGCCAGTCGGCCAGCCCGGTGAGGGTGTCGAACTGCAGGTCGGGCTGCAGCGTGGTGTCGGTCCAGACGTGTGCTTCGCGGTTGATCCAGCAGCCACGCAGGCCCGCGCGCATCGCGCCGGCCACGTCCATCTCGGCGTGGTCGCCGACGTGCAGTACCTGTGCATGGTCCACGCCCAGGCGTTCGCAGGCGGCGTGGAAAATGCCCGGGTCCGGCTTGGCCGCGC
>DALZZG010000037.1:9772-22964 GCA_031987665.1 Stenotrophomonas sp. | reverse complement strand
CACCATCGCCACCAGCGGCGAGCGGAAGAAAGGGAACGCTTGGTCGTCAGAATGGACACCGGCCAACTGTACCGCAAGATCGACGGCCGGTGTGCATCCGCAGCATCGGCTTTTGCTTGCATCGGCAACGATTCAAGCGCCCTGCAGCGGCGCGCCGGCCGGCAGGTGCATGCGCACCCGCCCTGCCACGCAGCGGATGTGGAAGCGCCGCGCCTGCAGCGGCTCACCGTCGAGATTCAGCGTCATCGGCTGCGCGGCGTCGATCCACAGCTCGCGCAGGCTGGCGCGTTCGGCCACCTGCTCCAGCGCGGCATGCTTGCCCTCGCTGAACAGGGTGCCGAGGGTGGTCATCACCTCGCCGGACAGCTCGGGCACGATGGTGACGTCGAGCAGGCCGTCATCGAGCAGCGCGCCCGGGCACAGCACCTGCCCGCCACCGGCTTGGCTGCCATTGCCGACGCCCAGCGCGATGAAGTCGCCTTCCCACGCGAACCCTTCGCCATGGAAGCGCGCGCGTATCGGCTCGATACGCCCCAGCTTGGCGATGCCGGTGATGACGTAGGCCAAGCCGCCGAGCATCTTTTTCAGGCCGTCATGGGTTTCCACGGTGACCTCGGTACCGAAACCACCGCTGGCCAGATTGGCGCACCAGTGCACCTTGCCATCGCCTTCCACGCGCAGCAGGTCGATGGGCCGCGCGGTGCTGGTGCCGACCAGTTCCAGCGCCGGCAGTGGCTCCAACGGAATGCCGGCGGCGCTGGCGAAATCGTTGGCGGTGCCCAGCGGCAGCAGCGCCAGTTCGGGCAGCGCGCCTGCGTCCAGCCCGGTGTTGGCCATGGCCTCGGCCACTTCGCTCAGCGTGCCGTCGCCACCACCGGCCACGATCACCGCCGCACCCGCAGCCACCGCTTCACCGACATGACGCCCGGCGTCGCCCGCCTCCCAGGTCACCCGCACCGCAAGTGGTTGCCCGCCCTCACGCAGCGTGTTCACAGCCTCGCGCACGGCGTCGTCGCCTGCGGATTTGCCGTTGAGGATCAGGAACCACTGCGCCTTTGCCATGCCGTTCTCCGGGGAATGGAGAACAGGCTAGCAACATCATGTTCCGGGCTGATGAATGTCATGCGGATGTCATCAACCATCCGGAGAATGGAAGGCCATAGCAAGGACGATGGATGGAGGCAGGATCAGCCTCCGAGTATTCCCCGGCCGCAGCGGAAACGCTGCGGCTGTTTTTTTGTCTGCCGGAAACTGCAGGCCGTGGTGGGCACAGCCGAGGGGGGCGGGTGGCCGCTTCTGTAGAGCGCAGCCATGCTGCGCCGGGCGTTACCGGGACGGCCCCTGCCGAGCATGGCTCGGCACTACGGCGATGGCTGCCTTCGCATGTAGAGCGCAGCCATGCTGCGCTGGGGGTTGCCGGGAAGGCTTCTGCCGAGCGTGGCTCGGCACTACGGGGGTTGCCCTGCTACTCGGCGAATCTGCGCAGGGCGTCGCCCTGCAGGCGGTAGACCGTCCACTCGTCCTGCGCGACCGCGCCGGCGGCCTTGTAGAAATCAATGGCCGGCGTGTTCCAGTCCAGCACCGACCATTCAAAGCGGCCGCAACCCTGCGCGACTGCCAGCCGTGCGATGTGCTGCAGCAGCGCCTTGCCGGCGCCGCTGCCCCGGTGTTCCAGGCTGATGTACAGGTCTTCCAGATAGATGCCGTGGCGGCCCAGCCACGTCGAATAATTATGGAAATACACCGCGTAACCGATGGCCAGGCCGTCGCGCTCGCAGATCAGCGCCTGTGCCTTGGCATCGGCACCGAACAGGCTGGCGCGGATGCCGGCCTCGTCGGTCTGCACCGAGGATTCGGCGCGCTCGTAAATGGCCAGCTCGCGGATGAAGCCCAGGATCAGCGCCGCATCGTCTGCGGTGGCACTGCGGATATGGACACCCGGCGCGGCCATCAGGCTTAGCCGCGTGCCGCTGCCACGTTGCCGCGCATCTGCGCGATCACGCTGGCGTAGTCCGGTGCGTTGAAGATGGCCGAGCCTGCGACGAACGCGTCAGCACCTGCGGCGGCGATCTCACCGATGTTGTCGGCCTTCACGCCGCCGTCCACTTCCAGCAGCACCGGCTTGCCGAGCTTGTCGATCATGGCGCGGACCGCGCGCAGCTTGTCCAGCGTGGAGGGGATGAAGGCCTGACCGCCAAAACCGGGGTTGACCGACATCAGCAGCACCAGGTCCAGGTCTTCCAGCACCCAGTCCAGCACCTCGACAGGCGTCGCCGGGTTCAATACCAGGCCGGCCTTGCAGCCGTGCGACTTGATCAGCTGGATGGTGCGGTGGACGTGGCGGCTGGCCTCCGGGTGGAAGCTGATGATGCTGGCGCCGGCTTCAGCGAAGTCCGGCACGATGCGGTCCACCGGCTCCACCATCAGGTGCACGTCGATGGGCGCGGTGACGCCGTGCTTGCGCAGTGCCTGGCAGACCATCGGGCCGATGGTCAGGTTGGGCACGTAGTGGTTGTCCATCACGTCGAAATGGACCCAGTCGGCGCCGGCGGCGAGGACGTTGTCCACTTCTTCGCCAAGCTTGGCGAAATTGGCCGACAGGATGGACGGGGCGATGATGCAGTTGGACATGAGGGGAGCCTTTCAGCGCTTGCGCAGGGTTTTGATGCGGTCGTAGGCGGCGTTGATCTGCCGGGCCTTCTTCTCGGCCTGCGCGCGCAGCTCGGGCGCGGCGCCGACCAGTTTGTCGGGGTGGTACTGCGAGATCAGGCGGCGGTAGGCCAGGTCGATCTCGGCGTCGGTGGCGTCGCGGGTGACCCCCAGCTCGCGGTACGGCAGGTCCTTGCCCAGGCGGAACCAGTCGCTGTCGAAGGCGTGGCCGAGCAGCAGCCCGATCACCGCGCCGAACAGCGGATTGGGCCTGAACAGCAGGGCGCCAGCGATGAAACCAAACAGTTTTCCATACCAGCGCATGGTCGGGCGTAGGGTCCGGGAGCAGGTCGAAGGGCCATTTTATGCCACAGCGGCCTCATCCGGCCTTACACTAGGCCGCCCGCCGACCTGCTGCGGGCCCCAAGGGTCCCCTGAGCCGGCGGTTTCATTGCCAAGTATCCAGGAGTGCCCGTGCCAACCACGCTGTTGCAATCCGATCTTCCCGGCCTGCCCTTGCGCCATCGCGGCAAGGTGCGTGATGTGTTTGATATCCCGCGCGAACGTCTGCCTGCCGGCACCCCCCCGGGCGAATACCTGCTGATGGTTGCCACCGACCGCCTGTCGGCGTTCGACGTGGTGCTGCCCGATCCGATCCCGGGCAAGGGCGAGATGCTTTGCCAGGTGTCCAACTTCTGGTTCGCCAAGACCGCGCACCTGATGCCCAACCACCTGACCGGCATCGATGTGGCCAGCGTGCTGCCCGAAGGCGTGGACCCGGCGCTGTATGCCAAGCGCGCGGTGGTGACCAAGAAGCTCAAGCCGGTGCCGGTGGAGGCCATTGCCCGCGGTTACCTGATCGGCAGCGGCTGGAAGGATTACCAGCGCACCGGCAAGGTCAGCGGCATCGCCCTGCCCGACGGCCTGCAGCAGGCGCAGAAGCTGCCCGAAGCCATCTTCACCCCGTCCACCAAGGCGGCGGTGGGTGACCACGACGAGAACATCGACTTCGACGCGATGGTCAAATCGGTGGGCGCGGACATGGCCGAGAAGGTGCGCGACGCCACCCTGCGCATCTACAAGTTCGCCGCCGAATACGCGGCCGAGCGCGGCATCCTGCTGGCCGACACCAAGTTCGAGTTCGGCACCGATGCCGATGGCCGTCTGTACATCATGGACGAGATGCTGACCCCGGACTCCTCGCGTTACTGGCCGGCCGACGAGTACCAGGTGGGCATCAGCCCGCCCAGCTACGACAAGCAGTTCGTCCGCGACTACCTGGAAACGCTGGACTGGGGCAAGACCGCACCGGGCCCGGCGCTGCCGGCCGAGGTGATCGAACGCACCCGCGCCAAGTACGCCGAGGCGCTGGACAAGCTGGCCGGCATCAGCGTCGACTGATTCCTGCAGTACCGGTCACGGATGCGCACGGCCACCGTGCGCATCCGTAGGGAAGGCGCGCTATGCTCTGCCAGTCAACCCGGGAGGGAACGTGGAATGAGTATTGCGCGACCGGTGGACCGTTACTTCGCCAGCTATTCCGGCGATCACGTCAACCACACCAACCAGGCCATCCATGTGTTCGCGGTGCCCGCGATCCTGTGGTCGGTGATTGCCTTGCTGTGGTGCATCCCGCCGCTCGTGCCGTGGTTCCAGCATGGCATCTGGGCGGCGTTCGCCATGTTCGGCACCTGGGCCTATTACAACCGTCTGTCGCGTCCGCTGGGCATCGGCATGCTGATCATCTTCTTCGTGTTCGGCTGCATCTGCCGCCTGCTGGAAGACCGGCTCGGCATCCGGATGCTGCTGTACATCGCCATCGGCGTGTTCGTGGTGGCCTGGATAGCGCAGTTCATCGGCCACAAGATCGAAGGCCGCCGCCCCAGCTTCCTCACCGACCTCACCTACCTGCTGATCGGCCCCATCTGGGTGCTGGCCAAGCTGTTCCGGCAGTTCGGGTGGCGGTATTGATCTGAGGCGGGGAACGGGGGCTTGGGAACGGGGATGGGGTGGTTCCCGCGCGGAGCTGCTTCTGTAGCCCGGGTAAGCGTGAGCGCACCCGGGGAAGCTTCAACGGTGAGGCGGATGCAGTTCCGTCAGCAGAACGATGTGCGAGGTCCCGGGTGCGCTTTGCTTACCCGGCTACGGTTGTTCTGTTTCCCCGTTCCCGGCTCCCTGTTCCCCGCTCATTTTGGGTAAGCGCCAGCGCACCCTGGAGAGCTTCAACGGTGAGGCGGATGCAGTTCCGTCAGCAGAACGATGTGCGAGGTCCCGGGTGCGCGTTGCTTACCCGGGCTACGGTTGTTCTGTTTCCCCGTTCCCGATTCCCTGTTCCCCGCTCATCCCTACCATCGCTGCGTCCACGATGAAGGCGCGCGGGGCGTAGCCGAAATCGCGGCGGGCCGGTTCGATGTCGAAGGCCAAGGGGTCGGCCATGCGGGCGAGTGCCGCCTTGTTCATGCCGCGCAGACGACCGAGGCGATGGGCGATGCCCAGTGCCAGCGTGAACATGCCCGTGGGCACATGCAGCAGGCGCGGGCGGCGTGGCAGTGCGGCCAGCACGCGCCGCACCATTTCGCCATAGCCAAGCACTTCACCGCCCCCGAGCGCATAGGCATTGCCAGCAGTTTCGCTCGATGCAAGCGCCTGCATGGCAGCGTCCGCCAGATCCTTCACATGCACCGGCTGGCGCAGGCCCGTGGCGCAGGTGGGCAGTACGAAGAAGCCGGTGCGGCTGGCCAGTGCAGCAATCTGGCTCAGCGTCTTGTCACGGCCAGCACCGTAGACCAGCGTCGGTCGCAGTACGGTGGCGGCAACGCTACGCTGCCGGGCAGTGCTGAACAGCAGTTCCTCCGCTTCGCGCAGACGACGGGCCACATCACGCTCGGCCCATTCGCTGGACGCATGCTTGACCTCCACGCTGGTGGAACCGAATGCCACCACACGCGGTGCCTGCAGCGGCGACGCTGCATACCAGCGTGCGAAATGATCCAGCGGGCCGCAGCTGATGATCGCGTCGAAACGCGGTTCGCCCTGCCAGACGCCGGAAAGATCACCCTGCCGCCATTCCAGCCCCGCTGCCGCCGCACGCGGTGTGCGCGATACCGCCGTCACCTGCCAGCCTTCCGACAGCAGGTTGGCCAACAGGCGCTCGCCGATCTGCCCGCTGCCGCCGAAGACCAGCGCGTGGCGCGGGCCGGGCTCACCTTGCGTGTTGTTCTCCATCCGCAAAGGATAGGCGATCGGGCGTGCATGCCATAACGGTTAGACTCGAAGCAACCGCATAGAGGACGCCATGACCATCGCCGCTGCCACGCCCAACGCCATCCTGCTTGCCACCGACCTGAGTGCGCGCTGTGACCGTGCCCTGTCACGCGCCCTGCAGCTCGCACGGCAATGGCAGGCGCGGCTGGTGGTGGCGACGGTGCTGCCTGACATGGCCGCCACCGGCATCACCGGCAACCTGTTGCCTGCCCTGCCCTCGCTGGAGGACGAGCAGGCGCGGCAGCTGGCCGAACGCCGCCTGCAGCGGCTGCTTGATGGTGAAGCCGAGGGGCTGACGGTGGATGTGCGCATCGGCCACGGTCATGTGGGCCGTGCCCTGCTGCAGCTGGCGATGGTGGAAGATTGCGGCCTGATCGTCACCGGCATCGCCCGCGATCCGCTGTTCGAGCTGCCGCTGCTGGGGTCGCCGGTGTCCTGGATGATCCGCCACAGCACGCTGCCGCTGCTGATCGTGCATGAGCGCGTGCGTGGCCCCTACCGCAACCTGGCCGTGGCCAGCGACTTCTCCGATGGCGCGTTGCAGTCGGCGCACGATGCGCTGGCGCTGTTCGGACCGCCGCTGCAGCTGGCGCTGATCCACGCGCTGGATGTCCCCGGCACCCTGCTGCCCGGCGGCAACCGTGAGACCCTGGAACAGCAGGCCATGGCCACCGCGCGTGAGCAGGGACAGGCCAATCTCGCGCAGCTGCGCGAGCAGCTGGGGCAGGCGCATGTGCAGGCTCTCATCGTCCCCGGCGAGCCGGCGCGCGTGGTCAGCGAGCAGGCGGTGATGGCAGGCAGCGAGCTGGTGGTGGTGGCCACGCATGGCCGTGGCGCGCTGTACGACCTGCTGATCGGCAGCATCGCGCGGCGGCTGGTGGAAACGCTGGAAATCGACACCCTGCTGGTGCGCGACCCGCGCGCACGCACCATCGACGATGAGACGGGCGATCTGACGGGCTGAACCCGAACAGCTCGTTCATAAAAATCTTCGGGCATAAAAACGGGCCTGTTAGACTCAAAAACCTGCTTGTCACCCCTGCCTTCCCGCATGGCGCCCTTCCTGTTGCCGCTCCTCGCGCTGCCGTTCGTCCTGGCCGCGCTCATCGCCCTGTTCGCGCGCGCCTCGCGTGCCACCACTGCGTGGCTGGCCGCGGCGGCACCGCTGCTGGGGCTGGTGCTGCTGGGCGCGATGACGCCCGCAGTGCTCGACGGCGAGGTGCTGAGGGCCAGCTGGCCGTGGGTGCCGCAGCTCGGCCTGGACTTCAGCCTGCGCATGGACGGCCTGGCCTGGATGTTCGCCGGCATGGTGCTGGGCATCGGCGCGCTGGTGGTGATGTACGCGCATTACTACCTGTCGCCCACCGACAGCGCGCGGCGCTTCTACAGCTACCTGCTGCTGTTCATGGGCGCGATGCTGGGCATGGTGCTGTCCGGCAACCTGCTGTTGCTGGTGGTGTTCTGGGAACTGACCAGCATCAGCTCGTTCCTGCTGATCGGCTTCTGGACCCACCGCAAGGACGCGCGTGAAGGCGCGCGCATGGCGCTGGTGGTCACCGGTGGCGGCGGCCTAGCGCTGCTGGCGGGCGTGCTGATGATCGGCCGCATCGTCGGCAGTTTCGATCTGGACGTGGTGCTGGCTTCCGGCGATGTGTTCCGCGCCAGCCCGCTGTACCCGTGGGCGCTGCTGCTGGTGCTGGGCGGCATCTTCACCAAGAGCGCGCAGTTCCCGTTCCAGTTCTGGCTGCCCCATGCGATGGCCGCGCCCACGCCGGTCTCGGCCTACCTGCATTCGGCCACGATGGTGAAGGCGGGCGTGTTCCTGCTGGCGCGGCTGCACCCGGTGCTGTCCGGCAGCGAGCTGTTCTTCTATGTGGTCAGCGGCATCGGCGCGCTGACCCTGCTGATCGGCGCGTGGAACGCCATCCTGCAGCACGATCTGAAAGGCCTGCTGGCCTACTCCACCATCTCGCATCTGGGCCTGATCACGCTGCTGTTCGGGCTGTCCACGCCGATGGCGGTGGTGGCCGGCGTGTTCCACATCCTCAACCACGCCACCTTCAAGGCCTCGCTGTTCATGGCCGCGGGCATCATCGACCACGAGACCGGCACGCGCGACATGCGCCGGCTTGGTGGCCTCTACAGACTGATGCCATGGACCAGTGCGCTGGCCATCATCGCCTCGCTGGCGATGGCCGGCATTCCGCTGCTCAACGGCTTCCTCTCCAAGGAAATGCTGTTCGCCGAGGCGCTGGGGGCTTCCGGCCCCGAGTGGATGCGTACCGGCGTGACCATCGCCGCGCTGCTGGCCGGCATCCTTGGCGTGGCCTACAGCCTGCGCTTCGTGCACGACACCTTCTTCGGCAAGGGCCCGCTCGATCTGGACGTGGTGCCGCACGAGCCGCCGCGCTGGATGAAGGTGCCGGTGGAAATCCTGGTGGTGATCTGTCTGGCTGTCGGCATCGTGCCGGCGCTGACCGTGGCGCCGACGCTGGAAACCGCCGCGCGCTCCATCCTTGGCCCGGAGCTGCCGCAGTACAGCCTTGCCGTGTGGCATGGCTTCAACATGCCGCTGGCGATGAGCGCCATCGGTGTGGTCGGTGGCGCACTGCTGTACCTGTGCATCCGCCGCTTCACCAACCTCTACGGCGCGCGCAACCGGCCGCTGGGCAAGATGCTGTTCCACCGCAATCTGGAGGTGCTGTTCGTCATCGCGCAGCGCTTCACCCAGGCCATCGCCAACGGCAGCCTGCAGCGCATGCTGCTGGCGCTGGTGCTGGTGGCGATCATCGTGGCGGCAGCGCCTTTCATCGCCCAGCCCGAAGCGCCCGCATGGCCGGCGCCGCAGGCGATGCCGCTGCTCGGCTGGATGCTGTGGCTGGTGATGCTGGCCTGCGCCTGTGCCGCCCTGTTCCTGTACCAGCAACGCCTGCTGGCGCTGATCGTGATGGGCGGCACCGGGTTGATGGTGGCGCTGACGTTCGTGTTCCTGTCCGCACCTGATCTGGCGCTCACCCAGCTGATGGTGGAGATGGTGACGCTGGTGCTGATGCTGCTGGGCATGAACTACCTGCCCGCCGGCTCGCCGCCGGAACGCGCGCCGTGGCGCAAGCGCCGCGATGCGCTGATCGCCATCGTTGCCGGTGTAGGCATCGCCGCGCTGGCCTACACCATGATGACGCTGCCCCCCAACACCATGGCCGGCGAGCTGCTGCTGCGTTCGCTGCCGGAAGCCTATGGCCACAACGTGGTCAACGTGATCCTGGTGGATTTCCGTGGCTTCGATACGTTCGGCGAGATCACCGTGTTCGGCATCGCCGCGCTGGTGGTGCATGCGCTGCTGCGGCGCACGCGCATGGCGCCGGAGCAGATCATGCCGGGGCCGCCGGTGAAGCTGCCGGTGCCTGCCGATCTGGCGCAGATCATGTTCCCGCTGACCATGACGGTCTCCATCTTCCTGTTCCTGCGTGGCCACAACGCGCCGGGTGGCGGCTTCGTCGCCGGTCTGGTGCTGGCGGTGCCGCTGCTGATCCAGTACGTCATCCAGGGCACGGCCTCGGTGGAATCGCGCTTCGGCTTCGACTACATCCGCTGCATCGGCGTGGGCCTGCTGGTCGCCGTGCTCAGCGGCATGGCATCGATGCTGTTCGGCGTGCCGTTCCTGACCAGCGGCCACTTGGATCTGCACCTGCCGCTGATCGGCGAGGTGCCGCTGGCCAGTGCGATCGGGTTTGATACCGGCGTCTATCTGGTGGTGTTCGGTGGCGTGATGCTGATCCTGTCGATGATGGGCACGGTCAAACCGTCGCGTACACGCAACGCCCGCCACGGCGAGATCGACATTCACCGCCGTTCGGCACGCACCGGGGAGATGCACTGATGGAACTGGCCCTGGCAAGCGCGATCGGCGTGCTCACCTCCATCGGTGTGTACCTGCTGCTGCGTGCGCGCAGCTTCGACGTCATCCTCGGCATGACCTTCCTGTCCTATGCCACCAACCTGCTGATCTTCAGCGCGGGGCGGCTGGTCACCGGCAAGGCGCCGGTGCTCAAGGACGGCACGTCCTTCACGCTGGCCCAGTACACCGACCCGTTGCCGCAGGCACTGGTGCTGACCGCCATCGTCATCGCCTTCGCCATGACCGCGGTGAGCATCGTGCTGGCCATGCGCAGCCGCAGCGACAACCACAGCGACCATGTGGACGCGCATGAGCCCGAGCCCCAGCCCGAGGCGGCCAAGCGCCAGCCGGAGGCGGGCGCATGAACCATCTGGTGATCCTGCCGATCCTGATTCCGCTGCTGGGCGCGTCGCTGTCGCTGTTCGTCGAGCACCGCCGCTATGGCCCCAAGGTGCAGCGCAGCGTGGCATGGGCCAGCATGACCGCGCTGGCGGTGGCGGTCGGGCTGCTGTTCGCGCAGACCAGCCTGGGCCACACCTCGGTCTACCTGCTGGGTGACTGGCCGGCGCGGCTGGGCGTGTCGCTGGTGGCCGATGGGCTGGCCGGCTGGATGCTGGTCACCACCCTGCTGCTGGCCATCGCCTGCCTGCTCTATGCCTGTACCGGCTGGGACCGCCGCGCGCCGCATTTCCATGCGCTGTTCCAGTTCCAGCTGATGGGCCTGAACGGTGCGTTCCTGACCGGCGACATCTTCAACCTGTTCGTCTTCTTCGAGGTGCTGCTGATCGCCTCCTATGGCCTGCTGCTGTCCGGCGGCCGTGGCCTGCGCATGCGCATCGGCCTGCACTACGTGGTGTTCAACGTCACCGCGTCCACCGTGTTCCTGATCGCACTGGCGATGCTGTACGCCACGCTGGGTTCGTTGAACATGGCCGAGATCGGCCAGCGCATCGCCGTGCTGCCGCCGTCACACCTGAAACTGGCCAAGGCTGCACTGGGCCTGCTGCTGGTGGTGTTCTGCTCCAAGGCCGCGCTGCTGCCGCTGTACCTGTGGCTGCCCGAAGCCTATGCGCGCGCGCCGGCCGCCGTGGCCGCGCTGTTCGTGATCATGACCAAGGTGGGCCTGTACGCGGTGCTGCGCGTGAGTTCGCTGTGGTTCCCGGATGGCAGCAGCGCGATGGCCGGCTACGGTGCCGACTGGCTGCTGTGGGCGGGTCTGGCGACATTGGCGGTGGCTGCGCTCGGCGCGGTAGCGGCCACGCGGATGCGCGTGCTGGTGGCTTATCTGGTGGTGGTGTCGGCGGCCACGTTGTTCATCGCGTTCGCGCTCGGCAACGCCGGCAGCATTTCCGCCGGCCTGTACTACCTGCCGCAGAGCACCTTCACCGCCGCCGCGCTGTTCCTCGTGGCTGACCTGATCCGCCGCCGCCGCATCGGCAATGCCGCGCGTCACGAAGGCGACCTCACCGCGGTGGTGCCGGGCAAGACCGTGCCGAGCCTGCTGTTCCTGATCGGCGCCGTCGCCATCGCCGGCCTGCCGCCGCTGGCCGGCTTCCTTGCCAAGGCCGCGCTGCTGTCCTCGGTGCCGCAGGCACTGACCGGCGTGGTGTGGGCGGCGATCCTGGGCAGCAGCCTGCTCGTCATCACCGCCCTGACCCGTACCGGCATCCGCATGTTCTGGCGCGTGCCGGGTGACGAGGACGACCCGCCACCTCCCGACGACCATCCGGTGGCACCGGCGCGTCCGTTCGAGACCGCCGCCGCCTGCCTGCTGCTGGCCTATGTAGTGGCGATGAGCCTGTTCGCGGCACCGCTGATGCGCCAGACCGATGCCATCGCCGGGCAGCTGCTCACGCCGTCCAGCTACACCGATGAAGTGCGCGGCACCACGCCGCAGGTGAGGGAGCCATGACCAAGCGTTCGCTGCTGCGCCGGCTGTTCCCTTCACCGCCGTTGTCGGTGACGGTGACGGTATTCTGGATGGTGATGTCCTCCAGTTTCGACCTGGGCCAGTTCCTGCTGGGTCTGGTGCTGGGCGTGGTGATCCCGATGTTCGCCGCGCGCCTGGACCGCGAGTTCGCGCGCCTTGGCACGCTGCGGCCGGTACCCAAGTTGATGGCGGTGATCCTGTGGGACATCCTGGTGTCCAACCTGCGCGTGGCCGGCCAGGTGCTGGGCCCGGAAAGCAGGCTCAAGCCCGGTTTCATCTGGGTGCCGCTGGATATCGCCAACATCCACGGCATCGCCGCGCTGACCAGTTTCATCACCCTCACCCCCGGCACCGTGTCCGCCGCGCTGTCCGACGACCGTCGCCACCTGCTGGTGCATGTGCTGAACCTTGAGGACCCAGATGCGTTGATCGCCGAGATCAAGCAGCGCTACGAGGCCCCGCTGATGGAGATTTTCCCGTGACCGGCCACATGATCTTCGAGACCACGCTGGTGGTGTGCATGCACGTCGTCGGCCTGGCCATGCTGCTGGCGTTGTGGCGGCTGCTGCGCGGCCCCACCGTGCCGGACCGCATCCTGGCGCTGGACACGCTGTCCATCACCGCCATCGCCGAACTGATGCTGTTCGGCATGTACCTCAACTCGGCCATCTACTTCGAGGCGGCGCTGATAATCGCCATGCTCGGCTTCTGCAGCACCGTGGTGCTCAGCAAGTACGTGCTGCGCAGGGATATCGTCGAATGATCACCTTCCTGCAGATCGCGCTGTCGGCGCTGCTGGCCTTCGGCTGCTTCTTCATCCTGGTGGGCGCGCTGGGCCTGGTGCGCTTCTCCGATTTCTTCAAGCGCCTGCATGCCCCCACCAAGGCCAGCACGCTGGGCGTGGGCTGCATCCTGGTGTGCTCGGTGGCGTACCACATCTTCCTCGGCGAAGACCCGCAGCCACGCGAGCTGCTGATCACCGCGTTCCTGTTCATCACCGCACCGGTCAGCGCCCACCTGATGGCCAAGGCCGCACTGTCGCTGATGATGGAAAGCCGCCCGGAGGACCCAAGGGACGGCGGGGAAGCGAGAGATGGGAACGGGGAAGCAGCGGAACCGTGAGCCGGTGAATCCGTAGCCCGGGTAAGCGCCAGCGCACCCGGGAGGCCGATGAAGTCGAATAACAGGACGCTCCGCAACCTGCAGGTTGTGCGAGGTCCCGGGTGCGCTCCGCTTACCCGGGCTACGTGGCTACGGGTTTCAGCGCAGTTGGATCTGCGCGGCGTCGGTGCCACGCACGAGGATCGGCTCTCCCTGCAGCACACGCATGGGGTCGGCCCCTAACTTTCCGGCCCGCTGCTCACGCGCTGCCGGCTCAATCGCGATGTTCTTCGCACTGCCCCGCCAACACTCCCATAGCCCGGGTAAGCGCAGCGCACCCGGGAAGCCGA
>DALZZG010000037.1:0-9749 GCA_031987665.1 Stenotrophomonas sp. | reverse complement strand
GGGCTTCACAATCTGTTTGTTGTGCAAGGTCCTGGGTGCGCTGCGCTTACCCGGGCTACAGGGGCTCGCCCTGCCTCAAGCCAGCAGTGCTATTTCCAGCGCAATCCACGCCAGGAAGGCGACGAACAGCACGGCACCTTCGGCGCGGCTGACCTTCAGGTCGCCGCGCAGCATCGGGTAGAGCATCAGTATGAAGACGATGGCCGCCGGCAGTTCCAGGCGCACGAACGAGGCCGGCAGCGGCATGGGGCGCAGGGCGGCCATGCCGCCGATCACCACCAGCACGTTGAACAGGCTGGAGCCGATCACATGGCCGACCACCATGTCGCCCTGCCCGCGACGGGCGGCGGCGATGGCGGCAGCCACTTCCGGGAGCGCGGTGCCGATGGCCACCGGCAGCAGGCCCGCCAGCAACGGGGACATGCCCCAGCCCGCGCCGATCACCGGCGCCGACTGCACCACCCAGCGCGCGCCGTAGTACAGCACCACCGAGGCGATCACCAGGCGGATCAGGTTCAGACCCAGCACCGTGCGGGTGGTGGCGTAGTTGGCGATGGCCTCCTGCAGCTCCACCGGCTCGCGACGGGCACGGCTCAGCAGGAACGCCAGCACGGCGACGAAGCCCAGCAGCAGCACGATGCCTTCGATGCGGCTGATGGCACCGTCCAGGCCGAAGACGATCAGCGCCAGCGTGGCCACCGCCAGCAGCACCAGCAGCGGTGACAGCACCCGCGTGCGCACCAGCAGCGGGAAGGCCATCGCCGCCAGCGCCAGGGTCAGGCCGACGTTGACGATGTTGCTGCCCACCGCGTTGCCCAGTGCCAGTTCCTGCGCACCCACAGCGTAGGCGCGCACGTTCACCACCAGCTCGGGCAGCGAGGTGCCGAAGGCCACCAGCAGCAGGCCGGCGACAAATGGCGAGGCACCGAAGCGCTGGGCCAGGCCGGAGGCCGCCTTGACGATGGAGTCGCCGCCCAGTGCCAGCAGCACCAGACCCAGTACGAACCAAAGAATTGCTTCAATCATGCGCGACGCTCCCGGCAACAATGCCGCTGATTCTAGGTGCAGTATCCGCTCCGGGGGAGCGGAGCGACGTCAAGGTGGCGCGTGGGCCGGCGGCCTTCAGCCGCAGCCTTCCACGTAGTCCACCTGCGGCAGCAGCCCTACCCGCCAGCTGGCGGCCTTGCCATCGGCACCCAGCTCGAACACCAGCCAGCCCGCGCTGCCATCACCGGCAGGCACGCGCAGCACCTTGCCGCCTTCCACGTACTTGTGCGGCTGCGGCGCCTCGGCCTTCGGGTACAGCGCCTGCAGCTGCGCCAGATCCATGCCGACCTTGCCGCCACCCGGCGCCGGCTCGTCGCCGCCACGCAGGTCGTAGCGGACGAAGCGGTTGCCTTCGATCATCAGCGCCACGCCGTCCTTGCCCTGCCCCGCTGGCTGCAGGTAGTAGCAGGCGCCATCGGCCCCGGCATCGCCCTGCAGCTCGCCTTCCCACACGGTACGCAGCTGCTCGGCGTCGATGCCCAGCTGCGCCGCGCTGTAGCCCTGCCAGTCGGCGTTGCCGGAAGCGACAGGTGCAGGCGCGGCGTCCGTGCTGGATGGCACGGCCGGCGCGGCAGGCGCCTCGGAAGCGGGCGGTGTCGCCGGCGGCGCGGGCGCGCGGTCGCAGGCGGTCAGGACGGCAAGCAGGGCAAGCGACGGCAGGGCGAAACGGTTCATGCGGGCACTCCCGGGGGACCGGGGCCGAGTGTAGCGGCAAGCGCGTTGTCATCGTGCTTTCACCCTCACGCTCCAAGCTGCGGCATCCGCGCCGTCACCCTGCCCGCCGCCATGCAACCGCGCAAAACCGAACTTGCCATGCAGGTGCTGCAGAACCACCGCACGCCATTGGACCTGCGCCAGCGTCGCGCCCTGATCCTGTGTGACGGCAAGCGCAATGTCGCCGAACTCAGCCGCATGCTGGGCGACGACGCCGGCACCCTGATCGACCAGCTGCGCCGCGATGGCTATCTGGTCGGCGACACCGCCATCGTGGTCGAGAACGCGCCGCCTGCAGCGGCTGCGATGGCACCACAGACGCCCGCTGTGCAAGCTGCCCGCCCCGCCGTGGAGCGGCGCCGTTCGATGGTGGCCGCGCGCATCTATGTGCTCGACATTCTGGCGCTGCAGCGCAATCCCACCGCCGCCCAGCTGCACCGCGTGCTGCAGGCCGCGCGTGAGGAAGCCGACACCGTCAACGCACTGCGGCTGGCGCTGATGCACCTGCCCGCCATGACTTCCGAAGGCTACGCACAGCGCGTGCGCAGCCGCCTGGAGGAAGTGCTGCCCGAGCCGCACCTGGCATCGGTGCTGGCCCCGGACGCGCCGCTCTCAGCCTGAGTGACGCTCAGCCCTTGGGCGGGGTGAAGTTGCTGCGCAGCCCGCTCCAGCAGGCCTGGTAGTCGCGCTGGCGGTGCGGCGCGTCTATGGCCTGCGCGGTCGGGCGGATCACCCCGCGCGTCTCGAACATGAAGGCCATGGTGTCGGTGACCACATCCGGCTTGGACAGGTCGGCATTGGAGGCCTTGTCGAACGTGGCCGCATCCGGGCCGTGGCCGGTCATGCAGTTGTGCAGCGACGCGCCACCGGGCACGAAGCCCTCCGCCTTGGCGTCGTAGGCACCGTGGATCAGGCCCATGAACTCGCTAGCGATGTTGCGGTGGAACCACGGCGGGCGGAAGGTGTTCTGCGCCACCAGCCAGCGCGGCGGGAAGATCACGAAATCCAGGTTGCTGGTGCCCGGCGTGTCGCTGGCCGAATGCAGCACCAGGAAGATCGACGGGTCCGGGTGGTCGTAGCTGATCGACCCGATGGTGTTGAAGTGGCGCAGGTCGTAGCGGTACGGCGCGTAGTTGCCATGCCAAGCCACCACGTCCAGCGGCGAATGGCCGATGTCCGCGCGCCAAAGCCGCCCCTGGAACTTGGCCACCAGCTCGAACTGGCCTTCCACGTCCTCGTAGGCCGCCACCGGCGTTTCAAAATCACGCGGGTTGGCCAGACCGTTGCTGCCGATCGGCCCCAGGTCGGGCAGCTTCAGCAGCGCGCCGAAGTTCTCGCAGACGTAGCCACGCGCCTGCCCATCAGGCAGCGCCACGGCGAAACGCACGCCGCGTGGGATCACCGCGATCTGCTGCGGTTCGATCTCGATCACGCCCAGCTCGGTACGCAGCGTCAACCGGCCCTGCTGCGGCACGATCAGCAGCTCGCCATCGGCGTTGTAGAAGTAGCGCCCGCGCATGTCGGCGTTGGCCGCGTACATGTGGATCCCGGCACCGGCGTGTGCCTCGGGCGACCCGTTGCCGCCCATCGTGTACAGGCCCTCGATGAAATCGGTGGGCGTGGTGGGCAGCGGCAGCGGGTTCCAGCGCAGCTGGTTCGGCGTTACCGCCGCATGGCTGAAATCACCGTGCAGGTGCGGCTGCGCGAACGGCGTGAACTCACCGTGCATCGCCGACGGGCGGATGCGGTACAGCCAGCTGCGGCGGTTGCTGCCACGCGGCGCGGTGAAGGCGGTGCCGGTGAGCTGTTCGGCATACAGGCCATGGGCCACGCGCTGCGGCGAATTGCGCCCCACCGGCAGCGTGCCGGCCACCGCCTCGGTGGCGAACTCGTTGCCGAAACCGGTTTGATACGCGTTGCTGAGCATGGTTGTCTGCCTGTGCCTGCTGCTGAGTAAAGCCCCTCTCCCGATGAGAGACGGGCTGGGGTGAGGGTACGCCAATGAACCACGGACCACCCTGCCCTGCTGTCTGCGAAGCGCCTTCCCTCACCCCAACCCCTCTCCCGCTGGCGGGAGAGGGGCTCAGGCAAGGGCTTTTACCTGCGTCGGCTTACAGCACGCCGCGCTTGATCTGGTCGCGCTCGATGCTCTCGAACAGCGCCTGGAAATTGCCTTCGCCGAAACCTTCGTTGCCCTTGCGCTGGATGATCTCGAAGAAGATCGGGCCGATGCAGTTCTGGGTGAAGATCTGCAGCAGCTTGCGCTGCTTGGTTTCCGGGTCGGCGTCGATCAGGATCTTGTTCCGGCGCAGCCGCGGCACATCCTCACCGTTGTCCGGGATGCGCAGGTCCACCACGTCGAAATAGGTGTCCGGCGTGTCGAGGAACTCGATGCCGTGCGCGCGCATCGCTTCCACCGTGTCGTAGATGTTGTCGGTGAAGCAGGCGATGTGCTGGATGCCCTCGCCCTTGTAGGCGTCGAGGTATTCGTTGATCTGGCTCTTGGGGTCGGAGGACTCGTTGAGCGGAATGCGCACGATGCCATCCGGCGCGGTCATCGCCTTGGACACCAGGCCGGTCTTGGCACCCTTGATGTCGAAGTAGCGGATCTCGCGGAAGTTGAACAGACGCTCGTAGTAATCCGACCACTGCTGCATGTTGCCCATGTACAGGTTGTGGGTCAGGTGGTCGATGAAGGTCAGGCCGAACCCCTTGGGGTTCTGGTCAGCGCCTTCGACCGGCACGTAGTCGGTCTCGTAGATGCTGCCGGCGTCGCCGTAGCGGTCCACCAGGTACAGCATGCAGTCGCCGATGCCCTTGATGACCGGCGCCGGCACGGCGCGCGTATCGGCCAGCAGGCTGACTTCCTCGGCACCGTTGCCCAGCGCGGCGGACAGCACTTCGGCAGCCGGCCTGGTGAAGCGGATGGCGAAGCCGCAGGCGCAGGGGCCGTGCTTGGCGGCGAAGTCGGCGGCGAATGAATCCGGCTCCTCGTTCACGAGGAAGTTGACGCCGCCCTGACGGTATACCGTAATAGCACGGTCACGGTGGCGCAGTACGGCAGTGAACCCCATGTTCCGGAAGTACGCATGCAGCTGTTCGGCCTGGCCGGCAGGTGCGGCGAACTCGACGAACTCGAAACCATCAATACCCATCGGGTTTTCAAAGGTGGTGACCTGCATGCCCAGATTGGGCGCGTGGGTTTGAGCTTGGGTGTTCATGGGTTGCCTCCGGGGAGCAGGGCCGTCACCGGTAACGGTGGCGTAGGGGGAACAGGGGACACGCAAAAGCGGGTCAGAACCAGAGGTTATAGTTTCACATGAAACCACCATCAAGGTGCACTGCAGCATGAGTTCTTCTGAATACAGCAAGTCCACCAGCATCCGTGCCTCGCATGTTCTGCTGGACCTTGAGCAGTTCCTCCCTTATCGCATCAGCGTGTTGTCCAACCGTGTCAGCGGAAACATCGCGCGCCTGTATGGGGAACGCTACGGCCTGGCGATTCCCGAATGGCGGGTGATCACCATCCTTGCGCTGTATCCGGGCTCCTCGGCCAGCGAGGTCTCCGAGCGTACCGCCATGGACAAGGTAGCGGTGAGCCGCGCGGTGGCACGCCTGCTGGAGCGCGGCTTCATCAAACGCGAAACCCATGGGGACGACCGCCGCCGCTCGGTGCTGGCGCTGTCGGCAGCCGGTTTCGAGGTCTACGAGACCATCGCACCGATGGTGATCGAAATGGACCGCCGGCTCATGTCCGTGCTCAGCGAGGAGGAGGAGCAGCTGCTGGAGCGGCTGATCACCCGCCTCTCCGAAGCCGGCCTGCCGCGCATGACCGAAGGCTGATCGCGGCGCGGACCCGCATCACCGGCACGGAGAGCACTGCGCTCCACCCTGCCGCGTGACGCTGGCATCGCCCTGCCCGCTCCTGCATGCCCTCAGGGGAGAAACAACAACGGCGCCTTCCGGCGCCGTTGTCGTTGGTATCGCTCATGGAGCGCATGCCGGCCTTACTGCGTTTCCGGTGCCCAGTCCTGCAGGAAACGGAAGAACTTGGCGCGGTCGTAGCCCTTGCCCTTCTCCAGATCACCGGTGAACTGCGAGTGCAGCAGCTTGCCCTGGGCGTCGAGCACGAACAGGTGCGGATACGCCTTGATTTCAGGGAACTGCTTGAGGAACGCGGCGTTCTCGTTTTCCTCGCTGAAGTTCACCTTCACCCAGACGTAGTGCGCATCGCGGAAGCGGCGGATTTCCGAATCGCCATCCATGAAAGCGTCCAGCAGGTGGCACCACGAGCACCACTCGCCGCCCACATCCAGCAGGATGCGCTTGCCACCGCGCTGGGCCTCGACCTTGGCGGTTTCCAGATCGGCCGCCGGGTCACGCGCCGGGTCGAACTGCGCGTTGAGCGCGGCCACCGCGGCAATGTCCGCCGCGGTAGGGGTGTTGCCCGATGACACCGGCTGGCTGGGGTCAGCCACGGGCGCCTTCTGTTCGGAGGTATCCAGTGGCTGCACCTTCTCAGGTGGCGGGGGTGCAGGCTGCGCGCAGCCGGCCAGCACCACTGCAAGAACCACGGGGACGACTCCGGACAGCAGTTTCATCATTGCATCCTCACTTCACACCGTGCATCAGCTTCTGCACCAGCGGGGCGATCAGGAACAGCAGCACGCCAGCGCCCAGCAGCGACCAGAAGCCGAAGGTGTAGCCCTTCAGTGCCGACTCCACGGTCATGCCGCTTTCGCCACTGACAACCGCGGCAAAGATGCCCGACAGATTGTTGCCGATGGCGGTGGACAGGAACCAGCCACCCATCGCCAGGCCCACAACCTTCACCGGCGCCAGCTTGGTGGTCATGGACAGACCAATGGGTGACAGGCACAGCTCACCGACAGTCTGGATCACGTAGACCATGAACAGCGTCCAGAACGGAATCTTGCCGGCACCGTCCACCAGCGAGGACAGCGCATACATCAGCAGCAGGAACGCCAGACCGTTGAAGATCAGGCCCAGGCCGAACTTGCGCGGAATCGACGGGTTGGCCTTGCCCAGCGCGGTCCACAGCCACACGAAGATCGGGCCCAGTGCCAGGATGGCCACCGAGTTGACCGACTGGAACCAGCCGATCGGGAAGGTCCAGCCGCCCAGGTCGCGGTTGACGATGTTCTGGGCCAGGAAGTTGAACGAGCTGCCTGCCTGTTCAAAGAACATGAAGAACAGCACGTTGAACACGAAGATGATCAGCATGGCCAGCGAGCGGTCGCGCGCGACCTTACCCTCGCGGACGCCCTCGACCAGGATCATCACGCACAACACGGTGAACAGCGCGCCCAGTATCCAGCCCAGGATGCCGGCGTCGATGGACAACAGCGCATAGGCCACCGGAACGGCCACCAGGGCACCGATCAATACCGCGATGGTGCGGCCCATGCCCTCGCCACCAGCCGGCGGCTTGCCGATGCCTTCCAGCTGGCCGCGGCCAAACCAGAACCACACCAGGCTGATCAGCATGCCGATGCCGGAGGCGATGAACACATAGTTGTAAGCCGGCATGGCCTGGGTGCCGAAGACGTTCTCGGCCAGGATGCCGGTGAGCACCGGCGCGACCAGCGCACCGGCATTGATGCCCATGTAGAAGATGGTGAAGCCCGAGTCGCGGCGGGTGTCGTTGATGCCGTACAACTGCCCCACCATGCTGGAGATGTTGGGCTTGAACAGCCCGTTGCCGGCAATGATGGTGGCCAGGCCAATGCGAAATACCCGGTCATCCGGAATGGCGATCAGGAACAGGCCCAGCGCCATGACCGCCGCGCCCACCAGGATCGAACGCTGATAGCCGATGATGCGGTCGGCGACAAACCCGCCGAACAGCGCCGCCGCATACACCAGCGCCAGATAGGCGCCATAGAGCTTGCTGGCACCGGCCTGGCTCTCGGCGAACTGGGCCACGATGTACAGCGTGAGCGCCCAGCGGATGCCGTAGAACGCGAAGCGTTCCCAGAATTCGGTCATGAACAGCATCCACAGCGGACGCGGGTGACCAAGGAGGTTCTTGAACTCCGGCACGGGCGCCGGGGTGGGGTTGGAATTCGGCGCGGCAGCGCTCATGCGGGATTCCCCTGAAGATTCAATGGGTAAGGTGTTACGAAGAAAATCGGCCAGAACAGGCGCGACGGGCGAGGATCACAGAAGCGCCGGCTTCACGTCAAATAGACGGGCGTGCGGTGCGGCGCAGCATCCTGCCGCTGCCCGCCCCCATCCAGCCGACACTGGAACTGTGACAAAACACTGAATACGTTGCGTTTTCCGGATCAGGCAGGTCCATCTGCGCGGATGCTGGTGCGCACCTCGAACAGCTCCGGGAAGAAGGTCAGCTCCAGCGCCTGCTTGAGGAAGCCCACGCCACTGGAACCGCCGGTGCCGCGCTTGAAGCCGATCACCCGCATCACCGTGCGCATGTGGCGGAAGCGCCACAGCTGGAACTGGGTCTCCAGGTCCACCAGGTCCTCGCACAGCGAATACTCGCGCCAGTAGCGGTCGGTGTCCTGGTAGATGTTCTCGAACACCTGCCGCAGTGCCGGGTCGCTGACGTGCGGCTGGGTCCAATCGTGACCGTCATAGGTGGCCGGGATGGCATGGCCGAAGCGCGCCAGGTAGGCCAGGAATTCCTCGTACAGGCTCGGCGCTTCCAGCACCTCGCGCAGCTGCGCCTGCCCCGCCGGGTCGTGGGCGAACACGTTGAGCATGTCCGCGTTCTTGTTGCCCAGCAGGAACTCGATGTAGCGGTACTGCAGCGACTGGAAGCCGGAGGACGGCCCCAGCACGTCACGGAAGCCCATGTATTCGGACGGGGTGAGGGTCTCCAGCACCGCCCACTGCTCGGTGAGCAGGCGCAGAACCTGCTTGGCACGCGCCAGCACCTTGCGGCACTGCCACACCTCGTCGCGCTGCATGTGCACCCGGGCCGCACGCAGCTCGTGGGCCAGCAGCTTCAGCCACAGCTCCGATGTCTGGTGCTGGATGATGAACAGCATCTCGTCGTGGTGCGGCGGATTGGACAGCGGCTGCTGGGCCGCCAGCAGCTGGTCCAGCCGCAGGTAACCGCCATAGGTGAGCCGGCCATGCAGATCGGTGTGGATGCCTGCCTCAAGCTCACGCTGGTTCTTCTCTACGGTCATCGGCCTTGCCATCTGCGCGGGGGGCAAAGGGTAACGCAGCCAGCCCCCGCCCGCCTTGCGGCTGCTCACTGTGGGGATGTGGGGGAGGGGATGTGCGGCGGAAGCGACCCCTCCCCGGCCCTCCCCTCCGCCTACGGCGCAAGGGAGGGGGAAAAGCGTGCGCTGCGATCTGTCAGTACGCGACCAAGCGCTTCTGCCCCCTCCCTTTTGCGAAGCAAAGGGGAGGGTTGGGGAGGGGTAGCTCTTGGCGGGGCTCCGGCTGCCTCTTCTACCGCCAACGCCCGAAACAACCCCTCCCCGGCCCTCCCCTCCGCCTACGGCGCAAGGGAGGGGAAAAGCGTGCGCTGCGATCTGTCAGTACGCGGCCAACCGCTCTGCCCCCTCCCTTTTGCGAAGCAAAGGGGAGGGTTGGGGAGGGGTAGCTCCTGGCAGGGTTCCGGCTGCCTGGCCTACCGCCAAAGCCCTAAGCAACCCCTCCCCAGCCCTCCCCTCCGCCTGCGGCGCAAGGGAGGGAGAAGCACGCTGCGATCTGCAAGCCCACATCGCATTCCTTCCCGCCTGCAAACGTCAAGCTGCGCAAACGGAATCGAAACACTTGCATCGGCAACCAGCGCGACAATGTCCCGCGTCTGTCCCTTTGACCTGAATACGCTGATTTCACGCCCTCAGCGGTGTTCCCTGCCCGGCAGGCCGCCGCCATGCGGATCTGTCGTGCTGCGGCGCAGGACGGCTTTTCGGGCGTGAGTCCTTACCATCCACAATTCCTATCATTTGAAACCATCTGTCCAAGGTGTTGCTGCAATGACGGTTTCC
>DALZZG010000036.1:0-23154 GCA_031987665.1 Stenotrophomonas sp. | reverse complement strand
CCGGCGACGAACAGATTGGCCGGGCGCTCGTACAACGCCATCGGTGTGTCGATCTGCTGGACCACCCCTTCGCTGAGCACCACGATGCGCTGGCCCAGCGTCATCGCCTCGACCTGATCATGGGTCACATAGATCATGGTCGTGCCGAGCGTGCGGTGCAGCTGTGCGATTTCGGTGCGCACCGAGTGCCGCAGCTTGGCATCCAGATTGGACAGCGGCTCGTCCAGCAGAAACACCGCCGGCTCGCGCACCAGCGCCCGCCCCAGCGCCACACGCTGGCGCTGGCCGCCGGACATCGCCCTCGGCAGCTTGTCCAGCATGCTGGACAAGCCCAGCGCCTCGGCCGCGCCCTGGATGCGCCGCTGCACCTCGGCCTTGTCATGGCCGCGCAGCTTGAGACCGAAGGCCAGGTTCTCGGCCACGGTCATGTGCGGGTACAGCGCGTAGTTCTGGAACACCATCGCGATGTCACGGTCCTTGGGTGCCACGTCGTTGACCACGCGGTCGCCGATGCTCAGGGTGCCGCCGCTGATCTCCTCCAACCCCGCCACCATTCGCAGCAGTGTGGACTTGCCGCATCCCGATGGCCCCACCAGCACCATCAGCTCGCCGTCGGCGATATCGAACGTGGCCCCCTGCACGGCCACCTGACCGTTGTCGTAGACCTTGCGCACATCCTGGAACCGGACCTTGGCCATCACCACCTCAAGACTGTCGCCAACAGCGCCTCAACCGGGAGCACGGGGATCACCACCGCGGTCGTCGCTGACAGACTGCAATCGTATACATCGGAAACCGCACGCACGGTGAGCATGGTCATGTGGCACCATCGGACTGGCTTCACGCCTCCGCCACACAGACTGCACACCCTGCTGCGGCCGGTTCGCGCATTGTTGCCGGGCAAGGATGCCACTGTGACGCCCCACACTCCCCACGTTGGACGCAGCCCCCCATTCCTCACCCCTCTCTGCGCGAGAGCCCTCAATTGACAACGATGTCAGCCACGCCCGAAACTCGCCCGATGCACGACACCCTCCTTCTGTTTGGTGCCACGGGCGACCTGGCCCAGCGCTACCTCTTCCCGTCCCTGCTGCGCCTGCTGGTCGATGGCCTGCTGCCAGAGGATTTCCGCATCAGGGCGCTGGCGCTGTCGCCGCATGACACCGCCAAGTTCCACGACATCCTGCGCCCCCGGCTGGAACAGGCCATGCCGCAGGCGACGCTGGAGGACATCAACAATCTGCTGCGGCGCATCGACTACCGCTCGGTGGACCTGCGCGACGCCGCCTCGGTGGCCGATGCGGTCAAGGACCTGGTGCAGCGCAAGTGCGTGAGCTATCTGGCCATCCCGCCGGGGCTGTACATCTCCACCTGCGAGGGCCTGGCCAAGGGCGGCGCGCTGGCCCCGCCGCACCGGCTGATGCTGGAGAAGCCGATCGGCTCGGACAGCGAGAGCGCCGAGGAAATCCTGCAGGCCATCGGCCGCCTGATCGACGAAGACCGCGTGTTCCGCCTGGACCACTATCTGGGCAAGGCGGCGGTGCAGAACCTGATGGCACTGCGCTTCGGCAACACCCTGCTGGAGGCGGTGTGGAACCGCAACTACATCGATTCGGTACACATCATGGTGGCCGAGAGCGATGGCGTGGATGGCCGCGACTCTTACTATTCCCGCTCCGGCGCGCTGCGTGACATGGTGCAGAGCCACATCCTGCAGCTGCTGTGCCTGGTGGCGATGGAGCCGCCGGCATCGCTGGAAGCGGACCGCATCCGCGACGAGAAGGTGAAGGTGCTGCGCTCCCTGCGCCCGCTCGATGCCAGAGGCGTGGCCAAGGACAGCGTGCGTGGCCGCTATACGGCCGGCACCATCGACGGTCAGCCGGTGCAGGCCTACCAGCCGCCGGAAGGCAGCACCGCCGAAACCTTCGTCGGCGTCACCGCGCATATCGACAACTGGCGCTGGGCTGGCGTGCCGTTCCATCTGGTCACTGGCAAGCGCATGCCCGAGCGCACCACCCGCATCGAGGTCAACCTCAAGCCGGTGACGCACTGGCTGTTCGAGCGACCCGACCGCCGCCATGCCACGCCCAACCGCCTCACCTTCCAGCTGCAGCCGCAGGAGAACATCGAGCTGGGCCTGATGAGCTCGCTAGCCGGCCCGGAATGGGGCGCGCTGGAACTGCAGCCGCTGGAACTGGAACTGTCCGTTCCCACCGGCCTGCACCGGCGCATCGCCTACGAGCGCCTGTTCCTGGATGCCTTCAACGGCAACCACGCGCTGTTCGTGCGTGACGACGAAGTGCGCGCGGCATGGGCATGGATCGACAGCATCAGCGATGCGTGGGATGCCGCCGATCAACCGATGGAGCCCTACCCTGCAGGCAGCTGGGGGCCAGAGGACGCGCGGCACTTCCTGCCGGTCGCCATCGTCGCCGACGCTGACCAAGAGCAGGACGCGTGAGCGCCCCCGTCAGCCAGGTGCTGGTAGCCGATATCGGTGGCACCAATGCGCGTTTCGCGCTGGCCGACCTGACCGCCAGCGTGCCGCTCGATGCATCCAGCATCGATGAATACCCGGTCACCCGCTTCGCCTCGCTGGCCGATGCCGCCGCCCACTACCTGCACGAGCACAACGCCAAGGCAGGCAGTGGCGTGTTCGCCGTGGCCGGGCGCGTGGACGACGATGAGGCTCGCATCACCAATCACCCGTGGGTGATCTCGCGCTCGCGCACCGCCGCGCAGCTCGGCTTCCGTCAGCTGCACCTGATCAACGACTTCGTCGCCCAGGCCATGTCGATCGCCCTGCTCGGCCACGACGACGTGGTGCAGGTCGGCGGCGCGACCTGGCAACCGGCGCCTGCCGGCGAACCGCGCAACTACTGCGTGCTTGGCCCCGGTACTGGCTTGGGCGTCGGCGGGCTGGTCGTGCGCGATGGCCGCAACTATCCGCTGGCCACTGAAGGCGGCCATGCCAGCTTCGCACCGGCCTCGCCGGAGCAGATCCGCATTCTGGAAATCCTCTCCGCACAATTCGGTCGTGTCTCCAACGAACGGCTGGTGTGCGGGCCGGGCCTGGTCAACATCCACCGCGCGCTCAGCGAAATGGCGGGCGTGGATCCGGGCCAGCTGCAGCCGCCGGAAGTGAGTGCCCGTGCCGCCGACGGCGACCCCGTCGCCGTGCGCGCCGTGGAGGTGTTCCTTGAAGTCTTCGGCGCCATCGCCGGTGACGCCGTGCTCGTGCAGGGCGCATGGGACGGCGTGTTCCTTACCGGCGGGCTGGTGCCCAAGCTGCTGCAGCAGCTGCAGCATTCGGGCTTCCGCCAGCGCTTCGAGAGCAAGGGCCGCTTCTCCGCGACCATGTCCGAAATCCCGTCGATGGCCATCATCCACCCCTGCCCCGGCCTGCTCGGTGCCACCGCCTATGCGATGGACATGCAGCGCGCCGCACAAGGAGCCACTGCATGAACGCCGCTGTTTCCGACCGCATCGCACTTGTCCGCCACAGCAGTGAGGAGGATTGGAGCGAAAGCGTCGCCAGGGAAATGGCGGGCATCCTGCAGGAAGAAATCAAACAGCGCGGTCGCGCGCGTATGCTGCTCTCCGGCGGCACCACACCGGCCACGGTCTATGAGCTGCTGGCCGAGCAACCGCTGGAATGGGCGCGCGTGGAAGTCGGCCTGGCCGACGAGCGTTGGCTGTCGCCGCAGGACCAGGACAGCAATGCCTGGTTGGTGCGCAACAGCTTCCTCAATCTTGCCGAAGGCGCGCACTTCGACCCGCTGGTGCGCGTGGGGCGCCCCATCGCCGAGTGCGTACACACTGCCAACCTGCTGGCCGAACATGCGCAGCCTGCGTGCATGGTGGTGCTGGGCATGGGCAACGACGGGCACACCGCCTCGCTGTTCCCCGGCTCCCGGGATCTGGAACGCGTGCTGCAGAGCCGCCAACCCTACGCGGCGCTGGACGCGACCGGCTGCCCGGTCGCAAAGAACTGGCACCTGCGCATCACCCTCACCCCGCATGGCATGGCCCCCATCGGCCACCGCCTGTTGCTGCTGCGCGGCAAGCAGAAGCTCGACGTGCTGGAAGCAGCACTGGCCTCGAACGATGTCCTGAAGTACCCGGTACTGGCGGCCGTCAACGCGCCGGGAAATCCCCTGCGGGTGCATTGGTGTGCGTGAAAGGTGGGGAAAGGGGATGTGGGAACGGGGAATGATTTTCACCGTTCGCTGGAACCTCCCGTCGCTATCCCTACCTTGCTGAAGCACACCTCGCTGATCCCGCTTCCCTGTTCCCCCGCATTCCCGACATAGCCTGAAAGCCAATGAGCCTGCATCCCGTCATCCATGCCGTCACCGAACGCATCCGCCAGCGCAGCACTGCATCGCGCGCGGCCTATCTGGCAGGCATCGATGCCGCACTGCGCGAAGGCCCGTTCCGCAGCCGCCTGAGCTGCGGCAACCTCGCCCACGCCTTCGCCGCCTGCGGCCCCACCGACAAGGGCCGCCTGCGCGGGGAGGTCACGCCCAACCTGGGCATCATCACCGCCTACAACGACATGCTCTCGGCGCACCAGCCGTTCGAGCACTACCCGCAGCTGATCCGTGATGCCGCGCGTGAACTGGGTGCCACCGCGCAGGTTGCGGGCGGCGTGCCGGCGATGTGCGATGGCGTCACCCAGGGCCGTGGCGGCATGGAGCTGTCGCTGTTCTCGCGCGACGTGATCGCGCAGGCCACGGCCATCGGTATGAGCCATGACATGTTCGACAGCAGCATCTACCTGGGCGTGTGCGACAAGATCGTGCCCGGCCTGCTGATCGGCGCCCTCGCCTTCGGCCACCTGCCCGCGGTGTTCGTGCCTGCCGGGCCGATGACGCCCGGCATCCCGAACAAGAAGAAGGCGGAAGTACGCGAGCGCTACGCCGCCGGCGAAGCCACGCGCGAAGAACTGCTGCAGGCCGAATCCGATTCCTACCACGCGCCGGGTACCTGCACCTTCTACGGCACCGCCAACTCCAATCAGGTATTGCTGGAAGCGATGGGCGTGCAGCTGCCGGGCGCCTCCTTCGTCAACCCGGAGCTGCCGCTGCGCGACGCACTCACCCGCGCCGCCACGGTGCGCGCACTGGAGATCAGCGCACTAGGCAGCGATTTCCGTCCGCTGGGCCACCTGATCGACGAACGCGCCATCGTCAACGCCATCGTGGCGTTGATGGCCACCGGTGGCTCCACCAACCACACGATTCACTGGATCGCCGTGGCGCGCGCTGCCGGCATCGTGCTGACGTGGGACGACATGGACCAGATCTCGCAGACCGTGCCCCTGCTGACGCGCGTGTACCCGAACGGCGAGGCAGACGTGAACCGCTTTGCCGCCGCAGGTGGCCCCGCCTTCGTGTTCCGCGAACTGATGGACGCCGGCCTGATGCACGACGACCTGGTGACGATCGCGGAAGGCGGCATGCGCATGTATGCGCAGGAGCCGCAGCTGCGCGACGGCCAGGTGCACTACCAGCCCACGGTGGCCGAGAGCGCGGATACCGATGTGGTTCGCCCGGTGGCGGACCCGTTCGAGGCACAGGGTGGCCTGCGCTTGCTGAAGGGCGGCATCGGCCGCTCGCTGATCAAGCTGTCGGCGGTGAAGCCGCAGTACCGTTTCATCGAAGCGCCCGCCGTGGTGGTGGATGCGCCGCAGATATTGAACAAGCAGCACGCCGCCGGCGCGCTGCCGCAGGACTTCATCGCGGTGGTGCGCTACCAGGGCCCGCGTGCGAACGGCATGCCGGAGCTGCATTCGCTGGCACCGCTGCTGGGCCTGCTGCAGAACCAGGGCCGGCGCGTCGCGCTGGTCACCGATGGTCGCCTGTCCGGCGCCTCGGGCAAGATTCCCGCCGCCATCCATGTCACCCCGGAAGCCGCGCGCGGTGGCCCCATCGCCAAGCTGCGCGAAGGCGACATGCTGCGTCTGGACGGTGAAGCCGGCACGCTGGAAGTGCTGGTGGACGCCGCCGAATGGGCAGCGCGTGGCATCGCCGCCAACGCGGCTCCCGCCGGCAATGATCTGGGCCGCAACCTGTTCGCGATGAACCGCCGTCTGGTCGGCCCCGCCGATCAGGGCGCGATGTCGATTTCCTGCGGCCCGCCCCGCGCTGATGGCAGCCCCTGGGAATACGACGCCGAGTACGAACTGGGCGACGACCCCGCCGCTGCCGCCGCACCGCACGAAGCCAAGGACGCCTGAGTCCCGTTTTGTCGGCAAGCACAGACCACCGCCTCCTAGAGACACACCATGAGCATCGCCCAGCACCAGGACCGCGCCGAACAACTGCTGCATGCTGCCGGCATCCTGCCGGTGGTCACCGTGCATACGCTGGATCAGGCGCGTGGTGTTGCTGCCGCCCTGCTCGAAGGCGGCCTGCCTGCCATCGAACTCACCCTGCGCACGCCGGTCGCCATGGAAGCACTGGCCATGCTCAAGCGTGAGCTGCCCGGCGTGGCCGTGGGTGCAGGCACCGTGCTGACGGTGGAACAGATGCAGCAGGCCATCGATGCCGGCGCGGACTTTCTGGTCACGCCCGGCACGCCGCCGCACATGGCCGACGCACTGGCCGCTGCACCGATTCCCGTGGTGCCGGGTGCCGCATCCCCCACGGAACTGCTCGCGCTGATGGCGCGTGGTTTCCGCGTCTGCAAACTGTTCCCGGCCTCCGCGGTGGGTGGCCTGTCGATGATCCGTGGCGTGGCCGGGCCGATGCCGGAACTCAAGCTCTGCCCGACCGGTGGCATCACCGAAGCGACCGCGGCGGATTACCTGAAGCAGCCGAACGTGGTGTGCATCGGTGGCTCGTGGATGGTGAGCGATGCATGGGTACGCGGTGGCGAGTGGGACACGATCAAGGCATCGGCGGCCGCGGCCGCAGCCATCGTCCGGCAGGCACGCGCCGGCTGAGTTTCAAAGCCCGCGCGGCGGCGCTCTCTCCCTGTCGCGCCGGCTTGGCCGCGTCCCTCCCCCGGGGCGCGGTTTTTGTTTGCCGGGTAAGCGGTCTACCGCTTCTCCCTCTCACTCCGGCGCTGCTCCGCCGGCACCTCGATCTCTACCCTCGCCGGCAGTGAGGTGATGCGCAGTTCGTTGTCCTGCCACTGCGCCTGTTCGCCGTTGATGGTCGCCGCACCCGGCGCACCCTCGTACGGCCACGGCAGCACCAGACCACCAGAAGGCAACTGCAGGCCCTCCGGCACGCGCAGGCTCAGCTTCCGGTCACTGCGCGAGAGCGTGTACTTCACCGTGCCATGGGCGGTGTGCAGGCCATCGATGGACACGCCCTTGCCGCTCAACCACGCCGACGGAACGCCTGCGGCAAGCACAATGGCGTCATCCACTTCACGCTGGTAGGCGAACATGTCCAGCGCCGAGCGCACGAAGTCCGAAGCAACCCAGGCATGCGGCAGATCACCGACGAAGAACGGCTTGCGCGGCGTTGACGACACCACTTCGGCCCACTGGTTCCAGCCCTGCGGCGCACGGTCCTTGAAGAAGAACTCCGTCGCCTCCCACGCACGCGCACGCCAGCCGAGACGGACGAACGCGGCCACGTTGCGCCACTCGTAGGGCGTGTAGTCCTTCCACTGGCGCTTGCCGTCACGGCGCTGCACGAATTCGCTCCAGTAGCGCTCGAAGGTGTTGTTCAACGCAGGCTGCGGCAGCCTGCCCTGCTCACCACCCGGCGCCAGCGCGATGGTGGTGGAGGTCGGATCGAAATCGCCCAGCTCCACCGAACCCGGCAGGTAGCTGATGGCATGCGCCTGCATGGTGGCGCGCAGCGAGTCGTCCAGATCCTGGCGGAACTCATCGCGCGAGGCAGCCATCGCCGCCGCATCCTCCTCCAGCCCCAGCGCCGTCGCGATATCAGCGGCATCCTTGTAGCCACGCAGTGACCAGAAATCATCCCAATACGAGTGCACCGGCTTGGCCGAATAGCCTTCGTGGCTGATCGATACCGGCATCATTCCGTAGAAGCCCGGGTGACGCGCGCGGTTCTCCTCGGTGCGCTCGCTCAGGCGCAGCTGCTCCATGTACCTCCACGCGCCCTGCACATGCGGCCACATCGCCTGAAGGAAGGCGGTATCGCCGGTATGCCGCCAGTATTCGGCGATGTTGTAGATCAACTCGCCATGGCTGTCGTTCTCCGGCACCGGGTCGCTACCGCGCGCATCCACGCAGCACGGCACCATGCCGCTCTCGAACTGATACGGCGCATACCACTCCACGTACTGCCGCACGGCATCGTCACGCCCCATGCGCAGCAGGCCTTCGGAGATCATCGCGCCGTCGCGGATCCAGCTGCGCGCATACGAACGGGTGCCCGGCTGCAGGCTGGGGCCGACGCGCGAGATCAGCATGTGTGCCAAGGCCGTGCGCAGCGTGTCGGCCAACGGCTGGCCCGCTTCCGGCACCTGCAGCTTCACCTGGTCCAGCTTCTGCCGCCACATCGCCGCGACCTGCTGCTCGGCCTTGTCCACGTCGAACTTGGCGGGCATCTGCCACTCACCGGTCTGCGGCTGCACCAGCACCACTTCGCCGGTTCCACCCGGGCCGACCTTCAGCGTGTAGATCATCGCCGCCGAGGCAAGTCCCTCCTCGTCCTTGGCTTCACGCTGCTGCGGCAGCTGCGTGTCGGCCAGATGGGTGACCGCCAGCTTGCCCTCGAAGCTGGTGGCGAACGCAGCATCCGGCTCACTCAGCAGGAACACCCGTGGCTTGCCGTTGACTTGTACCTGCCTGCCCTGCACCGCCACCTGCTCGATACGGCTCACACCCCCCACGGTATTGAGGAACTGGCTGGGCGGGTTGACCTGGAAAGGCCGCACCGCGAGCGCCAGCTTGTACTCGTGGGTCATCTTGTCGGGGTTCTGGATGCGATAGCGCGTGACCAGCTGCGCCTGCTCGGCGCTGCCCTGCACGAAGCTGCTGATCTGCAGCCGGAAGCGGTCATGCTGCCACTGCACGGACGGCATCGGCAGGTAGCCATCGAGCAGGCTCTGGCTGATCTTCACGTCGGCCCAGCTGATGCGCTTGCCGTCCAGCAGCACGAAGGGCTCGATGCTGAAGCCGGACTTCACCGCTTCCACCGCGCCGTCCTCGCCCATCAAGGCCTGCTCGCGGCCGCCGTCCAATCCCAGCAGCGTCCAGTACGGCTGCTCACCACTGAAGCCGCGTGGCAGCGACCCGCGCGGCAGATCGGCCGCGATCGAGCGCATGAAATCGTTGGGCGTGGCGGCGAACGACAGCGGCTTCAGGCTGATGTCGCGGATGCCATAGCGCCAGCTGGGGCCGTCCATCAGGTCGAACCGCAGGTAGCGCGCTTCGGTCTCCGGCAAGGCCAGCCAGTCGGTGCCACCCGTGCCCTCGTTCACCTCGCGCAGGCGCTGCCATTCGCGCCCATCGCGCGATCCCTGCACCAGATAGTGCGATGCCTCCAGCCCTGGCAGCCACTGCACCACGGCGCCGCCCAGTTCGCGCACCTTGCCCAGGTCCAGACTCACCGTCTGCTGCTTCACGCCACCGCTGACCCAGAAGGTATCGGCCTTGCCGTCGGCGATGCGCTGCTGCAGCGCGGTCGCGGTATCTGCGATGACGGTGGCGGTGAGCGGCGAGTTGTCCTCTCTGGGCAGCGGTTGCATGGCCAGCCTGTCGAAGCACACCGTGCCCTTGCCGCCCACTTTGCTGTAGATGGTGAACTCGACGGCCGCGCTGCGGCGCAGGACCCTGTCGGGGTCCGGGCCCCAGGCCTTGTCGATATGGCGCTTGCGGTAATCCAACCGTGTCCAGTTCTTCGGGAACTGATATCCGGGCCGGTTCACCCACCACACGTTGTCGCCGCTGGCATCGATCAGCTTGAACTGCAGGTCGTTGGCCGGGGAATCGCCGCGCAGATCGAAGGAGACCTGGTAGTTCTCCGGCCAGGTGACGTCCAGCTTGCGGCGGATGCCGACGTAGCCGGACACCTCGTGGAAGTTGTAGTCCAGGCACAGCGCCCGGCCGTTGTTGCCGGCCACCGGCCGCAGCGAGCCGCTGACCTGTGGCGAGGTGACCAGCTGCCACGCGGAAATGTCGTCGAACTTGGCCAGCACCGCCGCGTCCGCCGGTGACACGGCAAGCGCGGACAGGACAGAAAGCAGGCAGGCGGCAAAACGCTTGTTCATTACCCGGGGTTCCAATTCACGACCAGCAGCAGAGGCTGGAATTCTCGCAAAGACACGGTGATGGTTTGTAGTTCTGTTTCAGCTGCAAGCAGGGCCAGCGCTCAGCCTTTGACGCTGCCCAGCAGCAGGCCCTGTATGTAGTAGCGCTGCAGCACCAGGAACAGCAGCAGCACCGGCAGCACCGTGACCACTGCGCCGGCCATCATCATTTCCACGTCCATGATGTGTTCGCGCGACAGGCTGGCCAGTGCCACCGGCAGGGTGTAGTGCTCCTGATCGGTCAGCACGATCAGCGGCCACATGAAATCGTTCCATGCGCCCATGAAGGTGAAGATGGCCAGCGTCACCAGCACCGGCTTGAGCATGGGCAGCACGATCTGGAAGAAGATGCGCGCCTCGCTGGCCCCGTCTATGCGGGCCGCTTCGAGCAGTTCATCGGGGATGGAGCGCGCGTACTGCCGCACCAGGAAGATGCCGAACACGCTGGCCAGCGCCGGTATCACCACGCCACCAAAAGTGTTCACCAACCCCATCTGCTTCATCAGCAGGAACAACGGCAGCATCGCCACCTGCGCGGGGATCACCAGCGCTGCGAGCAGCATCTGGAACAGCCGCTCACGCCCAGCGAAACGCAGCTTGGCGAAGGCATAGCCGGCCAAGGTGTTGAACAACAGGGATCCCAGCGTGATGCCGGCCGAGACCATCAGGCTGTTGATGAAATTGCCGCCCATGCCGGTGCGTGCGAACAGCGCCTGGTAGTTGGCCAGCGTGGACTGCGAGGGCAGCAGTGGCGGCGGGAACTGCGACGCCTGCCCGCTGGGCATGAACGACACCGACACCATCCACGCCAACGGCGCAAGGCTGACCAACGCCAGCAGCGCCAGGCCGCCGTTCACCCACAGCGCATGCCAGCGCGACTGCCCGATCTCCCGGCTCATACCAGCTCCTTGCGCTTGCCGAAGCGCAACATCAGCGTGGTCACCGCAAGGATGATCAGGAACAGCAGGAAGGCCACGGCCGAGGCGCGCCCCAGGTTCCACCACTTGAAACCTTCCTCGAACATGAAATACAGCACGCTCACCGTGCTCTGCAGCGGATCGCCACGGGTCATCACATAGGGCTCGGCGAACAGCTGGAAGTAACCGGACACGGTGATCACGCCCACTACCAGCAGCACCGGCCCCAGCATGGGCAGGGTGATGTGCAGGAACTGCTGCCAGCGTGACGCGCCATCGATCCGCGCGGCTTCGTACAGGTCTTTTGGAATTGCCTGCAGACCGGCCAGGAAGATCACCATGTTGTAGCCGAAGTTCTTCCACACCGCGAACAGGATGATGGTCGGCATGGCCCAGCGCGGATCACCCAGCCAGTCCACCGGGTTGATGCCGATGTGCCCGAGCCCCCAGTTCACCAATCCGTAGCGGGTATGGAACAGGTAGCGCCAGATCACCGCCACCGCCACCAGCGTGGTCACCACGGGCGCGAACAGCGCGGTGCGGAACAAGGCCTTGAAGCGCGCTGCAGGCGCATTGAGCAGCATCGCCGCACCCAGCGACACGGCGATGGACAGCGGCACGCCCACCACCACGAAGTACGCGGTGTTGCCCAGCGACTTCCAGAACATCGGCGTCTGCAGCAGGTCGATGTAATTACCGAATCCGTTGAAGCGCAGGTTGTGCGGGTCGGCCAGTGCGTACAGGTCGAAGTCGGTGAGGCTCAGCGCCAGCGCCGACAGCACCGGCAGCCCGAAGAACACGCCGATGACGATCAGCGCCGGTGCCGCGAACACCCAACCGGCCAGCGAGCGCTGCTTCATGGTGCCGCCTCCGCTGCCGTTCCAGCGGCCTGCTGCTCGACGATCCAGCGACGCTTGCCGAGGATGTCATCCACCTGCTGATCCAGCTGCTCCACGGCCTTGTCCTGCGGCAGACCGCCACGCACCACCTGTTCGGTCACCACCCGCATCTGCTGGGCGATGCGCTCCCACTCCAGCACCTTGGGCGTGGGCTTCACGCGCTCAAGCTGGTCCGCGAACGCGGCGGTCAACGGATCACCGGTCAGCTCCGGCGACTCCCATGCGCTGCGCCGTGGCGGCAGGTCACCGATGATCGTGTAGAACCGCTGCTGGATGTCGGGCCGCGACAGGAACTCGATCAGCTTCCATGCCGCCGCCTTCTTCTGCGAATTCTTGAACACCACCAGGCTGGTGCCCCCTGCGATGCCTGCGCCCGGGCCATCCGGGCCGGGCAACGCGGCTGTCCCCCACTCGCCTTCCAGCGCTGCGGGCTGGCGCTGGCGGAACTCGCGGATGTTCCACGGGCCGGACAGGTAGAACGCGGTGAACCCCTTGAAGAACTCGTCCCAGACGTTGGAAATCTGTGTCTCGGACATCTTCGGTGCCCAGTCCTGCTCGAACATGTTGTCGTAGAACGCCAGCGTGCGACGGAAGCCCGCGCTGCGGAAATTGCCGCGCGTGTCGTGCTCACGCAGCAAGGGGTCCGGTTGCTGCAGCGCCAACGACAGCTGCGGCTCGAATTCGTTGAGCGGCATCAGCACCGGGTAGCGCTGTGGCCCCATCAGCGTCTTCAGCGCGGCGTTCATCTGCTCCCATTCGGCCCAGGTACGCGGCGGGTGGTCATAGCCGGCCTGGCGCAGCAGGTCCTTGCGATAGAACAGCAGGCGCGTATCCACGTACCACGGAATACCCACCAGCTTTCCATCGATGATGTTGGTGTCCCAGATGCCGGGGAAATAATCGGCCGGGTCGATCACACGGGAGTCCTGCACATGCGGCTGCAGCGGTGCCAACGCATCCAGCGTGGCGAACTCGGCAATCCAGGTGTTACCGAGCTGGCAGACATCCGGAAGGCCGTCGGCGGCGTAGGCCGTCAGCAGCTTCTCGTGCGCCGCCGTCCACGGAATGTTCTGCACCTCCACACGCACGCCGGGATTCTCGGCCTCGAACTCACGCAGCAGCTCGCCCACCACTTCGGCCTCGCGGCCCATCGCCCAGAAGCGCAGCGTCGTGCCCTGCTCCTGACGGGCGCAGCCGGCCAGCAGCAACAGCCCCAGCATGAGCAGCGCGCGGATCATCAGGCGCTCATTGCTTCTTGGGCTTGGCCGGCGGCAGGTTCTCCGCGGCGGCCTTCTGTTCGGCGGCGGCCGCAGCGCGCGATTCCGCCATGCCGGTGGCACGCGCCGACGCGGCTTGGTCGTCCTTCTGCAGCGGCTCGAAGCTGCCTTCCGGCGCCAACCAGCCGCCGGTGAAACCCGCGCGCTCCAGACCCTTGCGGATGTACGGGTTCTTCTTCATCACGTTCCACACGAACTCATCGCGGTAGTTCGCGATGCCGATGAGAATCGGGCCCTGATCGATGGCGATGTAATCGCTGGCCACCCAGCCACGGTCAGGCACCAGCCGCCCGGTCTTCAGCGGAATGTCGTAGTTGAAACTGGGGTTGAACGAATCCAGGAAGCCATAGCTGGAATACAGGTAGTCACCGTAGCGCTTGTGCATCTCCACCGTGGTCGGAATCACCACCTCTGGTGCATACGGCAGCGAGGAGATCGCCGCCGACGGCACGATGGTGCCATCGTCGAAGTTCTCACGAAGCCCTGCACCGCGCGAGGAGTAGTGACGGAACTGACGCTGCTCGCCCTTGTAATCCTGCGTGGTGTTCTGCGGGCCGTCACCGGCGGTCAGGCCCCACACATTCTCGCCATAGTCCTTCCACTGCATCGGGTTTTCGATGGCGTACTCGCGCTGGGCCAGCGTGGCGCGGCGGCTGTTGAGGAAGTAGTCGATGCCACGCTCGCGCATGTAGGCATCCTGGATGTCGCGGAAGTCGATCCACGCATGGCTGTACTGGTGACCGAACAACGGCCCGAACGACAGGTATTCCTGCCCCTGGTACACGCCCCAGTCGTTGTCGTAGGTGCGCGTCCACACGGTCCACGCGTCCGGCTCCACCGGATGCGTGGGTGACCCCAGCGCCAGCACGTACAGCATCATCGCTTCGTTGTAGCCCATCCAGTCGTGCTGGATGAAGCCACTCTCGGGGAACCAGCCCATCGACACGAGCGGCGCGTTCTTCTGCAACCACGGCCAGTCCACGCGCTTGTAGATGGTGTCCGCGATCTGGCGGATTTCCTTTTCGCGTGCGTCGTCGCCGTCGTAATACGACTGCGCGAACAGCACACCCATCAGCAGCAGCGCGGTATCCACGCTGGACAGTTCCACCCAGCTGTCGTAGCGGCGACCTTCCTGCATGTCGAGGAAGTGATAGTAGAAACCCTTGTAGCCCGCCTTGCCGATGCGCTGTGGCCCAGTGGGCAGGTCACGGAAGAACTTGAGCGTGAGCAGCGTGCGGTCCACCGCCTGGTTGCGGCTGATCCAGCCGTTCTCGATGCCGATGGGGTATGCGGTCAACGCGAAGCCGACCGACGCCACGCTGGCGAACGGGCGCGAGGGGTAGCGGTCCGGCGTCAGGCCGTTCTGCTCGTTGGTGGTGTCCCAGAAGAACTGGAACGTGCGTCGTTCGATGTCGTCGAACAGCGGCGGCAGCTCAGGCTTCATCGGCCGTGGCGGCAGGTCCGCTTCGATCAGGATCACCTGCGGCAACACCTTGGGCATCGGCGGCTCCGGCGCCTTGCCACACCCGGCCAACACCGCCAGTGCGAAACCACTGACGACCGCGACAGACAACCGGGTGATGCATGACATGCTCAAGACGACATCCGTTGGGAGAAATCAGGCTGCCACGATCCGGTGACAGGCGGTGGTGCAAGGAAACGGGGGATCTCCCGGCCGCCCCACAGGGCGACCGGGAGACAGGGCTTACCAGTCCAGCCCGAAGGACAGCTTGAAGGTGCGGGTGCCTCCCACGATGCCATCCTGGTGGCGGCCGAAGCTCGCATTCGGATCACCGGGACCACCGTACCAGTCGTCGTAGCCATCCCAGTTGTTCCAGTCGAACACGTTCAACAGGTCGGCACGCACGCGCAGCTTCAGGTCGGTACCGGTGTCCCATACCTTGGTGGCCGCCAGATCGAAGCGCTTGTAGCCGAGGGTGCCGTCCGGCTTGTACGGATCGATCAGGCAGTCATCCCAACCCGGCAGGCAGTTGGTGGCGTTGCGGTACTTGCTGGACTCCAGCGTCAGCTTGCCGGACAGCGTAATGCCCCAGCCCGCATCCCAGATACCGGTCGCCACCAGACGGTGCTCCGGCACACCACGCGACGGCAGCCAGCCGTAGTAGCTCGTGTCCGGATATTCGAACATGTCGATCCAGCCATCGGCGTTGGTGTTCTGGCGGCCACGCGTATAGGTGTAGGCCACCGTCGCGCCCCAGCCCGATGCAGCGTTGAACGGCTTGTCCAGCTTGACCAGCACCGACTTGCTCTTGGTCTCGTACATGTTGTCCAGCAGGATGACCCGACCGAACGGCGCATCGAAGCCCCACGGCGTGCCCCAGGTATGCCCCGGCGGCAGGAACGAACCATCCGGGCGACGGTTGCCGATGCGTGCGGTGATGCCGTCATGGCTGCGGATGTAGGACAGCGTCACTTCGCTGTACCACGTCTGCGACCCCAGCTCGAAGGCATTGCGCATGCCTAGGCTGAACTGATCCGAGTACGGCACCTTCAGGTCATTGTTGTTCAACCACCACTCGCGCGGCAGGTTCACCGTCGCGGCCAGCTGATCCAACGCACCCGGATTCAGGTAGCTCGGGTCCCACGCCACGCAGTCGCCGTTGGGACGACGGCAGGTGCCGTCGGCATCGGAGAAGTAGAAGTTGTACCGACCAAACGAAGTGCGGTTGCTCTCGATCTGCAGGTAGTCGAACAGGTTGCGGTCATACGAACGCCCCGCACCACCGAAGATCACATGGCGCTGGTCTGCATCGATGTCATAGGAGAAGCCGAAACGCGGCTGCCATGCGCCCTTGAACGCGTCACGATTCTTGCCGGTGGAGATGTAGTCCTCCGGGTTCCAGTCGGCGTTCTGGAAGTTCGGATAATTGCGGATGTCGTTGGCCAGTGCGGCGGGCGTGACGAAGTCCTCGTAGTTCGGCGTGGTCTCGTAATCCCAGCGCACGCCGTAGTTCAAGGTCAGGTGTTCGTTGACCTCCCAGTCGTCCTGAATGTAGATGCCGAACTGCTTGTTGGCCGAGGTGGTGAAGCCACCCGTGGTGCCCGGCACACCAGCACCGAACTCGACCCGATAGGGCTGATCCACACCGGTCGCAAGGTCATAGTAGAACTGCGCGTTGGAGTAGTTGCGCTCCACGGCGTTGACGTCCACCGCCTTGTACTTCACACCCATCTTGACCGTATGGCCTTCCCAGCCGCTGAAGGTGAAGTCGTTCTGGATCGCCCAGCCCTTCTGTCCCTTGTCCTGGTTGTTGGGGCTGGAGCCGGTGTTGATGATGTTGCCGATGTTGAGGCGGTCGGTGGCGGTCGGCTCGGAGACACCGAGAATGTAGCCATTCCCATCAATGGTGGGGTGCGGTGCCCAGGACAGATCCTCGTAGGTCACATGCGCATCATTGAGCCAGTTGTCGGCGCTGTACTGCCAACGCAGGTCATAACGGTTGACCGTGTTCTCGTTGATCGTGGCGCGCTGGGACGTGTTCTGGTCACCCACGCCGATGCGCTCGTCCTCCTTGCGGACCTGCGCGGACAGCTCGACCAGATTGCGGTCGTCCGGCGTCCAGGTCAGCTTGCCGAAGTACATGTCCTGCGTGAACGGCGATGCGGCGGGGCCAATCTGCTCCAGGATGCCCGGAGGCAGGTCGGCCTCGTCATAGCGGCCCTTGGCGCCCAGCGACACCGTCTTGGGCGTGTTGTATTCCTTGGCCTCATAGGCAACGAAGAAATTCAGCCGATCCTGCACGATCGGCCCACCGAAGGACACGCCGTACTGCTCTTCCTTGGACGGCACCTTGTCACCACCGGCCTTCTTCTCCGCCGGCGTGGCGGTACGCCAGTCGGTGGACGTGCGGTCCCAGAAGAAGCTGCCACTGAACTCATTGCTGCCCGAGCGCGTGGCGGCAACCACGGCCGCGCTGCTGATCTGGTCGAACTCGGCCTTGTAGTTCGAGGTGATCACCTTGTACTCGCCGATGGCCGACTGCGGGAACGGATTGCCGCGGGTGGAATCCTGTCCGCCCACACCACCCGGCAGGGTGTAACCCTTCTGGCCGACACCATCGATATATACGTTGATGCCACTGGTGCTCTGGGCACCGGAACGCAGCTTGGTGTTGCCTGCCGCGTCCTGCTGGAACTGCATGCCCGGCACCGTATCGGCGAAGGCCAGGAAGTTGCGCGTACCCTGCGGCAGCGCCTCGATCTGCTTGTTGGTGATGTAGGTGGCCACCTCGGACGTGCGGGTTTCCACCGCGCTTGCCACCACCTGCACGGTATCCAGCGTCGTCGCCGCCCCACCCTCGGCCGTCTCGCCCACGCCGCCGACACCCAGATTGACGGTGGCGGTCTGGCCCACCTGCACGGTGATGTTCTGGGTGGTGGTCTTGCCACCGGCGTTCACGTCCACCTTGTAGGTACCCGGCGGCAGGCCGGCCAGCGAGTAGCTGCCGTTCTCGGTGCTCTGCACGGTGCGGGTCAGGCCGGTGGCGGTGTTGGTGGCCGTCACCTGCGCCTGCGCGGCAGGGCTGGAATCGGCCATCACCTGGCCACGGATGGTCGCGCTGGTGCTCTGTGCGAATGCCGGGGCGGCGCCCAGCAGCAGGCAGCTGGCCAGGGCGCAGCTGAGCAGCCTGCGTGTCGGTTTGGATTTCCGGGCGGTCGTTTTCATGTTTTCTCTCCCAAGAGGGCGGTTCTACCGCCACTAGGTATTCGTGTGTCGGCCAGCCCGGCTCATGCCGGGTCAGGGGTGGCCATGCGTGCTGGTGGAGTCACGTACAACCAGGCTTGGAATCAGGGTTGAACCGGGCGACGGGGGGACTTCGCCGTCCTGGATCAGATGCAGCAGATGCGACACCGCCTGCTCACCAAGCCCGGCGATGCTGACCTGCATCGTGGTCAAGGACGGGTGAACGAAGCGTGCCAAGGGAATATCGTCGAAGCCGGCCAGCGCCACCTGCTGTGGCACGCGCACGCCCGCCTGCTGCAGGGCGTACAGGCAACCCAGCGCCATCATGTCGTTGGCGGCGAACACCGCGTCGGGGAGCTTTTCCTGGGTGAGCAGTGCCTGCCCCGCCGCATGGCCGGATGCCTCATCGAAGGCACCGGGCAGCTCAATGGCCTCCGCCTGGTCGCCGAAACCCGCCATCGCATCACGGAAGCCCCGCAGGCGCTCACGGGCGTCATGGTTGCGCTCCGGCCCACCGATGAAGGCGATGCGCCGGTGCCCGGCCTGCAGCAGATGGGTGGTCATGGCCATGGCGCCGGCATGGTCATCAATGCTGAAGACCGGATGCGCGCCGTCACAGACGGGGGTGTTGATCAGTACGGTCGGGATATCCGCCGGGAGGTTGTCCTCCAGCGCCTCGCCATCCCCTTCATAAGGTGACAGCACCAGCAGGCCATCGACACGGCCACGCATGGCCTGCAGCACCTTGCCCTGCTGTTGCTGGTCTCCGTGGAAACTGGACACCAGCAGGTGGCGTTGGTGCGCACGCGCCACGCCATCGATGCCACGCATCAGTTCCGAGAAGAATTCGCCGTACAGGTCCGGCAGCACCACGCCGATGGTCTGGGTGCTGCGGCTGCTCAGGCTGCGGGCGGCGGCATGGGGGGTGTAACGCAGGCGGGTGGCGACTTCCCTCACCAGCTTGCGTACCGGTTCGGCGACATTGTCGTGGCCGTTGAGCGCACGCGACACGGTGGCGACGGAGACATTCGCCTCGCGGGCGACATCCTTGATGGTGATTGCCGCTTTCGCCACCGCCACGCCCTCCGTTACCGGGTTGGGCGGACTGTAATCGTTTTCAAAGATGTTTGTAAACAGTTTGTTACGTTCACATGCCCCGGCCAGCCGTGCCTGCAGGGGCCGCTCCAAGCCGCCCTCAACCCGCTGCGGCGTGCTCGGCCGGCGTATTGGCCTTGATCTGCAATGCGTGGATGTCGGTCTCCATCATTCCGCCCAATGCGGCATAGATCGCCCGGTGCCGGGCCAGCGGCGCCTTGCCGGCGAAGGCATCGCTGACCACGATCACCTTGAAGTGGCCGCGACCGTCCTTGGCGCCCTCATGGCCGGCGTGCCGGTGGCTGTCGTCCCGCACCTCCAGCACGTCCGGGGCGAACGCAGCCTGCAGTGCGTCGCGGATACGCTCCACCCGGCTCATGGCAGCACCTTGCGGAACGGCCGCACCTGCACCCGCGTGTAGACGCCGGCAGCAACATAGGGGTCGGCATCGGCCCAGGCCTGTGCCTGCGCCAGGTCCTCGAAGCTGGCGATCACCACGCTGCCGCTGAAACCAGCCGGGCCCGGGTCTTCAGCGTCAATGGCAGGACAGGGACCGGCCAGCAACAGCCGCCCCTGGTCAAGCAATGTCTGCAACCGTGCCAGATGCGCCGCGCGCGCCTGCATGCGGGCGGCCAGCACCTGCTCGCCGTCATAGCCTTCAATCACGTACCACACGGGCCCCAGCTCCTGTCCGCTGAATGGATGGAGGACAAGTCTAGCGTCACAATGCTGGACAGCGCCCTGTTCCGGCGATTACTCTTTACGCCATTGCACGCAGCCGGCCTGTAGCGGTTCGGTGCGGTGGCAGGCCCAGAGCCCCACCGTTTGGCCGAAGCACATCACTCCCCGGACTGCGTAGACGACCTCCTCGTGATGACGTTGCCGCCATTCTTGCGGCGCGCCTTGTTGTTGATGTGTGGAAACGCGCCGACAGGCGCGCATGGCTCGCAATACCAGGGCAGCACCCAACCGGGCGGGAACCCGGTGACGCGTACGGCTCGCAACACCCCGATGTCGACCTGAATGACTTCCGAACTCGCGCACGTCGCGAACCCGCCAGCGCAGCCCCACGCCCCGCAGCAGCAGGAAATGCCGCTGGCGGTAGTGCATGGCCAGCCGGTGCTGCAGATTCCGCAGGACCTGTACATCCCGCCGGATGCACTGGAAGTCATTCTTGATGCATTTGAAGGCCCGCTGGACCTGCTGCTGTACCTGATCCGCCGCCAGAATCTGGACATCCTGGACATCCCGGTGGCCGAGATCACCCGGCAGTACGTCGAGTACATCAACGTGATGCAGGAGCTGCGTTTCGAGCTGGCCGCCGAGTATCTGGTGATGGCCGCGATACTGGCCGAGGTGAAGTCGCGCATGCTGCTGCCGCGGCCACCCGCCGAGGAAGGCGACGAGGCAGACCCGCGTGCGGAACTGGTGCGGCGCCTGCAGGAGTACGAACGCTTCAAGCAGGCGGCGGAGGACATCGACACCCTGCCCCGCCAGGACCGTGACACCAGTCTGGCCCATGCCTTCGTGCCGGACCGGGCCGCGGTGAAGCTGCCGCCGCCGGTGGAGCTGAAGGAAATGCTGATGGCGCTGCATGACGTGCTCAAGCGCGCCGAGCTGTTCAGCGGCCACGCCATCAAGCGCGAGGCATTGAGCGTACGCCAGCGCATGGGCGACATGCTCAGCCGTCTCGAGGATGGAAAGTTCTACCGTTTTGAAACGCTGTTCACCGCCGAGGAAGGCAAGCTCGGCGTACTGGTCACCTTTCTGGCGATGCTGGAACTGGCCAAGGAGCAGCTGCTGGACATCGTGCAGGAAGCACCGCTTGCCCCGATCTACGTGAAATCCCTGGCGTCCGGCAACACCAACGCACCGCTGGCGTTCTCCAGCGAGTTCGACGATGCCGACACCAACAACGACCCCGCCTGAGCATTCAAGCCAACGCATGGATCAATCGCTGATCAACCGCATTGTCGAAGGTGCGCTGCTGGCCTCCAGCCAGCCGCTGACCCTGGTGCAGCTGCGGGACCTGTTCCCCGAGGATGAGCCGGCACCGCCGGGCAGCATCGAACGGGCGCTGGAACTGCTGCGCGACGCCTGCGCCGACCGTGGCGTGGAACTGGTGGAGGTGGCTTCCGGCTTCCGCTACCAGATCACCGGCGAAGTGCATGGCTGGGTGTCGCGGCTGTGGACCGAGCGCAAGACCCGCTACACCCGCGCCACGCTGGAAACCCTGGCGCTGATCGCCTACCGCCAGCCCATCACCCGCGGCGAGATCGAGCAGGTGCGTGGCGTGGCGGTCAGCAGCAACATCATCCAGGCGCTGGAAGAGCGCGAGTGGATCCGGGTGATCGGCCATCGCGACGTGCCCGGCAAGCCGGCCCTGTTCGGCACCACCAAAGGCTTCCTGGATTACTTCGGGCTCAAGCGCCTGGACGAACTGCCGCCGCTGTCCGAGCTGCGCGAGATCGGTGAGCTGGAACCGCAGCTGCCGCTGGACGGTGACGGCCAGCCCGCCGCACCGCTCACCGCTGGCGCCGCCGCACCGGGCAATGACGATACCGACGCAGATGCCGACACCGGCACCGGCGACACAGACACCGCGGCAGATGAAGGGGCCGACGCCCCCGACTCCGCCGCTGATGACACCGCCCTCACGGGCGAACCCGACGCCGCGCCGGGAGAGCGCGCGGCGGAAGTGGAAGACACCGGAAACAACGCCGTCGCGACGACGACCGTGGCTGTTGACGAAGCCGATCCCGAACCTGAGGCCGACGCAGAAAACGCCGGCCGGAGCAAATAGATGAGTGACACCCCCCGCAAGCTGTCGTTGAACAAGCTCTCGCTCAAGCGCGAAGCCAGCACCGAACAGCCCAAGCTTGAAGAACGCCTGCACAAGGTCCTGGCCCAGGCCGGGCTGGGCTCGCGCCGTGCGCTGGAACAGCGCATCGCCGACGGCCTGGTCAAGGTCAATGGCGAAATCGCCCAGACCGGCCAGTCGATCAAGAGCGGCGACAAGATTGACCTGGATGGCCGCAGCTTCGTGGCCAGCGCGCTGACCGACCCCTCGCGCGTACTGATCTACAACAAGCCCGAAGGCGAAGTCACCACGCGTGACGATCCCGAAGGCCGCCCGACCGTGTTCGAAGCGCTGCCGCCGCTCAAGGGCGCACGCTGGATCGCGATCGGCCGCCTGGACATCAACACCACCGGCCTGCTGCTGGCCACCACCGACGGCGAACTCGCCAACGCGATGATGCACCCCTCGTTCGAGGTGGAGCGCGAGTACGTGGTGCGCGTGCGCGCCCCGGAAGGCGAAGAGAAGGTGCCGGACAACATCGTTGACCGCCTCGCCCGTGGCGTCGCGCTGGAAGACGGCCCGGCCAAGTTCGACGAGATCGAACGCATCGGCGGCACCGATTCGCACGACTGGTTCCGCGTCGTGGTGAAGGAAGGCCGCAACCGCGAAGTGCGCCGTCTGTGGGAATCGCAGGGCTGCCAGGTCAGCCGCCTCAAGCGCACCCGTTACGGCAAGATCGAGCTGGCGCGCGAACTGCTGCGCGGCCAGTCGGTGGAACTGCCCAGCCCGCAGGTGGAAACCCTGCGCGCGCAGCTGAAGCTGGAAGAAGGCACCCCGTCCGCACTGACCCTGCAGCCGGTGATCGGCCAGCGCAAGGCTGCCAAGACCACCCTGCGCGTGTCCCGTGACGGTGGCCGTGGCAATGCCTACGTCAACGGCCACAACACCGCGGATGAAGGCCGCGAACTGCGCCGCTTCGACACCCTGCGCGAAGACCGTGGCCGTGGCCGCGGCAAGGGCGGCGGTTTCAAGGGCGGCCTGACCGTCAGCGGCGAAGCCGCTGCCAAGCAGTCGCAGAAGCCGTTCAAGCAGCGCAAGGCACCCAAGGGTGACCGCAGCCTGCCGGAAGGCAACCCGGCTGCGTTCCGCACCTGGTACGTGCCCGATGGCGTGAGCACCGGCCCCAGCGGCCACCGCAATGCCGGCCCGGGCGCTGCCC
>DALZZG010000035.1:0-24757 GCA_031987665.1 Stenotrophomonas sp. | reverse complement strand
ACAACACCAACGTGACCCACTACGCCAACCCGGTGAAGTCGGCCACCTCGCTGGTGGACCCGGCCATCCGTGACGACACCACCATCTATCCGCCGGAAGACGTGGCGGCCAAGATGTTCACCTATGCGATCAACTCGCCGGAGACGGACAAGCTGTACACCCGTCTGTGGCAGGACATCAAGACCGGTCGCTGAGGCGCGCGTCTCTCACGCTCTTTCCCCCTGAGCGGGGGAAGGGTTCCAGACCGCTTCTGTTCCCCTCTCCCGCAACGGGAGAGGGGCAGCGGTGAAGGGAAATGCACTGTTTGCCACACTCCCGCCGCATCCCGCTTTTCACTTGACCTCCCGGTCAACTCCCGTACTGTCGCGTACGTGATCGCCGCCGCGCGATCCGGCCAATCGAAACGACAGCCGCGACGAGACCATGAGCGAACAGCCCCAAGCCCATACGGCAACTCCCACGGACCCAGCCCCGGCGCAGGACAAGCCCTCGCCGCTGAAGAACCCCAAGGTACGCTGGACGCTGAGCATCATCGGCCTGCTGGTGCTGGCCGCGCTGCTGGCATGGCTGGCCTATTACCTGCTGGTCGGCAAGTACAAGCAGCAGACCAACAATGCCTACCTGCAGGCGGACGCCGTAGCCGTGGCGCCGCGCGTCAACGGTTACATCACTGAAGTGATGGTGCAGGACAACCAATGGGTGAAGGCCGGCGAGCCGCTGGTCCGCATCGACCCACGTACCTACCGTGCCACGCTGGACCAGGCCGAAGCGGTCATCGCCGTGCGCGAGGCGGATATCGCCGCCGCCAGTGCCGGCGTGCAGGGCAACCAGTCGCAGCTGGTGCAGGCGCGCACCCAGCTGAAGGCCGCCGAGGCCACGCTGCGTTTCGCACGCGCGGAAGTGGCGCGCTTCGGCCCGCTGGCTGCATCCGGTGCCGATACCCACGAGCATTTTGAAAGCGTCAAGCATGACCTTGAGCGTGCGCAGGCGCAGTACGAGGCGGCGCGTTCGCAGATCAACGGTGCGCAGAGCCAGATCGAAGCAGGGCAGGCACAGCTTGCGCAGGCGCAGGCAGGGCTGAAGCAGGCGCAGGCCGATGCCGCGCAGGCGAAGGTGGCGTTCGAGGACACCGTGCTCACCGCGCGCATCGACGGGCGCATCGGCAACAAGACCGCGCAGGTGGGCCAGTTCGTCGGTGCGGGCACGCGCCTGATGACGGTGGTGCCGCTGCAGTCGCTGTACCTGTCGGCCAATTTCAAGGAAACCCAGCTGGGCCGCATGCGGCCCGGGCAGCCGGCGGAAATCGAAGTGGATGCGCTGCCGGGCACCACGCTGCATGGCACGGTGGAGAGCATTTCGCCCGGCACCGGTTCGCAGTTCGCGCTGCTGCCGCCGCAGAATGCCACCGGCAACTTCACCAAGGTGGTGCAGCGCATTCCGGTGCGCATCCGCATCGAGGCCGACGCCGAGACCCGCAAGATTCTCGTACCGGGCATGTCGGTGGAAGTGACCGTTGACACGCGCGAGGGCGCGGCCAACCGAAGTGAGGGTGCCAACGCGCGATGAGCAGCACGGCCGCCAACGCGGTGCCGCAGAAGGCCGACGCCAGCGCATGGCTGGCGGTGGCGGCGGGCACCATCGGCTCGTTCATGGCGACGCTGGACATCTCCATCGTCAATGCCGCGCTGCCCACCATCCAAGGTGAGGTGGGCGCCAGTGGCACCGAAGGCACCTGGATTTCCACCTCGTTCCTGGTCTCGGAGATCGTGATGATCCCCTTGACCGGCTGGTTCGTGCGCACGCTGGGCCTTCGCACCTTCCTGCTGATCTGTGCGTCGCTGTTCACCGCGTTCTCGGTGATGTGCGGCCTGTCGAACACGCTGGACATGATGATCCTCGGCCGTATCGGCCAGGGCTTCACTGGTGGCGCGTTGATTCCCACCGCGCTGACCATCGTCGCCACGCGCCTGCCACCGGCGCAGCAGACGCTGGGCACCGCACTGTTCGGCATGACGGTGATCCTGGGCCCCATCATCGGCCCACTGCTGGGTGGCTGGCTGACCGAGAATGTCAGCTGGCACTACGCGTTCTTCATCAACGTACCGATCTGCGCCGGCCTGATCGGCCTGCTGCTGCTCGGTCTGCCGCACGAGAAATCCAACTGGGGCGGCCTGCTGCGCGCGGACTGGATGGGCATCATCGGCATGACCGCAGGCCTCGGCGCGCTGACCGTGGTGCTGGAGGATGGCCAGCGCGAGCGCTGGTTTGAATCGGAATTCATCATCATCCTCAGCCTGATCTCGCTGGTGGGCTTCGCGCTGCTGGCGCTCTCGCAGTTCATCAGCAGCGAGCCGGTGATCCGCCTGAAGATTCTGTTCCAGCGCAGCTTCGGTGCGGTGTTCGTGATGGTCGGCGCGGTCGGCATGATCCTGTTCGGCGTGATGTACATGATTCCGCAGTTTCTGGCGGTGATCGCCGGCTACAACACCGAGCAGGCCGGCTACGTGCTGCTGCTGGCCGGCGTACCCACGGTGCTGCTGATGCCGTTGATGCCCAAGATGCTGGAAACCATCGACGTGCGGGTGATGGTGTTCGGCGGCATGCTGTGCTTCGCGGTGGCCTGCTTCGTCAATCTGGGGCTGACGCCGGACAGCGTGGGCATGCACTTCGTCATCGGCCAGCTGCTGCAGGGCTGTGGGCTGGCGCTGGCGATGATGGCGCTTAACCAGGCGGCGATCACCTCGGTGCCGCGCGAGCTGGCCTCCGATGCATCCGGCCTGTTCAATGCCGCGCGCAACCTGGGTGGCTCGATTGGCCTGGCCATCATTTCCACCTTCCAGGAGCGCCGGATCAGCTTCCACATGGATGCCATCGGCACGGCGGCCACGGCCAACTCGCCGGTGGCGCAGGACTACCTGCATGCACTGGGCACGCAGCTGGGCGGCGACCCCATGCAGGGCACCGCCATGCTGGCGCAGCTGGTGCAGCAGCAGGCGTTGGTGATGGCTTACAACGACCTGTTCTGGATCTTCGGCATCATCGTGGTGGTGACATTGCCGCTGGTCTTCCTGCTCAAACCCCTGCCCAAGGGCGTTCCTCTGGCGATGCACTGATGGCACGACACACCTGCAAACCGCTGTTGCACACTTCCCTTTGGCTGGCCCTGCCGCTGGCCCTGGCCGGCTGCATGCTCGGCCCGGATCACGTACGCCCGGACGTGGCCAAGGCAGCCACGGCGCAGGCGCAGCTGCCACGCGCCGCCGACGCTGGCGTGGTGCCGGCGACACCGCCCAGCCAGTGGTGGAAGCGGCTCAACGACCCGATGCTGGACCAGCTGGTGGACGATGCGCTGCGCAACAGTCCCAATCTGCGTGCTGCGCAGGCCAAGCTGCTGGCATCGCGCGCGCTGCAGCGCCAGCGGCGTTCGGAACAGCTGCCCAGCGTCGGTGCGGTGGCGGGGTATGCCGCCATCAGCCCGCCCGATGCGATGGTCGACCAGATGCGACAGATAGGCGAGGGCGCCGCGCGCGTGGCAGAGAACAACGGCCGCCCGCAGGAGGCCGCACAGCTGCGTGATGAGTTCTCGCGCATCGATCTGGATACCGATCTGTACATCGCCGGCGTGGATGCGAGCTGGGAGCTGGATCTGTTCGGCCGCAAGCGTCGTGCCGCGCAGGAAGCCGCTGCCAAGGCGGATGCCGATGCCGCCGCGCTGGCCGATGCACAGGTGCAGCTGGCCGCCGAAGTAGCGCAGGTCTATCTGGGCTACCGCGGGACACGCCAGCGCCTGATGCTGGGCGAGCGCAACGCGCAGGCGGCGGCGGAATCGCTGCAGCTCACCGAACAACGCCGTGCACGGGGTGCCGATTCGGACCTGCAGGTGGAGCGTGCGCGTGCCCAGCTGGAACAGCAGCAGGGCCAGCTGCCGCCATTGCGTGCGCAGGCCACCGAGGCCAAGGACCAGCTGGCACTGATGACCGGCCGCGAGCCGGGCACGCTGGATGCCACGCTCGCCGAGGATCGTGCGTTGCCGTTGCTGCCGGCGCAGGTGCAGGTGGACGATGCCGCCGCGCTGATCCGCCGTCGCCCCGACATCCGCAAGGCCGAGGGCGAGCTCGCGGCTTCCTCGGCGGTGATCGGGCAGGCGTTGTCGGCCTATTTCCCGCAGGTGAATCTGCTGGGCAGCATCGGCATGGGGGCGTCGTCGCTGTCCGACCTCAACAGCAGCTCGGCCACCAGCATCGTGATGCCGTTCCTGCGCTGGTCCATCTTCGATTTCGGCGTCAACAAGGCCCGCGTGGCACAGGCACGGGCCGGCCACGAGGCACGACTCGCGGCCTACGAGGCTACCGTGCTGGCTGCGCTGCAGGATGCCAACAGCGCCTTGATCCGCTTCGGCGCGGCGCGCGAGCAGCTGGTCAAGGCCAACAACGCGGAAGCCTCCGCTACCCGCGCAGCTGCCCTGATGACCCAGCGGCGCAAGGCCGGCGCGTCCTCGCAGATCGATCTGCTGGACGTGCAGCGCCAGCAGCTCAGTGCCCAGGACGGCCTGGCGCAGGCCCAGCTGCAGCTGCTGGTGCGCTACGTGGCGCTGCAGAAGGCGCTGGGGCTGGGCTGGGAGCAGGCGCCCGAGCCGGCGACCTGATCCGGATGCCCGCATTCCGGGCCGTACCGCCACGCCACGCCCCTTCACCGGTGTCACTGGTAAAACACGGGGGCTACACTACGCCCGCTTTCCTTTTGCCCGCTCCCGGAGCCCTGCATGCCCGTTGAAGCCAAGCCGGACGCCATCGCCCAGAACAGCGATCCCGGCTACCTGTCCATCCGCGACCTGCGCAAGGAGTTCGACGGCTTCGTTGCCGTTGACGACGTCAATCTGGACGTGCGCAAGGGCGAGATATTCGCGCTGCTCGGTGGCTCAGGCAGTGGCAAGTCCACGCTGCTGCGCTGCCTGGCCGGCTTCGAGAGGCCCACCAAGGGCAAGATCCTGCTGGACGGGCAGGAGATCAACACGCTGCCGCCTTACGAGCGGCCCATCAACATGATGTTCCAATCCTACGCGCTGTTCCCGCACATGACGGTGGAGCAGAACATCGCCTTCGGCCTGAAGCAGGACGGCATGGCCAAGGACGCCATCGCGCGCCGCGTCGGTGAGATGCTGGAACTGGTGCAGCTGGAGAAGCTGGGCAAGCGCAAGCCGCACCAGCTCTCCGGCGGCCAGCAGCAGCGCGTGGCGCTGGCGCGGTCGCTGGCCAAGGGGCCCAAGCTGCTGCTGCTGGACGAGCCGATGGGCGCGCTGGACAAGAAGCTGCGCTCGAAGATGCAGCTGGAGCTGGTCAACATCATCGAACAGCTCGGCGTGACCTGCGTGATGGTCACCCATGACCAGGAAGAAGCCATGACCATGGCCACCCGCATCGCGGTGATGGACCAGGGCTGGATCCAGCAGATCGGCAAACCGGATGACATCTACGAGCAGCCGGCCAACCGTTTCGTGGCCAGTTTCATCGGTTCGGTCAACCTGTTCGAGGGTGTGATCGACGAGGACCTGCCGGAGTACGTCACCGTGCGCACGCCGGATTTCCCGGCGCCCATCTACGTGGGCCACGGCATCACCGGCTACGAAGGGCAGCCGGTGGCCTTCGCGCTGCGCCCGGAGAAGGTGCACATCTCCAAGGAAGAGCCGGAAGGCGACACCAACAAGGCGCGTGGCGTGGTCGAGGACATCGCCTATTTCGGCAGCCATTCGGTCTACCACGTGCGCCTGCCCAGCGGCGCCAAGGTGCTGTCCAACTTCGCCAACATGAAGCGCTGGGACAGTGACGGCATCACCTGGACCGACGAAGTGTGGGTGTCGTGGGACGACAACGACGGCGTGGTGCTGACCTCATGAGCACGGCGTCCGCGAACCTCGCCGGCTGGCGGCGTTGGCTGCCGGGTACGCGCGCCGGCGTGATCGGCGTGCCTTACCTGTGGCTGCTGCTGTTCTTCGCCATCCCGTTCCTGATCGTGCTGAAGATCTCGTTCGCGAAGATGGCCGTGGCGATGCCGCCGTACACGTCCATCGTTTCCTATGTGGACAACGCGTTCGCCATCAATCTCAACCTGGGCAACTACACGTCGCTGTTCACCGACAGCCACTACGTGCTTGCCTACCTGAGTTCGATCAAGATCGCGGTGATCTCCACGCTGCTCACGCTGCTGATCGGTTACCCGATGGCGTACGTGATCTCGCGCATGTCACCGTCGGCGCGCAACATCGCCATGATGCTGGTGGTGCTGCCGTCCTGGACCTCGTTCCTGATCCGCGTGTACGCATGGATCGGCATCCTCGACAGCAATGGCCTGATCAACCGCACGCTGATGGGCATGGGCCTGATCGACGAACCGCTGCGCATCCTCTACACCCCGTTGGCCGCCTACATCGGCATCGTCTACTGCTACCTGCCGTTCATGGTGCTGCCGCTCTACGCCAATCTGGTGAAGCTGGACAACCGCCTGCTGGAAGCCGCCTATGACCTGGGCGCCAAGCCGTGGCAGGCGTTCCTGAAGATCACCCTGCCGCTGTCGCGCAGCGGCATCATCGCCGGCTGCATGCTGGTGGCGATTCCAGCGGTGGGCGAGTTCGTCATTCCGGAAATGCTGGGTGGGCCGGATACGCTGATGATCGGCCGCGTGCTGTGGGCGGAGTTCTTCAACAACCGCGACTGGCCGCTGGCCTCGGCGGTGGCGATCGTGATGCTGCTGTTGCTGCTCATCCCCATCATCATCTTCAACCGTTCCCAGCAGCGTGAGCTGGAAGGGAAGCTGGCATGAGCATGTCCCGGCGTGGTTCCTGGATGGGCTGGAGCGCCCTGCTGCTCGGCTTCGGTTTCCTGTATCTGCCGATCCTGCTGCTCATGGTGTACTCGTTCAACTCTTCGCGTCTGGCGACGGTGTGGGCGGGTTTCTCCACGCAGTGGTATGGCGAGCTGTTCCGCGACCGCCAGCTGCTGGAAGCGGCGTGGATCAGCCTGAAGATCGCCTTCTGGACGGCGACCGCGGCGATGGTGATCGGCACGATGGCGGCGATGGCGATGACCCGCTTCAAGCGCTTTCCCAGCAAGACGATATTCGGTGCGTTGGTCACCGCGCCGCTGGTGATGCCGGAGGTGATCATCGGCTTGTCGATCCTGCTGATGCTGGTGTCCATGGGCGGCCTGTTCGGCCTGCCGTCCAAGGGTGTGGTGGCGATCTGGATCGCGCACGTCACCTTCACCATTTCCTTCGTCACCGTGGTGGTGTCCTCGCGCCTGCAGGAGCTGGATCGCTCGCTGGAGGAAGCGGCGATGGACCTGGGGGCCAACCGGCTGAAGGTGTTCTTCCTGATCACGCTGCCGATCATCGCGCCTGCGCTGATGTCCGGCTGGCTGCTGGCCTTCACCCTGTCGCTGGATGACGTGGTGATCGCCAGCTTCGTCGCCGGCCCCAGCTCAACCACGTTGCCGATGAAGATCTTCGCCTCGGTACGCATGGGCGTGAGCCCGAAGATCAACGCGCTGGCCACGCTGATGGTGCTGGCGGTCTCGCTGGTCGCCGTCGCCGGCTGGTGGATTTCCGCCCGTGCCGAGAAACGCCGCCAGCGCGACATGCAGCTGGCCCTGCAGGAAAACGGCTGACGCGGGATCACGGTGCCGGGCCACACCCGGCACCCCGAGGGCGTTGGTGATTTACCTTGGCGCAACATGCGCGGCGCTACCATTCCTGCATTCGTTGAATGCAGGAATGCCGCCATGGCCTCGTATCAGACCCTCAATCCTTTCAACGGCCAGACCATACGCACGGTCGAACTGCTCAGCAGCGACGCGGTGGAGAAGCGCCTTGCCGCCGCTGAGGCCGCGTTTCCCGGCTGGTCGGCACTGACGCTGGAGCAGCGCGGCGATTTCCTGCGCAAGGTGGCCGCTGGCCTGCGTGCGCAGCGCGACGACATCCAGCGCACCATGACCACCGAGATGGGCAAGCTGCGCGGTGAAGCGCTGGCCGAGATCGAAAAGAGTGCCGCCGCCTGCGAGTACTACGCCACGCACGCCGCCGACTACCTCACGCCTCAGTCCATCGCCACCGAGGCGCAACGCAGCTATGTGATCTACCAGCCCATCGGCTGCGTGCTGGCGGTGATGCCCTGGAATTTCCCCATCTGGCAGGTGATCCGCTTCCTTGCCCCGGGCCTGATGGCGGGCAACGTCGCCCTGCTGAAGCACGCCAGCAACGTACCGGGATGTGCCGATCTGCTGCGCGAAGCGGTTGCGGCGGCGGGTATCCCGGAAGGCGTGTTCGACGTGCTGCATATCGACAACGACCAGGCGGCCGAGGTGCTGCGCGACCGTCGCGTGAAAGCGGTGACCCTGACCGGCAGTGAGCGGGCAGGGCGCTCCATTGCTTCCAATGCAGGCGACCAGCTGAAGAAGTGTGTGATGGAACTGGGCGGCAGCGACGCCTTCGTGGTACTGGACGACGCCGACATCGACAGCGCGGTGGCCGCTGCAGTGAAGTCGCGCTTCGACAACGCAGGGCAGACCTGCATCGCGGCCAAGCGTTTCATCTTGGTCGATGCCATCGCCGACACCTTCGTGGAACGGTTCGTGGAAGCTGCCAAGGCGCGTGCCTACGGTGACCCGATGGACGAGGCAAGCACGCTGGCGCCGATGGCCCGCGCCGATCTGCGTGATGAACTGCACAAGCAGGTGCAGCAGAGCATCGCCAAGGGCGCGAAGATGCTGCTGGGTTGCGAGCCGGTGCCGGATACGAATGCGGGCTACCCGGCATCCATTCTTGATGACGTGCAACCCGGCATGCCGGCCTACGACCAGGAGCTGTTCGGCCCTGTGGCTGCGATCCTGCGGGTGAAGGACGAAGTGGAAGCAGTGCGCGTGGCCAACGACACCACCTTTGGTCTGGGCGGCAGCGTGTGGACCGCCGACGCCGCACGCGGCGAGAAGGTTGCCGCGCAGCTGCAGTGCGGCGCCGCCTTCGTCAACTCCGTGGTGAAGAGCGACGCGCGGCTGCCGTTCGGCGGCACCAAGCGCTCAGGCTTTGGTCGCGAACTCGCCGAACACGGCATCCATGAGTTCATGAACATCAAGACCATCTACGTCGCCTGACGCAGCACGTAGCCCGTAACCCGGGTAAGCGAAGCGCACCCGGGGCTTTTCGCGTAAACGCAAAGAAAGGCAACAAGCACCGACTCGGATTGGCAGACCCGTTGCACTTGACGCGCTGGCGAGAATACCCGGGTGCGCTTCGCTTACCCGGGCTACACAAGCTACACAAGCTACAGAAGCCTGGTATGCGCATGACCGCCCCCTCCCTTTTGCCGAAGGCAAAGGGGAGGGCTGGGGAGGGGTAGCGCATCATTCGTGTCCCGAACGGTCCCAGACCGGCCCACGCGCGCCCATGTGCAGATCCAGTGGTAGTTGTTTGCCAACCTGGGCGTTATGCCATTTTCGATGCATGTGCCCGATGCGGACACAAAGACGCAAAAAATTCAGGGCGACGGGAGACGCGCCCGCGCTCGGCCGGATGAAAAGCGGAAAACTGCGCAACAAGTGCATGAAATGGCTGGAAAACAGCCAGATTTCCGACCTGCTAGTACAACCCCTGCTCGTAAAATGTTTCATCTGAAAGGATGGGGTGCAGCGGTCTCATTTTCATTTGTCCGTACATTACTAAAGTCATGTTTGTGCTGGAATCGTCATAATGTAAAGAAAATTACATCAAGACCTTCCGCACGATGTCCTTCTACATTGCAACCGTGATCAGGCCGCTGCTGTTGGCTGATCACGCGTGATCTTTGGGGGTCGCGGTCCGCTCAAGGCAGCGAGCGGGGGGAGTTGTGGAGGCGCGAAAGGACGCAAGTACTGGCACGAAGTGCTTCCTGAGCACGGTTCGGTTTCTGCAGTTGCAATGCGCTGGCTGTAACTACTTGGTTTCAACTGAATCCATGAACCTTGATCGTGTCGAAAGGCACGTCACGGGATTGCTTCGCCGCGCGCATGCTCTATGGAAATGCCGTGTTCGGGAGGGGAGCCCTATCCACTCGTAGAACGGTGAACTTCATGGCATCGATAGCACGTCGCAACAAGCTCGCAACAGCTGTTTCCGTCGGAATCATTTCGGGGGTGATTTCGGCTTCCGCATTCGCACAGGCCGCCGAGGAGCCTGTCACCCTCAACTCGGTGGAGGTGACCGGTTCGCGCATCAAAGGCGCGGACATGGCGACGCAGGTGCCAGTCCTGGCGATCACGTCGGAGGACCTGGCAAAGACAGGCCTGACCAGCGTGGGCGACATTCTGCAGCAGCTTTCCTCATCGGGCTCGGCGTTGAACACCAAGTTCAGCAATGCCGGCAACTTCGGCTTTCCGCCGGACGGCTCCGGCGTAGGCAGCGGCTCGGCAACACTGGATCTTCGCAATCTCGGCTCCGGCCGTGTTCTTGTGCTGGTCGATGGGGTGCGTTGGGTGAACGAAAGTTCGGCCTCCGGTGTTTCTGGTTCGGTCGATCTGAACACCATTCCGGCAAGCATCATCGACAGGCTCGAAATCCTGCAGGATGGTGCGTCGGCACTGTACGGCTCCGATGCCATCGCGGGTGTGGTGAACATCATCACCAAGCGCAAGCAGGACGGCGTTTCCATCAACAGCTACTGGGGTACGTACCCGGAGCTCAATGGTGGTACGACCACCCAGAACAATATTTCCTTCGGCGGATCGACCGACAAGCTGGATGTGTTCGCGGACGTCAGCTACGTCACCCAGAAAGTCATCAACGCCTCCGAATGGGATCGCGCTGCCAATGAATGCATTCCCGGCACCGGGCTTGCCAACTGCAGCGCCTCGTCGCCGTACGGCCGCTTCCGTTTCGTTGATCCGATCACCGGGCAGGCCAAGGATCTGACGCTCAATCGCAATGTGGCTCCGGGTGTTCCCTCCTATCCGAACGACTTCCATCGCTTCACCAATGCGGACCGTTTCAACTATGGTCCGAGCAATCGCCTGTTGACGCCCAGCGAGCGCGCCGGCCTGTTCCTCAGTGCGCGTTACGCGGTCACGCCCTCCACCACCTGGTATGTGCGTGCGCTGTACAACAATCGCCGTTCGCGCAGCGAGGCCGCAGCACAGACGCTCAGCTTCGGGCCAAGCGGCACCACCATGGCGACGACCATCTCGCTGGCGGCTGACAACATCTACAACCCCTTCGGGTTCGCGCTCGATCCGTTGACCAATCTGACGTCGGTGGGCCGGCGCGTGGTGGAAGCGGGCAACCGCAGCTTCGAGCAGGATGTGGATACCTATGTCTTCAACACCGGCTTCGAGGGTTCGTTCGCGTTCCGTGACCGTAGCTACTACTGGGATGTGAACGCTGGCTTCGGCAACAACCGCGCCACGCAGCAGGTCACGGGCACGATGAACCTGACGCACGTCAAGAAGGCACTGGGTTCGCCGGGTGATTGCCTTGCTGTGGACAAGTGTGTGCCCCTGAATCTGTGGGGTGTACCGGGTTCGATCACGAAGGAAATGCTGGACTACATTCTGTTCGTCGAACACGACCGCAGCCAGAACAAGCTCAAGGCACTGTCGGCGAACCTCTCAGGCAGTCTGTTCACTCTGCCTGCGGGTGACGTGGCGTTCGCGGCCGGTGTGGAATCGCGCAGCTATTTCGGTTCCTATCAGCCGGATGCGTTGATTGTCTCGGGCGAATCCAACAACGTGCCGTCGCAGCCAACCCGCGGCCAGTACGACATCTGGGAAACCTATCTGGAGCTCAATGCGCCGCTGCTCGCGGACGTGCCGGGCTTCAAGGCGCTCGATATCTCCGCCGCAACGCGCTATTCGGACTACTCCACGTTCGGCGGCACCAACAACAGCAAGATCGGTCTGCGTTGGCAGGTGTTCGATGACCTGACCCTGCGCAGTACGTGGGCGCAGGGCTTCCGTGCGCCCTCCATCGGTGAGGTGTACGGCGCGATGTCACGCTTCGACGCCACCATCCAGGATCCGTGCTCCGCGGATGCGCCCGGTTTCGCTGCGGTGGCGGCAAACTGTGCCGCGCTGGGTGTTCCAGCCGGCTATGTGCAGAGCGGCCGCCAGGTGGGCGTGCAGACCGGTGGCAACGAACTGCTGAAGCCGGAGGAATCGAAGAGCCTGACCATCGGCGCGGTCTACAGCCCACGATGGGCGCAGGGCACTTCCTGGGCCGAGCGGATGGACATCAACCTCGGCTACTACCGGATCGAACTGGAAGGCGCGATCCAGGCCCTGGATGCACAGACCCGGCTGAACCGCTGCATCGCTTCCGGAAATCCGGCAGCGGAGGTATGCGCGAACATCGTACGCAGCCGTACCGGTGACTTTGCACAGTTCGACAACCTGCTGTTGAACCTGGGTTCGGTGGAGACCAGTGGCTTCGATTTCGGCGCGAACTGGCGTGGCCCGGAAACCGGTATTGGCCGATTCACCGCCAACCTGCAGGGTACCTATGTCAGCCAGTACCGTGCCGTGGATGCCAGTGGCCGCGTCGAGCCGCGCACGGTGGGTGTCGAGTTGAACAACACCGGCATACCGCGTCTGACGGCCAACCTGCGGCTTGGTTGGGAGCGGGGTGGTTGGGACGTGGATACCACGCTGCGTTACCTCAGCCGGCTCAAGGAAAGCTGCGCGGGTGCGGCGGGTTTTCCGATCTGCGACAGCGCCGCCATCGCGCCCAATCGGCTCAATGGCACGCACGAGCTCGGTGCCACGCTCTATCAGGACCTGCGCGTGAACTGGAAGGTGCCGACCGATTTCGCACTGACCTTGACGCTGGGCATCAACAACCTGTGGAACAGGCAGCCGCCGATCTGCGTGTCCTGCTCACTGAATGGTTTCGACGCCTCGACGTACGATCTGCCCAGCAGGTTCATCTACGCGCAGGCGGGCATTACGTTCTGATCCATGCTTGAAGGCGTCGATGGGGCAGGGGCCGCCATCGACGTCGCTCCCTCCCCCGAGGCCCCACTCCCGCTCTGACCGGGAAGCTGCGCACACAACCGGGGTGGCCAGCGTCGAGTGATGGAAACTCCCGAAGTTCTTATTGATTCAAAAGAGGAAGGGTACTGAGATGAATGATGCTCCCAGCAGGACACGGCGCGGTTTCCTCCAGGCTGGCATGGCGATGGGCCTTGGTGCGGTACCCGCCCTGGCATTGACGCGCGCCGAGGCAGCCGAGAGCCAGGCAGCAGCGGAGGCGGCGATGCCCGAGTCGATCAGGGCGCTGTCATCGGTGGCCGCGCAGGTCGTGCCCATCACCATCGAGGAGCGGAAAGGCAGGCTTGCACAGGCACAGCGCCTGATGGCGAAGGAGAAGATCGACGCGATCTTCGTTGGTGGCGGCACCTCGCTGACCTACTTCACAGGCATCCGCTGGGGCAACAGCGAGCGCCTGACCGGCATGATCCTGGGCAAGTCAGGTGATCCGGTCTACGTCACGCCGGAGTTCGAGCGGACGCGGACGCTGGAGCAGATCAAGTTCGGCCACGATGTGCGGGGTTGGCAGGAAGACGAGGACCCGTATCGACTGGTCGCGCAGGTGCTGCGTGAGAAAGGCGCGGCCACCGGGCGCGTGGGTATCGAGGAGACGGTTCCGTACTTCCGCTCCAAGGGCATCGGTGACGCGCTGCCAAGTGCCACATTCGTCGATGCAAAGCCCATCACCGCCGGTTGCCGCCGCATCAAGAGCCCGGCGGAGCTTGCATTGATGCGGCTGGCCAACAAGAACACCCTGGCGGTATATGAGGCCGTGTGGAAAGCGCTCAAGCCGGGCATGAACCAGAAGGACATCTCCAGCCTGATCGCCATGGCCTATGCGCGGACCGGCCTGCAGGGTGGTGCCAGCGTGAACGTCGGCAAGTACACGGCATCACCGCACGGTTCGCTGGAGCCGCAGATCCTCACCGAGGGCACGCCCATCATTCTGGATGGCGGGTGCAAGGCGGATGGCTACACCAGTGACATCACCCGTACCGTGGTCGTCGGTCAGCCTACCGACAAGATGCGCAAGGTGTTCGACATCGTGCTCGAGGCCCAGACCAAGGCGCTGGCCACCGCGCGCCCGGGTGTGCCGATGGAGCAGGTGGACGCTGCGGCACGCCAGGTCATCGCCGATGCGGGCTACGGCCCCGGCTATACCTACTTCACCCATCGCCTTGGCCATGGCATCGGCATGGACATGCACGAATGGGATTACCTGGTGAAGGGCAACGGCAATCCGCTGGTTCCCAACATGACCTTCAGCAATGAACCCGGCATCTACATTCCCGAGGAGTTCGGTGTTCGTCTGGAGGACATCCTTTACATCACCGATGACAGCAGCGGGCTGATGACGCCGCAGAGCCCATCGCTGGATCAGCCATTCGGCTGAGTGGAAGGCGATAGCGCGACGTTGCTGTTTCGATCTGGTCAGCCGAGAGGTGTGGACGCGTCATGAATATGAAGAAGATTCTGCTGTTGCCATTGGCATTCTCGATCACCATCGCCACCAACGCATCTGCGCTTTCCAGCCCGAAGGAGCCGCCCGCCGCGTCGGTGTTCGGGTTCAATGCTGGAAACGCCAGTGCCCAGCTGCAGCGCGAAGCGCAGTTCGACAGGAGCGTGGACCCCACTGTGATGATGGAGTGGCTGAAGCATCTCTCGGCTGCGCCCAACCAAGTGGGTTCGACGCACGGAAAGGCCAACGCGGAGTTCGTCCGGCAGAAGTTCGAGGAGTTCGGCTGGGATGCGCGGATCGAGACGTTCAGCGTGCTGTATCCCACGCCGAAGTCCGTGCAGGTGCAGCTGCTGGCGCCGCACCGCTACGATGCGGTGCTCAACGAGGGGCCGATTGAAGGTGACCCGTCCACGCTGGTCCGCGATGAAGTGCTGCCGCCGTACAACGTCTATGGTGGCGACGGCGATGTGACGGGCGAACTGGTCTATGCCAACTACGGTGGGCCGGATGACTATGCCGAGCTGGCACGCCGTGGCGTGGATGTCCGCGGCAAGGTCGTGATCACACGGTATGGCGGAGGGTGGCGTGGTCTGAAGCCACTGCTGGCGCAGAAGCACGGCGCGGTGGGTTGCCTGATCTATTCCGACCCGCGTGAGGATGGCTACTTCCAGGGCGATGTCTATCCGATGGGTGGCTGGCGTCCGGAGCAGGGCGTACAGCGCGGTTCGGTTGCCGATATGCTGGCCTATCCCGGCGATCCGCTTACCCCGGGTTATGGCTCGGTTGAGGGAGCGCCACGGATTGCGGTATCGGAGGCCCGTTCGATCCTCAAGATTCCCGTGCTGCCCATCTCCTATGGCGATGCCACGCCCCTGCTGAAGGCCCTGCAGGGGCCGGTGGCACCGGAGTCGTGGCGTGGCGCGTTGCCATTGACCTACAAGGTTGGCCCGGGCCCGGCGCGTGTGCGCGTTGCGGTCAGCTCCAACTGGGACCAGCAGACCATCTACAACGTCGTGGCGAAGTTGCCGGGCGCAGTGGCGCCGGATCAGTGGGTGGTGCGTGGCAATCACCGCGACACCTGGGTGATGGGTGCGCAGGATCCGCTTTCCGGAACGGTGGCCATGCTTGCCGAGGCAAAGGCCATCGGTGAGCTGGTGAAGCAGGGTTGGCGGCCAAAGCGCACGCTCGTCTACAACAGCTGGGATGGTGAGGAAGCGGGCCTGCTGGGCTCCACCGAGTGGGCCGAAACGCATGCAGACGAACTTCGCGACAAGGCCGTCGTCTACATCAATACCGACAGCAATGGGCGTGGTTTCCTTGGTGCCGGTGGCAGCCATTCGCTGCAGCACATGATCAACCAGGCAGCCGCCAACGTGACCGATCCGCAGGTCGGTGTGAGCGTGCGCGAACGCCTGCGTGCGCGGTTGCTGGTGGGTGCGCTGGAAGGTGGCTCCGCAGGCAAGACGCGCGCACAGGGCGTGGGAGAGAGCGGCGACATCCCGATCGGCGCGTTGGGTTCGGGTTCGGACTACGCGCCCTTCCTCGCGCATCTGGGTATCGCATCGATGAACATCGGCTTTGGTGGTGAATCCGCCGGCGCCGGTGCCTACCACTCGCACTACGACACCTACGCCCACCAGCAGCGCTTCAACGACCCCGGGCTTGCGTACGGTGCCACGCTGGCCAAGGTGGTCGGCCGCATTTCGATGCGGATGGCCGATGCGGATGTGCTCCCCATGCGTTTCAGCGACATGGGCACCACGGTCAGCAACTACGTGGCCGAGCTGCATCAACTGGAGACGTCACTGCGCACGCAGGCCGAGAGCCAGAACAGACTGCTCGACTCCGGCATGTACAAGCTGGCGGCGAGTCCTTCCAATCCCGTGGGCCCGCCAGAGCGCGCGTCGGTGGTCCCCGCCATCAACCTCGCACCGCTGGATGCCGCATCGGGGCGTTTGAAGGAAAGCCTGGCGCGCTATCAGAAGGCCTATGACGCGCTGGCCGCTTCCGACCTGCAGATTCCCGCGGACAGACAGCGCGAGATCAATGCCTTGATGGCACGCATGGAGCAGTCACTGACCGACCCAGCGGGCTTGCCGGGACGCGAGTGGTACCGGCACATGATCTATGCGCCCGGCGTGCTTACCGGCTATGGCGTGAAGACCCTTCCGGGCATCCGCGAGGCGCTGGAGGCCAAGCGCTGGGATGAGGCATCGCTGTACGCGGAGAAGACCGCGAAGACGCTGGATGGCTACCGGGCCCAGATCGAGAAACTGACAGGGCTGCTGGAGCAGCGGTGAGCAGATGATGAGGGCGGCCAGCGGCATGTGTCCTCCGGCCTGATGATGTCAGGCCGGGGTTCCATCTGGATGCGGGTTACAACCAGCCCGAGCGCTTGAACAACCGGTACAGCACCACGCATACCGCGCCGACGCCGAGCATCAGCAGGGGATAGGCGAAGCGCCCGGCGAGTTCTGGCATGTGGGTGAAGTTCATGCCGTACCAGCTGGTGATCAGCGTGGGTGCGGCGAGCAGGGCTGCCCAGGCACCGAGCTGTTTGACCGTTTCACCCTGCGCCAGCGTCACCAGCGACAGGTTCACGCTCAATGCGGTGCCCAGCATTTCGCGCAGGGTGTCGATGGCTTCATTGACGCGCGCCGCGTGGTCCTGCACGTCGCGCAGGTACAGGCGTACCTCGTCGTTGATCAGCTGCGCCTGGTTGCGTTGCAGCTGCGCCAGCGCGTCCTGCAGTGGCGCCACTGCCAATCGCATCTTGTTGAGTTCGCGCTTGAGTTCGTACAGGCGGATCACCGTGCGCCGCTTGTAGGTCTCGGCGAAGATGTCCTTCTCCAGCGTGTCCAGCGTGTCGCGGAAGCTGTCGGTGATGGGCAGGTAGTTGTCCACCACGGCGTCCAGCACGGCGTACAGGCAGAACGAAGGGCCGAGCGCCAGCAGGCTGCGGTCGCGTTCCAGCTGCGCACGCACCGGCGCATAGGACAGCGACGCGCCGTGGCGCACCGTCAGCAGGAAGCGCGGGCCGAGGAAGGCATGGGTTTCACCGTAGCGGATGCGCTCGTCCACCACCTGTGCGGTGTGCACCACCACGAACAGCGAGTTGCCGTAGGTTTCGATCTTCGGGCGCTGGTGCGCCTTGCGTGTGTCCTCGATGGCCAGCGGGTGCAGGTCGAATTCCTCCTGCACCTTGTCCAGCACGGCATCGCTGGGCTCATACAGGCCCACCCAGACGAAGCCCTTGGCGTCGCCGGCGAGCACATCGCTGATGCTGTCCAGGTCGATGGCCTGCGCGCTGCCATCCTCGCCATACCAGGTGCAGTTGATGACGCTCGGCGGGTTGCTCGCTGCCGGCGCCGGGAGTGCGGTCTTTTCCATGTCGGGCATGGTGCCTCAGCACTTCGGTGCGGCCAAGACGTGCCGGCCCAGCGTCAGTGCCAGAGCGACATGCACCGGCAGCAGCAGCACGATCCACTGCATGTTGAACTGGGGCAGCAGCGACAGCCAATGCACGGGCAGCGCAAACAGCGCGACGCCGGCCGCCAGCCACAGAGCGATGCGGAACCAGCGTGGCGGCGTGCGCCCGCGCAGCAGCGCCCAGCCGCCGGGCAGCAACAGCAGGGCAAGCGGGTTGAGCAGGAACAGGTTGCGGTTGGCCCAGGCGGCATGGTGCGCGCTGAAGCCCCACAGGTAGGCCAGCAGGCCGCCGGCGATGGCACACAGCAGCCAGAACGGCAGCGCCAGACCGGCGACCAGACGCGGGTGCCGGCGCCCCGTCAGCATCAGGACGACCGCGGCGGCCAGACCCACCAGCAGCCACGGCCACCAGCGGCGCACCTTTTCCTTCGGTTCCGCAGCCAGCCGTTGCGGCAGCACTTCGGTCTCGGCAATCACCAGCGGGCGGCCTTCGCTGTTGTGGACTTCACGCAGGCTGTCGGCCAGCCGCATCGGCACGAAGGCTTCCTCCCAGCGCGACAGCGGCTGATCGGCGTTCGGGCCCAGACCAAGGTCGAAGCCCAGCCACATCCAAGCGGCGGGCGAGGCCAGACGCACCGCTTCGCTACGGTAGGTGTTGCCGCGCGAACGCCCCGCCAGCTGCGATTTCAGCCCGCCGCCCATGGCATGGTCGAGCGTGTCGCGGACCAGGGTGGCGCAGTTGGCAGTGAAGTAGTCATAGCGGTAGCGCGCGTTCTCGGGGCGGGCGCGGACGGCCAGCCCATCGGCCAGCAGGCGCGCCTGCGCGTCAGGCAGATCCAGCCACTGGATGCTGGCGCCACGGCCTGCGTCGGCGTACTGCGAGAGGTCTTCCTCCAGCGGCAGCGCCACGAGGTAGTACATCATTTCGCCACGCACGAAATTGCCGACGAAATCGGATTCGCCCGGGTCGAAGTAGCCGAAGTTGTAGGAGGTGGCGTGGCCGCTGAGCGGGTCTTCCACCACCAGCGCATCGTGGCCGAAACGCTCGAAGAAGATTTCGCCCGGCTGCATCGTCACCACGCCGATGCGTGGCGCGGGCGTGGCGACGGCAGGGGCGTCAGCCTGCGGCTGCGCGGTGGCCATGCCGGCCCACAGCAGCAACAGCAGTGCGAAGGCGGGCAGCAGCAACCGCGGCAGGCGCAGGGTGATCAATCTTCGTCCTGTTCTTCGGGCGGCAGCAAGGTGACGTGGAAGGCCTGCACGCGGCGTGCGTCGGCGCGCGCCACGCGGAACACGAAGCGCTCCAGGGTCAGCTCGTCGCCGGTCTCCGGCAGGTGGCCGACGGCCTCGGTGACCAGGCCGCCGATGGTGTCGTAGTCGTCGTCGGAGAAATCAGCCCCGAAACGCTCGTTGAAATCGCTGATGGTGGTCAGCGCGTCCACCACGTAGCGGCCATCGGCAAGGATGGCGATCTGCGAGGTGTGGTCTTCGGCTTCATCGTGCTCGTCGTCGATCTGGCCGACGATCTGCTCCAGCACGTCCTCGATGGTGACCAGGCCGGCGACACCGCCGTACTCGTCGACCACGATGGCCATGTGGTTGCGCGAGAGCCGGAACTCCTTGAGCAGCACGTTGAGCTTCTTCGACTCGGGAATCAGCACGGCCGGGCGCAGCAGCTCGCGGATGCTGGCGTGGGTGTTGTCGGCGACGACACCCCGCAGCAGATCCTTGGCCAGCAGGATGCCGAGCACGTCGTCCTTGTTCTCGCCATGCACCGGGAAGCGGGAGTGGCCCGATTCCACCACTTCCTTCATCAGTTCAAGGAACGGGGAATCCACCGGCAGCGACACCATGTGCGAGCGCGGGATCATCACATCGCCCACGGTCAGCTCGGCCACCGAAATGGCGCCTTCCATCATGCGCAGGGTGTCGGCGGCGATCAGGCCGTCCTGTTGTGCGGTCTGCAGCAGGGTCACCAGCTCTTCGCGGGTGTGAGGCTCGTTGGAGAACGCCGAACTCAGGCGCTCCAGCCAGCTGCGTTTCTTTTCGCCGTTTTCCGGCGAGGTACTACTGTCGTCGTCTGACATCTCTTGGTTTGACGGCACCCGGCACGCCGGGCGGTCCGGGAAGTCTAGCAGGATGTCCGCCAGCTGCCGTTCAAGCGCCGGGCGCGGCCGGCGCCTGTCCGGCGGGCGTCTCAGGCGGCGTACTGGAGGGGGCAGGGGCCTCGCCCTCGGCAGGCTGGTCAAGACTGTAGGTGCAGCCTGCCAGCGTCTTGCCGGGGTGGGATTTGACCGTGGACACGCCCAGGATCACCGATTCGATCAGGGCTTCACCGCTCTTGGCGTCGATCACGTCGCGGCTGACCAGTTCGCGGCCCGCCATGAATTTGCCATCCGCGTCATAGCCGGTTTCCAGTTCCAGCTGCCTGGCCAGCGGGCGCGGGTCGGCAAGGTCGAGGATGGCGATGACGGTGCCGCCGGCCATGGCGATGTGGTCGGCGCTGTGGCCGAACACCTGGATGGGCGTGTTCAGCATGTACTCGGCCATGAACAGGTTGCCCTGCGGCAGCGGGCGCCAGCCCAGCGTGACGGCTTGCAGCGGATTGTTGGCGATGGGCGCCAGCGCGGCGAAGTCGCTGACGCTCTGCCGGCATTCGATCAGCCCCGGCAGGTCGATGGCGGTTTCAGCGTGGGCGGTGCCGGCGGCAGCCGCGGCGATCAGCAGGGGAAGCAGAAGGGTGGGGCGCACGTCGGTCTGTCAGGTGAATGCTGGTCGGGATGATAGCGATATCGAGCGCCGGCAGCCCATGAACGCCGGGCATCAGCGGGCACCCGAATCCGTAGAGCGGAGCCACGCTCCGCTGTCCTCTACCGTGAACACCACCGCCAAACATAGCGCGGCGATACGGGGGAGGAGTGAACCTCAGCGCTCGCCCGCGTAGGGGTCGGCGATGCCCAGGTCAGCCAGGATTTCACGCTCCAGCTGTTCCATGGCCTCGGCTTCCCTGTCGTCCTCGTGGTCCCAGCCCAGCAGGTGCAGCACGCCGTGAACAGTGAGGTGCGCGTAATGGGCGTTGAGCAGCTTGTCCTGCTCCTTGGCCTCACGTGCGACCACCGGGGCACAGATCACCAGGTCACCCAGCAGCGGAAACTTCACGCCCTTGGGCAGCCCCTCGGGCAGCTCGGCGGGGAAGCTCAGTACGTTGGTGGCGTAGTCCTTGCCGCGGTAGTGGCGGTTCAGCGATTTGCCTTCCTTCGCATCGACCAGACGGATGGCCAGGTCGGCTTCACGGATGCGCCCCTTCAGCGCGGCAGCCACCCACTTGCGGAAGCTCACCGCCGCCGGCAGTCCGGTGCGGGGCAGGGCGTAGCTGATGGCTACATCGAGGCGGGTGGGGCCTTTGGTCATGGCAGGGTCCAGCGTGGTGTGCGGTAAACGAGAGATAGAGTATCGCGCCTTGCCGCCGTCACTGCGACTTCCATTCATCGGCGGTGTAGCTGATTTCCACCACATCGGCCTGTTTGGATTTGTCGTCGATGCGTGCCTTGGCGGCATCGGCATGGCAGTTGTAGCTCTGGTGCTCGGTGCTGTGCCGGAACAGATCACGCACCACCTGTTCGGGGGATGCATCGGGGTTCACATGGAGGGTGCTGCTGGAGCAGCCTCCCACGTTGGCGACTTCGATGGCCGGCACCAGCGTGCGCGCGGCCAGGTCGGTCAGCGCATCGAACTGCTCGCGGCTGATGCGCTGCTGTGCCGCCGATGCGCGCACCTTGAAGTAGTACAGCTGGCGATAGAACAGGTAGCCGGTGGAGTACATGGGCCAGTGCTGCGGCAGCAGGCTGAACGTCATGCGCTGCACGCGGCCCTGCTGCGGCTCGCCGGAGGTGGTGGCTTCGGCGATGGCGGCCAGCACGGCGTCGTCGGTGGTCGTCTGGCCCTTGCGCGGCATCCCGCGCGTGGTGGCGGGCTGCGCGTCGTACAGGTCGAAGGCCTGCGGAGGCTGCAGTTCGAGATCGGTATAGGTGCCGCCCTTCACCGCGTTGTCCATGTCCTCGCGGAAAGCCTGCATGCCGCGATCCAGCGCCGAGGCGCGTGACATCCTCCCGGCGGGGTAGACGTAGATGTCCACCCGTGTTTCCTGGTGGTCCTTCAGCGTGTAACGGAAGCCTGCGCCCGAATACTTGCGCTCGGGGTCGTAGGAGCTGCCCTGCAGCTGGAAATCACCCACCTGCCGCGGTGCGATCAGGTAGCTGGTTTCGATATAGGGGCGTTCGGGCTTTGAGGGTTCTTCGGCCTCGGTTCCGGCAGCCCATGCGGGCAGCGTGGCCAGCAACGTGAAGGACAACAGCAGACCTGAGCGGAACATGGCACCCCCCCCGTGCGATGGTTGCCGCAGTGTAGGCCGGCGCCGCGCCGTTTGCAGCAGGGGCAGGGGCCCGGCGCGTGGTCGCGTGCCGGGCCCGGACAGCCGGGTGCTACTCGGCGCCCGGCTTGACCTGTTGCAGGTCGCGGCGGTCGTAGGCGCTGACGATGCGTGCCACCAGCGGGTGGCGCACCACGTCGCGTGACTCGAAGAAGGTGAAGCTCACGCCGTCCACGTCACGCAGCACCTCGATGGCGTCGCGCAGGCCGGACTTCATGTGCTTGGGCAGGTCGGTCTGGGTGAGGTCGCCCGTGACCACGGCGGTCGAGCCGAAACCAAGACGGGTGAGGAACATCTTCATCTGTTCGATGGTGGTGTTCTGAGCCTCGTCCAGAATCACGAAGGCATCGTTGAGCGTGCGTCCACGCATGTAGGCCAGCGGCGCGATCTCGATGACGTTCTTCTCCAGCAGCTTGGCCACCTTCTCCACGCCCATCATTTCGTAGAGCGCGTCATAAAGTGGGCGCAGGTAGGGGTCTACCTTCTGGGTGAGGTCGCCGGGCAGGAAGCCCAGCTTCTCGCCAGCTTCCACGGCGGGGCGCACCAGGATCAGGCGCTGCACGCGCGATTCGTTCAAGGCTTCCACCGCCATCGCCACGGCAAGGAAGGTCTTGCCGGTGCCAGCGGGGCCGATGCCGAAGTTGATGTCGTGCGTGGCGATCTGGTGCAGGTATTTGGACTGGTTGGCGCCACGGCCACGCACGGTGCCGCGCTTGACCTTGATCGCTACTTCCTGCGCCTCGTAGGCCTGATCCACTACCTGCTCGACGTTGGCCTGGTTCAGGCGCAGATGGATGGCATGGCTGTCGAACACCGTGTCACCGGCTTCGGCATACAGCGCCTTGATCAGCTTCTCGGCCTCATCGGTGGTGCGGCCCGGGCCGCTGACCCGGAACACGTTGCCACGGTTGGCAATCTGCACGCCCAGCTTCAGTTCGATCTGGCGCAGGTGTTCGTCGAACGGGCCGCACAGATTGGCCAGACGTTCGGTGTCGATGGGGTCCAGGGTGAAATCGCGGTGGGTAATGGCTGTCATGGCCACAAAGATGGCGGCGAAGCGGGCGGAATCAAGCGACGGCGGGAAAATTCTCGCGCCGGCCGGGCTTGTCTCTGAATTGGGTGAGATGGCAGCGCGTCAGCCGGGGAGTCCCCTGAAAGCCTTGTTGTGCCTTGCTTCAACGCCTTCACACACATGCCTGTTGAAATTTAATTATCCATTGAATTAAATATGCCAATGGGAAAAGGCAAGCCAAACGCGACACCCGCACCGGAGCCGTCAATCGCCGCCAAACCGGCGACCAAGGCCGCGCGCAAACGCACCCCGGGGCGTCGCCCCACCGCGGACGCGGTAGACCTTCGCGGGCAGCTGCTCGATGCCGCCGTGGTCTGTTTCGCCGAGCGTGGCATCGCGGCCAGTTCGCTGCGTGACATCGCCCGCCGTGCCGGTGTCACGCCAGCGCTGGTGCATTACTACTTCGGCGACAAGACACAGCTGCAGCAGGCGATGGTCGAAGAACGGCTGTGGCCGGTGATCACCGGCGTGCTCGCCGGTCTGCAGGATGCGAAGGGCGATGTGGGCGCGCTGGTGACGGCATTCGTCGGCGGTCTGGTGAAGGCGGTGGCGCAGCATCCATGGCTGCCCACCTTGTGGGTGCGCGAGATCCTGTGCGAAGGCGGTGCGCTGCGTGAAGTGTTGATCAATCGTGTCGGCCCGCTGCTGCCGCGCGTGATGGTCGAGCACTTCAGCATGGCGCAGCAGGCGGGGCGCCTTAATCCGCAGCTGGACCCGCGGCTGATGATGGTGTCGATGGTGGGTCTGACGATGTTCCCGCTCGCCAGCGCACCCATCTGGCAGCAGCTTTTCGGTATGGAAGAACTGGATGGCGCTGCCCTGCAGCAGCACACGTTGGCCCTGCTCATGCGCGGCCTGGAGTTGGGTTATGACTGAGCAATCGTTTCGTGTGGCCGCAGGCCTGTTGCTGGTGTTGATGGCCAGCGCCTGTTCCCGCTCCGCGCCGCAGGCGCTGGGCACACTGGAGTGGGACCGGGTGACGGTGCCCGCGCCAGCTTCTGAAAAGATCGTGCAGGTGGACGTGCGCGAGGGGCAGCAGGTGGCCGAGGGCACACCGCTCATGCAGCTCGAACTGACGCAGGCGCAGGCGCAGCTGGCCGCGCTGCAGGCGAAAGCCATACAGAGCGGTGCTGCCCTGTCCGAACTGCGCAACGGGCCGCGCGTCGAAGACATCGCGCAGGCCAAAGCGCAGCTGGCGGCGTTGCAGGCGCAGGCACGCGAGGCGCAGGCCTACCACGCACGGCTGCAGCCACTGGGTTCACGGCAACTGGTGGCCGCCTCCGAACTGGACCGTGCGCGCGCGGCAGCGCAGAGCGCACAGGCGCAGG
>DALZZG010000034.1:0-24932 GCA_031987665.1 Stenotrophomonas sp. | reverse complement strand
CTCCCTTATGCGAAGCATAGGGGAGGACCGAGGAGGGGTGCTTTGGCTTTGGCCGCTGCCGTTCCCTGGCACCCATCACTCACCGCGAAAGGCACCCCTCCTCAATCCTCCCCTGCGCCGTGCGCAAGGGAGGAGGCGGATGGCTGCACGCGGAACGCACAACGCGCTCGAAGACACAACGCGCGCGGTGAACGGTTTCTCACCTCCTCCCTTATGCGAAGCATAGGGGAGGACCGAGGAGGGGTGCTTTTGGCTTTGTCTGTTGCCGTTCCCCTGCACCCATCATTCACCGTGAAAATCACCCCTCCTCAATCCTCCCCTGCGCTGTACGCAAGGGAGGAGGCAGATTGCTGGGGGCGGAGCGCACAACGCGCACGACGAGCACAGCGCGCGCGGTGAACGGCTTCTCACCTCCTCCCTTATGCGAAGCATAGGGGAGGACCGAGGAGGGGTGCTTTGGCTTTGGCCGTTGCCGTTTCCTGGCACCCATCACTCACCGCGAAAGGCACCCCTCCTCAATCCTCCCCTGCGCTGTGCGCAAGGGAGGAGGCAGATTGCTGAGGGCGGAGCGCACAGCGCGCAAGGGAGAAGTTCGGAACCCTGCGGGCTCACTCCACGAACTGCGCGCGTGCGTTGGCGATGACCTGGCGTACCAGTGCGCGGTCCACATGCCGCGAGATCGGCTGTGCGCCGAGGGCGATGGCCTGCTCGCGCAGCGGCGCCGGAACGTCGTAGTGCACGCCGCTGGGGCGGTTCTGGAACGCGCGGCGGGGAATCCCGAGCTGCTGTGCCATGGCATGCAGCTCGGGCAGGGTGTCGGCCATCAGATGCGCCCAGCGCTCGCCGCGCCATGGATGTACCGCATCGTCGATATAGACCGTCACGTCAGGCCTGCAACTCAGGCCTTGGGCTGCTCGTCACCGTCGGTGGTGGCGTCACCTTCGGCGGCGTCCACTTCAGCGTCGGTGACGTCGGCCACTTCCGCGGCGTCGGCGTTCTCTTCGTTCTCGTCACCCTCGAATTCGGCAACCAGACCGGCCAGGTATTCCTCGGCGGTCTTGCCTTCGTCGGTAGCCAGATCGTTGATCATCGCGTCCAGCTGTGCGGAATATTCCAGCGTGACCTTGCGGCCTTCCTTCTCCTGCACATTGGCCAGGTGCTTGAGCATGGCCAGCATCGGCACGGGGGTGTCGGCGTTGCCCATGGTCTGGCCGCCGATGGCCAGCAGCCATTCGCTGCCCTGCAGGCCGATGGCGGCGACCACCTGGCCGTCCTCATTCATCAGCACGGCGTGGTTCTGCACCGGGTGCTGGGCGTTCAGGCGCGCGAACGGGCGGCGCGGGGCCTGTTTCTTGCGCTTGTCGCGCTTGGCTTTGGACTGCTTGGACATGGGACTCTGGAATAGGGAAACCAGCGGCCATTGTAGGCGCCCCGGCGGCCCGCTCCCCAACCGGCCCCTAATGGGCCGCCGGCGGGGGCGCTGATGCCGGCGGTGCAGCCTCCGCAGCGGGCGCCTTGGCGGTGACAGGCACCGGCAGGCTGCCGCCCTGTTCCGACGCCGCGGCGTCGGCCTGACGGGTCATCACCACGATGCTGATGCGCCGGTTGATCGGGTTCTGCGGGTCGGCCTTGTCGAACAGCACCGAGGAGGACAGGCCCACCACCCGCGACACCTTGGTCTCCTCCATGCCGCCTTCCAGCAGCGTGCGCCGCGCGGCATTGGCGCGGTCGGCGCTCAGCTCCCAGTTGCTGTAGCCAAGCCGCGTGGAATAGGCGGTGATGTCGGTGTGGCCGGTGATGCTGATGCGGTTGGGCACCTGATTGATGAAGCGCGACAGCTCCAGCAGGATCTCCCGTGTATACGGCTTCAACTGCGGACTGCCCAGGTCGAACATGGGCCGGTTCTGCTCGTCCACGATCTGGATGCGCAGGCCTTCGGGCGTGATGTCCAGCAGCAGCTGGTCCTTGAAAGGCTCCAGCGCCTGGCTCTTGTCGATGGCCTCGTGCAGCGCCTGCTTCAACTCCTCCAACCGCTGCCGCTCGGCAGCGCGTTCGCTCACCGTGGTGGGCAGCGCTTCCTGGCGGTTCTGGAACGGGTCATCGCTGTTGCCGCGTGAAATGTCGGTGGCACCGCCCAGTTTGATCATCGACGTGCTCGCGCCACCTGGACCCGCCATGCCCGGTGCCGGCGTGCTGCTGGTGCCGCTGAGGGGGCTGGGATTGCGGAAATACTCGGAAATGGCCGCGCGCTCAGGCTTGCTGGTGCTGGCCAGCAGCCACATCACCAGAAAGAACGCCATCATCGCGGTGACGAAATCGGCGTAGGCCACTTTCCATGCCCCACCGTGATGGCCACCGCCGTGTACCTTCTTCACCCGGCGCACGATCACCGTCGGCTTTTCGTCTTCTTTCGCGGCCATGGTGCGTGCCTTACTTGACCGACTTCAGGTGCTGCTCGAATTCGCTGAAGCCCGGGCGTAGCGCCGACGGCACCGTCTTGCGTGCGAACTCCAGCGCGATCTTCGGCGCATAGCCGCGCAGGCAGGCCAGCAGTGCGGTCTTCACCGATTCGTAGATGCGCGCGTCCTGCTCGGCGCGTGCCTGCACTGCCGCCGCCAGTGGGCCGATGAAGCCGTAGCCCAGCAGGATGCCGAGGAAGGTGCCCACCAGCGCGCCAGCCACATGCGCGCCGACTTCCTTGATGTCGCCGCCAATGGCGCCCATGGTCACCACGATGCCGAGCACCGCCGCGACGATGCCGAAGCCGGGCAGGCCATCGGCCACCTTGTTGAGCACATGCGCCGGTTCCACCGCTTCGTGGTGGTGCTTGTCCAGCTCCAGCTCCAGCAGTGGCTCCAGCTCGTGCGGCTCGATGTTGGAACCGATCATCAGGCGCAGGCAGTCGGTGAGGAAATCCATCAGGTGATGGTCGGCCTGGATTTTCGGGTAGTTGGCGAACAACGCGCTGTTCTGCGGATTCTCCACGTGGTCTTCCAGTGCCATGAAGCCCTCGCGCCGCGCCTTGCTCAGCAGTTCGTACAGCAGGCTGAGCACGTTGAGGTAATCCGTGCGCTGGTAGCGCGGCCCCTTGAAGGTGCCGACCACCGCGCTGAGGGTTTCCTTGATGGTCTTGGCCGGCGTGCCGACCAGAAACGCGCCGAGCGCCGCGCCGCCGATGATGAGCAGTTCAAACGGCTGCCACAGCGCGGCCATGTGGCCGTGGGCACCGATGTACCCGCCCAGCACGCTGATGACGACAATGATCAGGCCAGCAATGATTAGCATCGGAAACGACTACAGAAGGAAGTACTCCGTTGTCGGCCCGATCAATGGCGTTCTGAAGAAACAGCGATGGCTGTCGCTGGAACAGGTATTGAAACGCTGGCAGAAAGCGATCGCGCTGTGGCCTGTGTGCGGATGTGCCGGAGCAGGTCACGGCGCGTCGCGTAGGGCGATGAGTTTGCTGCGGTTCGGGTGGCGCACAGGCCACCCGAGGGAACTCAATCGGCGTTGGCAGCTTCGGCGCCGCCACGCTGCAGCGGATCCGGCCACGGTTCACCCGCATCGACGAACTGCAGCGAGACAGAGTTCAGGCAGTGGCGCTCGAACGTGGGCGGCGGGCCATCCGGGAATACATGGCCAAGATGGCTGCCGCAGCGCGCGCAGACGATTTCCGTGCGCACCATGCCGTGGCTGGTGTCGCGGATTTCGCGTACATGCGCCGGGTCATACGGGGCGAAGAAGCTGGGCCAACCGGTGCCGGAATCGAACTTGGTACTCGAACGAAACAGCGGCAGCGCGCACAGGCAGCAGCAGTAGACACCTTCGCGCTTGTTGTCCAGGAAAACGCCGCAGAACGGAGCTTCCGTACCGTGGTGCAGCAGCACGCGCTTTTCTTCTTCGCTCAGCGCGGCAATCAGCTGTTCGCGCTGGGCGGGCGAGGGAGGAGCGAGGTCGAAGGCGGTCATGTGCATGGCTTGGCGGAATGAGGCTACATGTTAGGACATTGCAGCATTCACCCACGGGTGGGCCATTCAGGGATAGGGTGGCGGTCGAGACATTGACAGGGGTTCTGATGAAGAACGCATCGCATCTGATCCTGCTTGCCGCATTGCTGCCGGTGGCCGCAATGGCGCAGCTCAGGCAACCGCCCTCGCCGACGGAAACCCGTGCGGTAAGCCTTCCGTCATCCTCGCCTGCCTCATCTCCAACAGAGACCCGCGCTGTGAGCCTGCCGACGCCTCCGCGTGAACAGACGGTGGATGACAAGGAGGAACGCAGCCAGCCGAAGGCGCCCGCGCGACCGGCACGGCCTGTGGTGAACACCAAGCCGAAGCCGAAACCTGTGGTCGTTCCACAGACCACCCGGCCCGTCTACAACAGCAACGGCCAGCAGGTGAACGGCATGCGCCAGGCCGGTCCCAACCGCGTGCTGGATACCCGCACGGGGCGGTACTACAACACGGTGCCGAGTGGAACGGGGCAGCGGATAGTGCCGTAGGGCTGGGGAGCGGCGAACGGGGAGCTGGGAACAGGGAGGGGAGACGTCTGTTGCCGCAGCTTCAGGAGCGCTTCCTGCTGGGAGTCCAACGCGCGTGGTGCGCTGCTTTTACCTCCTCCCTTCTGCGAAGCAGAGGGGAGGACCGAGGAGGAGTGCTGTTTGCGGTGATATGTGAGTGATCAGGAGCCGCAACAACCAAAGCCAAAAGCGACCCCTCCTCGATCGTCCCCTGCGCTGCGCGCAAGGGAGGAGGCAAGGGCCTGCAGCGACGGAGTTCAACGCGCGCCGTGCGCTGCTTCCACCTCCTCCCTTCTGCGAAGCAGAGGGGAGGACCGAGGAGGGGTGCTTTTCGCGGCAATGCGTGACTGATCAGAAAGGCGCAACAACCAAAGCCAAAGCGCCCCCTCCTCAATCCTCCCCTGCGCTGCGCGCAAGGGAGGAGGCAAGGGCCTGCAGCGACGGAGTTCAATGCGCGCGGTGGGCTGCTTCTACCTCCTCCCTTCTGCGAAGCAGAGGGGAGGATTGAGGAGGGGTGCTTTTCGCCTCACCTCACTCCTGGATCGGCAGACACAGGGTTTCCTTTACTTCTTCCATCACGATGTAGCTCTTGGATTCGCGTACATGCGGCATGGTCAGCAGGGTGCTGCCGAGCAGCTTGCGGTAGGAGGCCATTTCGTTGATGCGCGCCTTGAGCAGGTAGTCGAAATCGCCCGAGACCAGGTGGCATTCCAGCACGTTGGGCAGCTTTAGGGCGGCGCGGCGGAACTCCTCGAAGATGTCGCCGGATTTGTAGGCCAGGCTGATCTCCACGAACACCAGCAGGCTGGCTTTGACGAACTGCGGGTCCAGCCGCGCGTAGTAGCCTGTGATCACGCCCTCGCGTTCGAGCCGGCGTACGCGGTCGGTGCAGGGCGTGGTGGACAGGCCCACGCGCTCGCCGAGTTCGGTGAAGGAAATGCGGCCCTCCTGCTGCAGGATGCGCAGGATCTTGCGGTCGATCTTGTCCAGTTCGCGGCTGCGGGTGGCCATGGCGGCTCTGCTTTTGATGAACGAAACGGGAAATTAACCTGATTCGGCAAGCTAATACAGGGAAAACAACTGGCTGACCCTGAATATACTGCGCCGTTCCTAGCCCCTGCCGTCCCGTGTGCAGGGAATGATGTGGTCCGGAGAAAGAAAATGCGCGTTCTGGTGCTTGGCAGCGGTGTGATCGGCACGACCAGTGCCTGGTATCTGCGGCAGGCCGGCTTTGAGGTCACCGTGGTGGATCGGCAGCCGGCCCCGGCGCTGGAAACCAGCTTTGCCAATGCCGGCCAGCTGTCCTTCGGCTATACCTCGCCGTGGGCGGCACCGGGCGTGCCGTTCAAGGCAATCAAGTGGCTGTTCGAGGAACACGCGCCGCTGGCGATCCGCCCCACCGCCGACATGGCCCAGTACCGCTGGCTGTGGCAGATGCTGCGCAACTGCACCTCGGCCCGCTATGCAGTCAACAAGGCGCGCATGGTGCGGGTGTCGGACTACAGCCGCGATTGCATCAACGAGCTGCGCGCGGCCACCGGCATCGACTACGAAGGCCGTCAGCTGGGCACCACCCAGCTGTTCCGCACCCAGCAGCAGCTGGACGCTGCCGCCCAGGACATCGAGGTGCTGCGCGAATACGGCGTGCCCTACGAAGTGCTGGACCGCCAGGGCATTGCGCGGGTGGAGCCGGCGCTGGCTGGCAAGACCGAGATGCTGGTCGGCGCACTGCGCCTGCCCGAAGACCAGACCGGCGATTGCCAGCTGTTCACCACCAAGCTGGCCGCGCTGGCCGAAGCTGCCGGCGTCGAGTTCCGTTTCGACCAGGACATCGCCTCGATCCAGCGTGAGGGCGACCGGATCACCGGCGTGCGCATCAACGGCAAGCTGGAAACCGCCGATCACTACGTGATCGCACTGGGCAGCTATTCGCCGCAGCTGCTGGCGCCGCTGGGCATGCAGCTGCCGGTGTATCCGCTGAAGGGCTATTCGCTGACCCTGCCGATCACCAATGGGGCGATGGCGCCGAACTCGACCATCCTCGACGAGAGCTACAAGATCGCCATCACCCGCTTCGAGGACCGTATCCGCGTTGGCGGCATGGCCGAAGTAGCCGGCTTCGACCTGTCGCTGGAGCCGCGTCGTCGCGCCACGCTGGAGAAGGTGGTCAAGGACCTGTACCCGGATGGCGGTGACCTGTCGCAGGCCAGCTTCTGGACCGGCCTGCGCCCTGCCACCCCGGACGGCACCCCGGTGATCGGCGCAACGCCGTATCGCAACCTGTTCCTCAACACCGGCCACGGCACCCTGGGCTGGACCATGGCCGCCGGCTCGGGCCGCTACCTGGCCGACCTGATGAGCGGCAAGCCGCCGCAGATCAGCAGCGAAGGCCTGGATATCTTCCGCTACGGCAAGGGGCAGCACTGATGCGCCCGGCACAGGCACTGATCGATCTGGAAGCGCTGCGCCACAACTACCGCCTGGCGCGGCAGCTGGGGGGCGGCAAGGCGCTGGCCGTGGTCAAGGCCGATGCCTACGGCCACGGTGCTGTCGCCTGCGCGCGCGCGCTGCAGGACGAGGCCGATGGCTTCGGCGTAGCCTGCATCGAGGAAGCGCTGGAACTGCGTCAGGCAGGCATCCGTGGGCCGATCCTGTTGATGGAAGGCTTTTTTGATGCTGCCGAACTGCCGCTGATCGTCGAGCACGAACTGTGGACGGTGGTGGCCTCGCGCTGGCAGCTGGAGGCGGTGGAAGCGTTCCGCACCGATGCCACGCTCCACATCTGGCTGAAGCTGGACAGCGGCATGCACCGCCTGGGCCTGTCGCCGGAGGAATTCCGCGACGCCCATGCACGCCTGTCGGCGCTGCCGCAGGTGGCTCCGCTGGTGATGATGAGCCACTTGGCGCGTGCCGATGAGCTGGACAGCAACCGCACTGGCGAGCAGCTGGCGGTGTTCAATCGCGCCATCGAAGGATTGGCGGGCGAAACCAGCCTGTGCAATTCGCCGGCGCTGCTGGGCTGGCCGCAGGTACGCAGCGACTGGGTGCGTCCGGGCCTGATGCTGTACGGCGCGGATCCGCTGTATCCGCAGCCCAGCCCGCACGCCGCGCAGCTGCGGCCGGTGATGACGCTGCAGTCGCGCGTCATCGCCGTGCGCGAGCTGGGCGTGGGCGAGCCGCTGGGGTATGGCGCACGCTTCGTCGCCGAGCAGCCCACCCGCGTGGGTGTGGTGGCGATGGGCTATGCCGACGGCTACCCGCAGTTCGCCCCCAATGGCACGCCGGTGCTGATCGATGGCGTGCCGGGGCGGCTGATCGGGCGCGTGTCGATGGACATGCTGACGGTGGACCTCACCGACCATCCGCTGGCCGGGCAGGGCAGCATCGTGCAGCTGTGGGGCAACGCCCCCACCATTTCCGAGCTGGCACCGCTGTGCAACACCAGCGCCTACCGGCTGCCATGTAGCCTCAAACGCACGCCGCGGGTGTATCTGTCCGAATGAGGGGCGATGAAGAAAGGGCCGCGATGCGGCCCTTTCTGTTTCATGCAGTCGATGCAGCGCGAAATCACGCCGCGCTGGGTGTTGCTTGGCTTACAACCCAGCTGTGCTGTTGCGCTTGAGTAGATCGCGGCGCAGCCAGTCGTCCAGCATGCGCTTCTCGTAACGCAGCGGGTCGGTGTTGCTCGGCAGGCTGCTGTTGAGCAGGTAGCCCGTATCGCGCAGCGTGCGTTCGCCCTGGTCGATCACCTGGCCACCGGCATCGCTGAGCGTGAACTGCAGGGCGATGCGCGGCGGGTAGACGTCGCGCATGAAGCGCACATCATCCAGCTGCGGGCCGCGCCACGGCTCGAAGTCGCCGGCGCGCTTGATGTCGGTGATGGTCACATCCAAGGTCTGCCCTTCCGGCAGGCGCTTGCTGGCCTGCTTGCGCAGGTGTTCGGCCAGATCCACCACCCAGTCGCCGCGCTGGGCTTCCCAGCGGTTGCGGCTCTGGCGCAGCTCGGTGAACTGGGCCGGGTCGGTCCACTGCACCTGCACGCTGCCTTCGGTGGGCAGGGCACGCGGGGCATCGGGGGCGGACACGGTTCGCGGCTTGGCATCCACGCTGCCCACGGCCAGCAGGCAGGCCAAGGCAAGTCCGGTGATGCTCAGGGTCTTCATGGCACGACTCCGGTGGCTTGGTATGCCTGAAGTGTGCGCGGGTTGGCCATAGGGAGCAATGAATACTGTCAAATTGAGGCCAAAAGGGTTGTCATATCGTTCATCATCACGCCCCGTGGATCGCCCGCTGCGCACACTTCCGCTGGCGAAATTTCCCTCGCTCTCACGTCCGCTCTTACGTTCCCTCTGTGGCAATGCCCCTTCTCAACGACAAGACTGCTCCCCCATCGGCGCACAAGCTCGATGTGGAGCTGGGAGATACCTCTTTGTACAGGGAGGTATTCGACGCCGTGGGCACGGGTTTCTGCGTGATCGAGCTGGTGTTCGAGCAGGAAGAGGCGGTTGATTTCGTCTATCTGAAGGTCAACAAGGCCTTCGACACCCTCACCGGTCTGGGTGATGTGACAGGCCGCTCGGCCCGTGAGGTGCTGCAGAGCTTCGACCCGTACTGGCTGCAGATTTTCGCGCGTGTGGCGCATGAAGGGCGCGGCGTGCAGTTCGAGCGCGCGGTGGAGCGCGACAACCGCTGGTACTCGGTGGAAGCGGTGCCTATGGGGCCGCAGGAACATCACCGCGTGGCGGTGCTGTTTTTCGACATCACCGAGCGCAAGCGCATCGAAACCGAGCTGGCCGAGAGCGAGGCGCGCTTCAGCGCGCTGGCCGATGGCCTGCCGATGCCGGTGTGGGTGCTGGATGATCTGGGCCATGTGCGTTTCGTCAACAGCGAGTTTGGCGCCTATTTCGGCGTCATTCCGGACGAGGACCGTGGCCCCGGCCTGTGGCGCAGGCTGCTGCATTCGGAAGAATGGGCGCCGTTCGAGTTCGAGCTGATCAGCGCGCTGGCCGAGCCGCGCGAGCTGCATCTGAACGTGCGTGTGCGCCGTCATGACGGCCAGTGGCGCTGGGTGGAGATGAACGCCGTGCCGCGCTTCTCGGCCGATGGGCGTTTCATCGGTTTGGCCGGCAACAGTCCGGACATTACCGAGCGGCGCGAGATCGAACTGGCGCGTGAAGACCTGCTGTCGGCGGAGCGCACCGCGCGCAATACCGCCGAAAGCATGGCGCGCATGAAGGACGAATTCCTGGCCACCCTGTCGCATGAACTGCGCACGCCGCTCACCACCGTGCTGGGCTGGAGTGAGCTGCTGCTGCAGCGCATGGAGCCGGACCACCCCATGCGCAAGGGCCTGGAGGTGATCTCCAGCAGTGCCCAGACCCAGAAACACCTCATGTCGGACATGCTCGACCTGAGCAGCATGCTGCTGGGCAAGGTGCAGCTGGAAGTGGAAGTGCTGGACCTTGGCGAGCAGATCCGCGAAGTGGCACGCGCGCTGGAACTGCTGGCCGAAGGCAAGGCGCAGGAGCTGACGCTGGAGCTGCCCGAGCAGCCCTGCCGCGTGCTGGGTGATGCCACGCGCATCCGCCAGATTCTGAGCAATCTGCTGTCCAATGCCATCAAGTTCACGCCGGTGGAAGGGCGCATCGAAGTGCAGCTGCGCTCCGACGGCGACGAGCACGAAGTGCGTGTCACCGACAACGGCGACGGTATCGCGCCGGAATTCCTGCAGCAGCTGTTCAGCCGTTTCAGCCAGGCCGATGGCACCACCACCCGCCGCCACGGCGGTCTGGGTCTGGGCCTGGCCATCGCCCAGCAGCTGACCGAGCTGCATGGCGGCAACCTGCGGGCGGAAAGTGCCGGTCAGGGTGAAGGCGCCACGTTCCGGCTGCGCCTGCCGGCCTATCAGGTGCAGGACAGCAGCCAGCGGCCACGGCGCAAGGTGCAGCGTGGCGGCATCGGTGACCAGCAGCTGGTGGCCGCGCATGCGCTGGCCGGCCTGCGCACGCTGGTGGTGGAAGACCAGCCGGACATGCTGGCTTACCTGCGGCGTCTGCTGGAGGAGCAGGGTGCATCGGTGGTGGGTGCCGCCAGTGCCGCCGAGGCGCTGGAGCTGCTGGGCATGGGCGGCCATGCCGCATTCGATGTGCTGATCAGCGACATCGGCATGCCGGGCATGGACGGCTACGGGCTGATCAACACGCTGCGCGAGACGCTGGAAGTCCGCGGCAATACCCTGCCTGCGGTGGCGGTGACCGCACTCGCGCGTGAAGACGACAGGCGCCGCGCCATCGCCGCCGGCTTCCAGAGCCATATCGCCAAGCCTTACAGCGTTGCCCAGCTGGTGGGCGCGATACGCGAAGCCTGCCGGCCCCCGAACTGAAATTTTTGCATGCGGTTCACGCCGGAGCCCGGTAATGTGACGGCGAGCACTCACGGACGCTGCCATGGCCTTGTACGCGCCCCACGTCTACACCGACCCGGCGATGATCGCCTGGCTTGAAGCCCTGACAGGCGAACTGCCCGGGCAGGCGAGGGTATTGCTGGTACTCAAGGACGGCAGCAGGGTGTCGGGCACGGTAACTGTGCGGCCCTGTCTACAGCACTTCGCCGACCACACCGAGCAGCCGGGCGTGAACGCGCAGGTGCGGCTGGACGACCTGGTCCGCATCTCCCAGCAGCATGTGATCTGGCTGGACAGCGTGCGCCAGGTCCTGCGCCTGCCCGCCCCCGATACCCCCGTGGACGCGTAGCGCGGAGCCAAGCTCCGCTGGGCCTTCCCCTCACCTCGCGTGTAGAGCGGAGCCGCGCTCCGCTGGGCCTTCCCAACAAAGCCCCTCGCCGAGCATGGCCCGGCGCCACAGCCGTTATCCGGGTCAAACCCACCCGTCCCGGTAGAATGGACGGCCCGCTCCAAGACCTACCGGCATGCCCGCCCTGCAAGACGCCCCACTGGAAACCCTGTTCCTGCCGTTCTCCACCTCGGCCCTGCGCTGGCCACAGGGGCCGGTGCTGTTCCTGCGCGCCCGCGATGGCTGGCCATTGCGCGAACACGCTGCCAGCGGGCAGCTGGTCTGCGCACAGAGCTTCCGCCCCTTCGCCAGCGCGCTGGAGCGCAGCGGTTGGCAGGTGCAGGACGAGGACACGCTGGAGCAGGACGACACGCGCTACGCACTGGTGCTGGTGCTGCCACCGCGCCAACGCGATGAAGCCCGCGCCCTGCTGGCGCACGCGCTGGCCAAGCTGGCGCCCGGCGGCATCGTGGTGGCCTGCCAATCCAACAACGAAGGCGCGCGCTCGGGCGAGAGCGACCTGCATCAGCTGGCCGGCCTCGGCGGCAAGCTGACCAAGAACCACTGCCGTGCCTACTGGACCCGGCCTGCCGATGGCAGCCATGACGAAGCCCTGCGCAAGCGCTGGGCCGCGCTGGACGCACCGCGCGCCATCCTCGATGGCCGCTTTCACAGCCGTCCCGGCGTGTTCGCTTGGGACCGCATCGATCCGGCGTCCGCACTGCTGGTCGAACAGCTGCCCGTCGATCTGGCAGGGCGCGGCGCGGATCTCGGCGCCGGCTGGGGCTACCTGTCGGCGGAAGTGCTGGCGCGCTGCCCCAAGGTCACCGCGCTGGATCTGTACGAAGCCGAAGCACGCGCGCTGACGCTGGCCCGCCGCAATCTGGCCGACAGCAGCGCCACGCTCGATTTCCGTTGGCACGATGTCACCGCAGGCATCGATGGCCGCTACGACTTCATCGTCTCCAACCCGCCGTTCCATACACCCGCCCGCGAGGACCGCCCCGATATCGGTCGGCGCTTCATCGCCGTGGCCGCGCAGGCGCTGCGCCCGGGTGGCCAGTTGTTCATGGTCGCCAACCGGCATCTGCCGTACGAGCAGATTCTCAACGAGAGCTTCGGGCAGGTGCGCGTGGCCGCCGAGCGTGATGGCTTCAAGGTCATCGTCGGCACCCGCGGGGGCCGCGCATGAAGCTGGTCAAGCACATCGCCAACCTGGGCTATGGCAGCCGCAAGCAGGTGCAGATGATGTTCCGCGAAGGCCGCATCACCGATGTGGACGGCGAAGTGCTGTACGCCGACGACAAGGTGACGCATGAGACCATCCGCGTCGATGGCGAGCCGCTGGATCCGCCGCCCGGCCTGTCGCTGATGCTGCACAAGCCCACCGGCTACACCTGTTCCACCAAGGACCACGGGCGCCTGATCTACGACCTGCTGCCCGAGCGCTTCCGTGACCGCGACCCGGTGCTGTCCAGCGTGGGCCGCCTGGATCGCGACACCTCCGGTCTGCTGCTGATGACCGATGACGGCCAGCTGCTGCATCGCATCGTGTCGCCGAAGGCACGGCTGGACAAGGTGTACGAAGCCGAACTCGCGCAGGATCTGCGCGGTGACGAAGTGGCGCTGTTCGCCAGCGGCACACTGCTGCTGGAATCGGATGACAAGCCGCTGCTGCCGGCCGAGCTTGATGTGCTGGGGCCGCGCCACATCCGGCTCACGCTGCACGAAGGCCGCTACCACCAGGTGCGGCGCATGTTCGCCGCGGTGGGCAACCATGTGCAGGCGCTGCAGCGCGTGCGCATCGGTGGCCTGGTCCTGGACGGGCTGGAGCCGGGGCAGTGGCGCCCGTTGTCGGCGCAGGATATGGACACGCTGTTCGGCGGCATGCCGTGACGCTTGCACAACGCCCGCTGGCGGTGGTGTTCGACATGGACGGGCTGATGCTCGACAGCGAACGCGCGCTGCTGGGGTGTCTGGAACACACCGCACAGGCGCACGGTTATGGCATTTCGCGCGCGCTGCTGCTGTCGCTGATCGGTTCCTCCGATGCGGTCACCCGCAGCAGGCTCGGCGACGCACTGGGCGCGGCACGTACCGACGCGTTGCTCGCCGATTCCTATGCGCGGTATGACGGCATCGTGCAGGCGGGCGTGCCGCTGCGGCCCGGCATCCTCGAGCTGCTGGAGCTGCTGCGGGCGCACGACATTCCGCGTGCGGTCGCCACGTCCACGCGCTCGCCGCTGGCCCAGCGCAAGCTTGAAGCCGCGGGTCTGCTGCCGTACTTCCAGGCCGTCGCCACCAGCAGCGATGTGGCGCATCCCAAGCCCGCGCCCGACATCTACCTGCTGGCCGCCGAACGCCTGCAGGTGGCACCGCAGGCCTGTCTGGCGCTGGAGGATTCACCCACCGGCGTGCGCGCAGCGCTTGCCGCCGGCATGACCACCATCCAGGTGCCCGATCTGTTGGTACCGGACGACGAAGTCCGCGCCTTCGGCCACCGCATCGTAGATTCCCTGCACGACGTGCACACCCTGCTGCAGCCGCACCTGGCCACCGCCGAAGCACCCTGAAGGCGCGCCCCGTAGCCCGGGTAAGCAAAGCGCACCCGGGGCCGTTCGCAGGTCATCGAAACCACCAGCGCACCACCTGCGCCGAGAAACCCCCCGGATGCGCTGACGCTTATCCGGGCTACGGGTCTCATGCGGAGTGCCCGCTGTTGTAGCCCGGGTAAGCAACGCGCACCCGGGGCCCTTCGCACAGCGTCAAAACCAGCAGCACACCACCACGCAGCAAAACTCCCCGGATGCGCTGGCGCTTATCCGGGCTATGGGTCTCACGCGAAGTGTCCGCTGTTGTAGCCCGGGTAAGTAACGCGCACCCGGGGCCGTTCGCGCAGCATCAAAATCACCAGCGCACCACCATGCAGCAAAACCCCCGGATGCGCTGGCGCTTGTCCGGGCTACGGGTTTAATGCGGAGTGCCCGCTGTTGTAGCCCGGGTAAGCAACGCGCACCCGGGGCCGTTCGCACAGCGTTAAAACCATCAGCACACCATCACGCAGCAAACTCCCCGGATGCGCTGACGCTTATCCGGGCTACAACAGCGGTGCCACAGATATCAGTGTGTGCTGCCGCCGGACAACAGCTGGTTCCAGCCGTCCACGCCCAGCTTGTCGAGCGTGGCGATGTTGCGCTCCACGATCACGTCCGGGTCCGGGAACGCGGACACCGCGCGCTCCACGCTGTCCTCGCGCAGCAGGTGCAGGATGGGGTAGGGCGCGCGGTTGGTGTAGTTGCTCACGTCATCCGGCGCCACACCCTCGAACTGGTACTGCGGGTGGAAGCTCGCCACCTGCAGCACACCCTGCAGGTCCAGCGCTTCCACTGCCGCCTCGGCATTGCCGAGGAAATCGTTGTAGTCCAGGAAATCGGTCAACACCTGCGGATGGATGATCAGCGTGGTGTCGATCTCCTCGGCCGGTGTGTCGCGCAGAATCACCAGCTCCTCGGCCAGCTGCTCCAGCAGCGCCTCCGACGTGGTCGCATCGCTCACCACGAAGCGTACCTGCTGCTTGGCGTACACCGCCTTGGCGAACGGGCACAGGTTCAGTCCGATCACTGCCTTTTCAAGCCAGTTGCGGGTGACGGCGATGACGTCAGCCGGGTCGATTTCAACGATGTCGTTCATGGCAGGCTCGAGGCTGGCGGAGAGGGGTGGATCAGTCGCGGAAGTTGTCGAACTGCAGCGGCTGCTCGAATTCGTTCTTCTTCAGCAGCGCGATCACTTCCTGCAGGTCGTCGCGCTTCTTGCCGTTCACGCGCAGCTTGTCGCCGTTGATCTGGGTATCCACCTTGATCTTGGATTCCTTGATCTTGGCGGCGATCTGCTTGGCAAGCTTCTGCTCGATGCCCTGCTTGACCGTCACCTGCTGGCGCGCACCGGCCAGGTTGGTTTCGACATCACCGAATTCCATGCAGCGGAAATCGATGCTGCGCGCGGAAAGGCGCTGCTTGAGGATGTCGGCCATCTGCTTGAGCTGGAAATCACTGGGCGCGGACAACTTGATCAGCTTCTCGCCATCCTGCTCGAACTTCGCATCCACGCCCTTGAAGTCGAAGCGGGTGGACAGCTCACGGTTGGCCTGGTCGATGGCATTGGTCAGCTCGTGCTTGTCAACTTCGGAAACGACGTCAAAGGAAGGCATGGGGTCTGCTCCATTCAATGAAAACTGCGGACATTCTAGGCGATCAGCTGTAGCGGAGCGTTCAGCCGCTGCTTGTCTCCCTCCCTTTCGCCAAAGGCGGAGGGGAGGGCCGGGGAGGGGTAGAGCTTTTCGCAGCATCATCAACACGCACGAAGAAGCATCAAGCGAACGGCACCCCTCCCCAACCCTCCCCTGGGCTTGCGCCCAAGGGAGGGAGCAGGTCATGAAGTAATCGGGCGCTGCTTTTCTCCCTCCCTTTCGCCAAAGGCGAAGGGGAGGGGCGGGGAGGGGTAAAGCTTTTCGCAGCAGCACCAACACGCACGAAGAAGCATCACGCGAAAGGCACCCCTCACCAGCCCTCCCCTGGGCTTTCGCCCAAGGGAGGGAGCAGTTCATGGGGTAATCGGGCACTGCATGTCTCCCTCCCTTTCGCCAAAGGCGAAGGGGAGGGCCGGGGAGGGGTAGAGCTTTTCGCACCAACACCAACAAACACCACACAACCAGCCAACCCCATGCGCGCTGAACCCGGGCACAGAAAAGGGATGCCTTGAATCCCTTGCCAGCGGATAATTGCCGCATGTCTGTTCCAACCAAATCCCCCGCGCGCGCCGTCGTCTGGATGCTGGCCGCCGTCGCCTTCTTTTCGCTGATGGATGCCGGCATGAAGATGCTGGCCGAGAGCTACCCGACCCTGCAGGTCACCACGCTGCGTGGTGCCGCCTCGCTGCCGTTCGTGCTGGTGTGGGTGCTGGCGACCGCCGGCCCGCGCTCGCTCATTCCCGTGCGCTGGCCGCTGCACCTGCTGCGTGGCGTGCTGGGAATGGTGATGATCGGCTGCTTCGTCTATGCGCTGCGCACGCTGCCGCTGTCCACTGCCTACACCATCTACTTCGTCGCGCCGCTGCTGGTGGCCGCGCTGTCGGTGCCCCTGCTGGGCGAATATGTCGGTCCACGTCGGTGGATTGCCATCGGAATTGGCCTCATTGGCGTGATGGTGGTGCTGCGCCCCGGCGTGGACGGCTTCATTTCCTTCCCCGGGCTGATGGTGCTGATCGCCGCCACCGCCTATGCCATCGCCGCTGTCACGGTGAGCCTGCTGACCCGTACGGATACCCCGCAGTCGATGGTGGTGTGGTTCCTGCTGCTGCTGGCGCTGGGTGCCGGTGCGCTGGCGTGGCCGCACTGGCAGCCGCTGCAGTGGAAGCACGCCGCCCTGATCGCTGGCATGGGCCTGGCCGGGGCGCTGGGGCAGATCGCGTTGACCAAGGCGTTCCAGCTGGGCCAGGCCTCGCTGATCGCGCCGCTGGAGTACACCGGGCTGGTCTGGGTGATCGGCTGGGATCTGCTGCTGTGGCAGAAGCTGCCAGACCGCTGGACATGGGTCGGCGCGGCCATCATCGTCGCCAGCGGCCTGTATCTGCTGCACCGTGAGCGGGTGCAGCGGGCCCACCGCGCCGAGCCGCTGGACCACCCCTGAGGGGCGTCAGCGGCACATCCTTAGAACCAAAAGGAATAAGATTCGCCCCTGCGGCACGCGCGCCGGCAGTCCGGCGCTGCTAGGCTGCACGCCCCATTCCCCGTGCCCCCGGTGCCGCAGGCAGTGATCGAGTTCCAGCAACTGCAGAAGTCCTACCTTGTCGAGGGTCGCGCGATCACCGCGCTGCACCCGCTCGACCTGACCATCCAGGCCGGCGAAGTGTTCGGCATCATCGGCCACTCCGGCGCCGGCAAGTCCACGCTGATCCGCCTGATCAACCGCCTGGAAGAGCCCAGCGGTGGCCGCGTGCTGATCGATGGCCAGGACGCCACTGCATTGGACGCTGACGGCCTGCGCGCGCTGCGCAGGCGCATCGGCATGATCTTCCAGCACTTCAACCTGCTGTCGGCACGCACCGTGGCTGGCAACGTGGCGTTTCCGCTGGAACTGGCCGGCACGCCGCAGGCCGAGATCGACAAGCGCGTGGCCGAGCTGCTGCACACCGTCGGTCTGGAAGCGCATGCCGGCAAGTACCCGGCGCAGCTGTCCGGTGGCCAGAAGCAGCGCGTGGGCATCGCCCGCGCACTGGCCACGCGCCCGCAGATTCTGCTGTGCGACGAAGCCACCAGTGCGCTGGACCCGCAGACCACCGCGTCGGTGCTGGCCCTGCTGGGCAGGATCAACCGCGAGCTGGGCCTGACCATCGTGCTGATCACCCACGAGATGGACGTGATCCGTCGCGTCTGTGACCGCGTGGCGGTGCTGGATGCGGGGCATCTGGTCGAACTCGGGCCGGTGACCAACGTGTTCCTGCACCCGCAGCACGCCACCACCCGCCGCTTCGTCACCGAATCCGAGCATGTGGACCCGGGCGAGCAGCTGCGCGACTACGCCTCGGTCAACGGCCGCATCGTGCGTCTGACCTTCCTGGGTGAGGACACGTACGAACCGCTGCTGGGCCGCGTGGCCCGCGAAACGGGCGTGGACTACAACATCCTCACCGGCCGCATCGACCGCATCAAGGACACCCCATACGGCCAGCTCACCGTCGCGCTGGTGGGCGGTGACCAGGATGCCGCGCAGGCGATGTTCGCTGGTGCAGGGGTACACGTCGAGGAGCTGCGCCGATGATGTTTGCGACCGCAGGCGGTTTCTTCCGCCATCTGGATGCCGGCAAGTGGGCCGACATCGGCCAGGCCACCATCGACACGCTGCTGATGCTGGCGGGCTCGCTGCCGCTGACCATGGCCATCGGCTTGCCGCTGGGCGTGCTGCTGTTCCTCACCGGCTCGCCGCAGCTGCACCGCAGGCCGGTGGTGTACGGCGTCCTCGCACTGCTGGTGAACCTGCTGCGCTCGGTGCCTTTCATCATCCTGATGATCGTGCTGATTCCCGTGACGCTGGCGATGATGGGCACCTCGCTGGGCGTGCGCGGCGCGATCCTGCCGCTGGTGGTGGGCGCTGCGCCGTTCTACGCACGGCTGGTGGAAACCGCGCTGCGCGAAGTGGACCGCGGCGTCATCGAGGCCAGCCAGGCCATGGGCGCCACCACCCGCCAGCTGGTGTTCAAGGTGCTGCTGCCGGAGGCGCGGCCCGGGCTGATCGCCGGTGCCACCGTCACCACCATCGCGTTGATCGGTTTCACCGCCATGGGCGGCGCCATCGGCTCCGGCGGTCTGGGCGATCTGGCCTTCCGTGATGGCTACCAGCGTTCGCATACCGATGTGGCATTGGTGACCGTCGTGCTGCTGCTGGTGCTCGTGCAGCTGCTGCAGATGCTGGGCGACCGGCTGGTGACGCATTACAGCCGCAAGTGATGTTGACCGGCCTGCGTGTGTTGCACGCGCAGGCTGTTACGGTATGCCGACCGTTGTCCTTCCCCACAGGATCCAGATTCCAATGAAAAAGCTGCTCGCCCTCCCACTGATCGCCGTCGCCCTCGCGCTGTCGGCCTGCGGCAAGCCCGCGAGCGACGACGCCACGCTGGTGGTCGCCGCCACCGCCGTGCCGCACGCCGAGATCCTGGACGTGGTCAAGCCGCTGATGGCCAAGGAAGGCGTGAAGCTGGACGTGCGCGTGTTCAACGACTACGTGCAGCCCAACGACCAGCTGGTGCAGAAGCAGGTGGACGTGAACTACTTCCAGACCGAGCCGTATCTGGATACCTACAACCGTGACCGCAAGACCGATCTGGTCACCGTCACCGGCGTGCACATCGAGCCGTTCGGTGCCTATTCGCACAAGGTGAAGGCGCTGGCCGACCTGCCCACCGGCGCCGACGTGGTCATCCCGAACGACCCGAGCAACAACAGCCGTGCGCTGATCCTGCTGGACAAGGCGGGCGTCATCAAGCTGAAGGACCCGAGCAACGCACTGTCCACCCAGCGCGACATCGTCGAGAACCCGAAGCAGCTGAAGTTCCGCGAGCTGGATTCGGCCATGCTGCCGCGCGTGCTCGACCAGGTGGACCTGGCGCTGATCAACACCAACTACGCGCTGGACGCTGGTCTGAATCCGACCAAGGACGCGCTGGCCATCGAGAGCAGCGATTCGCCGTACGTGAACTTCCTGGTCGCCCGCACGGACAACAAGGACGACGCCCGCGTACAGAAGCTGGCCAAGGCCCTGACCAGCCCGGAAGTGAAGGCCTTCATCGAGCAGAAGTACAAGGGCGCAGTGCTGCCCGCCTTCTGACCCCGATGGTGTAGTGCCGAGCCAAGCTCGGCAGCGGCCCTCCCGATGAAGCCCAGCGGAGCATGGCTCCGCTCTACAAAGGCCCCGGCAGCAAACCGCGTAGTGCCGAGCCAAGCTCGGCAGCAGCCCTCCCGATGAAGCCCAGCGGAGCATGGCTCCGCTCTACGGCGTGATGACGGTGCCTAACGTACCCTGTGCGTCCCACGGTGGCATGCGCGTTCGGGCCTGCCGCCGTTCCACGCACACTGCGTCGCGTCGGTGGTGAACGCCGGCACGATGCCAATGGATCTGGCCCATGCCCCTGCTTCTCGCGCTGCCACTAGCCCTGCTGGTCTTCCTCGCGATCATGCTGTTGCTGCTGCCCCTGTCGCTCTGGCAGCGCGTGCGCAGTGGCGGTGCACGTCGGCAGGCGCGGCCCTGGCTGATCACGTTCAACTTCTGGGGCACGCTGGTGTCCACCGCCATGTTTGCCGTTTTCGCGGCCATCGCCGGCTTCTGGTGGCCGGGGGCCTGGCAGTACGCGGCGCTGGGGTGGGGGGCGGGTCTGCTGATCGGCGTGCTCGGCCATGCGCTCACCCGTTTCGAAGCAGGCCCCCAGGACCTGTTCTACAAACCCAACACCTGGCTGGTGCTTGCGCTGACGGCGATGATCGTCGTCCGCCTGATCGCCGGCATGGTGCAGGGCTGGCAGGCCTCGGTGAATGGCGTGGCGTGGCCGCAGACAGGCTGGCTCAGCCATGCCGGCCTGCTGGCGATGGCAGCGGTGCTGATCGGCTATGCCGGCATGTATGCGCTGCTGCTGCGCCGTCGCGTGCGCCACCATCAGCGTTACCGCGGTTACGACCGCAGCCCGCGCTGAATCACCGTCGCTTGGCGCGACGGTGCATGCGCCGCTAGGCTGGTGGCAACCCGCAAGGACTCTGGTCGATGGGCGTCATGAACCTGCTCGGGCGCCGACTGGCGCATTTCCTGGCGCAGCCGCGCCGACACCATGCGCGCCCGTCCACGAGCGATCCCGCACTGCTGGCGCGCACACTGCGGCCAGGTGACGTGCTGCTGGTCGAAGGCAGCAGCCGCTTCTCCACGGCCATCAAGTACCTTACCCAGTCCACCTGGTCGCACGCGGCGCTGTACATCGGCGAGGAGCCGCTGGTGGACGGCGGCAAGCCGCAGCCGATGCTGATTGACGTGGATGTGGAGCAGGGCGTGCGGCGCATCGCCTTGAGCGAATTTGCCCATCAGCACACCCGCATCTGCCGTCCGCGGGGGCTGTCGGCGGCGGTTGTCGAACAACTGGTCGGCTTCATGCGGGCGCGCATCGGTTACAGCTACGACCTGAAGAATGTCATGGATCTTGCACGCTACCTGCTGCGCCAGCCACCGGTGCCCGCCTACATGCGACGGCGGCTGATCGCGCTGGGCAGTGGCGAGCCGACCAAGGCGATCTGCTCCACGCTGCTCGCGCAGGCGTTCGAGTCGATCCGTTACCCCATCCTGCCGGAGATCGAGACAGTGCGGTCGCAGGTGGGTGGCCACGAGCAGCGGCAGGAGATCCTGCACATCCGCAACTACAGCCTGTACACGCCGCGCGATTTCGATGTGTCGCCGTTCTTCGAAGTGGTCAAGCCACGCCTGCACTGCGAGTTCGACTACCTTGCGCTGCGTTGGGGCGATCACGTCTGAGCCAGTGGTGTGTGAATCCCGTAGCCCGGGTAAGCGCAGCGCACCCGGGGCCTGCCGTTCCGAGGATGTGGTCTGATCGCCGCGAATATCCCGGCGGGAATGGCGTCTTCCGCGAGTGATGCGCGTTGCAGGTTTTCCCGGATGCGCTGCGCCTACCCGGGCTACAAAGGCGAAAGCGGGACAAACAAAACAGGCACGGACCGCGAACGGTCCGTGCCTGTCGATCTTCAACGCGGTTGCGTCGTGGCGCTGTCAGCCAGCGCCGTGGATCAGAAGCGGGCGCCGATGCCGAAGCCGACGGTCCACGGATCCAGCTTCAGGTCCTCACCGGTACCGGTGCCACCCACGCGCAGCTCCGGACGAGCGTGCATGTAGCGCGCATCGGCACGGGCGAACCAGGTGGAGTTGATGTTCATGTCCACGCCCACGGTGCCGATGGCGCCCTTGGCGGTTTCAACACCCACATGGTTGCCGCTGGCGGACAGGCCGTCGATCTTCTCGTTGCTGAAGTTCGACTCGTAGTAGCCGGCACCCACGAACGGACGGAAGGTGTTGTCGGCAGCGCCGAAGTGGTACTGCGCGCTCAGCGCGATCGGCTGCTGCTCGACGGTGCCGGCCTTGGCGCCGCCATCGGTGCGCACGCGGTGGTTGAACTTGTCGGCAGCGCCCCACAGCTCAACGGCGAAGTTGTCGTTGAAGTAGTAGCTGGCGCTCAGGGTCGGTGCCGGACCACCATCGAACTTCTTGATGCCGTCGGCCGGGCTGCTCTTGGGCTGCAGCAGCGAAATGCCGCCAACCACGGCGAAGTGCTTGCCGGAAGCCGTATCGGCGGTGGTGTCGCTGGTGGCGTCCTGCGCGAAGGCAGTGGACGACAGCGCCAGGGCGCCCAGGGTGGCAAGGCTCAGAATCTTGATCGAACGCATGACAAACTCCTCGTCTCTCTATCGGGACTATGTTGTTCTCGAGGCCCTCGTTGCGGGGCGAGCAAACCCTAGCGATGCGAAGATGAATCGCGTCGAACGCGGATGCGTATGCTCACATCTCCGTTCAGCTGCTTCGCTGCAAGGCCCGTGGAATCAGGGGATCCGGTCGCGTGTTCATTCACGAAGGTGTTTTGGATTGATGGCGATGAATGTGCTTCAAGGCCTGCCTCCGCAGCTGGATACGCACTGCCGCGTGCTTGTGCTCGGTTCCATGCCGGGAATGGAATCGCTGCAGCAGGCGCGTTACTACGCGCATCCACGCAACCGCTTCTGGCCGGTGATGGCGCAGCTGTGTGGTTTCGATGCGACGCAGGACTACGCACAGCGCCTGCACCACCTGCAGCGGGCAGGCGTGGGCCTGTGGGATGTGATTGGTCAATGCGAGCGTGCAGGCAGTCTGGATGCGTCCATCGTGCGGGGCAGCGAGGTGCCCAATCCGCTGCATACGTTGATTCCTGAGTTGCCGATGCTGCAGGCCATCGCCTGCAACGGCGCCGCCGCCCATGCGGCATTCCAGCGTTGGATACGCCCTGCGTTGCCGCTTTCAGCCGCTGCGCTGCCGGTTCTGGCATTGCCGTCCACCAGCCCGGCCAATGCGGCGTGGTCGTTGCCCCGGCTGCTGGAGGCATGGGGGCCGCTGGGTGCATGGCTGTCCCTTGAAAGTCCGGACAAAAGCGGAGATTGACCGGACAGGACAGCAGGACAGCCGGCAGGTCACTGGAATGACATATATCAAGACACGTAGCGGTCCCGAACGCGCTGGCGCACGGCTGTCTTGGGACATACGTATGCGAATTCAGTTGCAGCGGTTGGCGCTTGGGCCCGCTAGCGCCACAATAGGTGTTTCCCTCACTGTTGCTGGAGTAGTTCAATGGCCGAAATCAAGGAAGCACTTGTCCCCGATATCGGTGACTACAGCGACATTCCGGTGATTGAAGTGCTGGTCGCAGTGGGCGACACCGTGAAGAAGGACCAGGGTCTGGTCACGCTGGAGTCGGACAAGGCGACCATGGAAGTGCCGGCGCCCTTCGCTGGCGTGGTCAAGGAAATCAAGGTCAAGGTGGGTGACACCCTGTCCGAGGGCAAGGTGGTGGCGCTGATCGAAGCGGCCGCCGAGGAAGCCAAGCCCACCGCCGCGCCGGCCGCTGCCGCGCCCGCTCCCGCCAAGGTGGAGCCGACCTCCGAGACCGGTGCCAAGGTTGAGCCGGTGGCAGTCGACCCGGTGCCCGACAAGCTGGCCCAGCGCGAGATCCAGCAGGAAGATGTGCTGCCGGCAGGTGGCAAGCCGTCCAGCCCGCCGGTGCAGTTCAATGCCGAAGGCGTGCTGCCGTCGAAGGTGCCGTATGCCAGCCCCGCGGTGCGTGTGTTCGCGCGTGAGTTGGGTGTGGACCTGTCGCAGGTGACCGGCACCGAGAAGGGGGGCCGCATCACCAAGAACGACATCCAGAAGTTCGTGAAGGGCGCACTCAGCGGCGGCGTGGCCACCAGCGGTGGTGGCACCGTGGCTGCCGGTGGCGGCCTGAACCTGCTGCCGTGGCCGAAGGTGGACTTCGCCAAGTTCGGCGAAACCGAAGTGCAGCCGCTGTCGCGCATCAAGAAGATTTCCGGTGCCAACCTGGCACGCAACTGGGCGATGATTCCGCACGTCACCCAGTTCGACCAGGCCGACATCACCGATCTGGAAGCCCTGCGCGTGGCGCTGAACAAGGAGAATGAGAAGGCCGGCATCAAGCTGACCATGCTCGCCTTCCTGATCAAGGCCAGCGCTGCGGCACTGAAGAAGTTCCCCGAGTTCAACGCCTCGCTGGACGCCAGCGGCGAGAACCTCACGCTGAAGAAGTATTTCCACATCGGCTTCGCCGCCGACACGCCCAACGGGCTGGTGGTGCCGGTGGTCCGCGACGTGGACAAGAAGGGTGTGGTGCAGATCGCGCAGGAAACCGGCGAACTGGCAAAGAAGGCGCGCGACGGCAAGCTTGGTCCGGCCGACATGAGCGGTGGCTGCTTCTCGATCAGTTCGCTGGGTGGCATCGGCGGCACCGCCTTCACCCCCATCGTCAATGCGCCGGAAGTGGCCATCCTGGGTGTGTCCAAGTCGTCCATGCAGCCGGTATGGAACGGCAAGGCCTTCGAGCCCAAGCTGATGCTGCCGCTGTCGCTGAGCTACGACCACCGCGTCATCGACGGTGCCTTGGCCGCGCGCTTCACCACGTACCTGTCGCAGGTGCTGGCTGACATGCGCCGCGTGCTGCTGTAAGGGAGACGGACAACATGGCAACTGTTGAAATCAAGGTTCCCGACATCGGCGACTACCAGAGCGTCCCGGTCATCGAAATCCTGGTCGCCGTGGGCGATACGGTGAAGAAGGACCAGGGCCTGGTCACGCTGGAGTCGGACAAGGCCACGCTGGAAGTGCCGTCCACCGCCGCAGGCGTGGTCAAGGAAATCAAGGTCAAGCTGGACGACAAGCTGTCCGAAGGCGATGTGGTGGTGGTGCTGGAGGCCGAAGGCGAGGGCGCTGCACCTGCAGCCGCTCCGGCGTCGGCGGCAGCGCCTGCCGCTGCCGGCCAGGCACCCG